>JAICTV010000020.1 GCA_025936175.1 Phycisphaerae bacterium
TCGACTTCCGCAGCGTCTATGCGACGGTGCTGCAGAACTGGCTGGACGCGCCGAGCAAGCCGGTGCTGGGCAACCAGTTCCCGACGATGCCGATCCTCAAGGCCTGAGTCACGCTGATGGTCTGTCCATCGCGCGGCGCGAGAGCGCCGCCCGCGCTGCGCCACGCTTTGTTTGACTTGCGTGCGAACCGCCTGATCCAATCAACACATGACGGAAATCCAACCGCCGCCCCTGCCGGTGCAGCCGCTCGGTTACGCCACCGAGTCGCGCGAGCTGTGGGTCGTGCTTTCACGCGCGATCACGGTGGCGGCGGTCGCGCTGGCGACATTTCAACTGGTGGTTTCCTCGTGCCAGATCGGGATGGCCGCCGTGCAGGACCGCATCAGCCTGGGCGTGAGCCTGAACCTGGCCAACCCGAGGAACGCGGTATTCCTCGCCATCGAGCTCGCCGGAGACGCGGCGGCGGCGCTGGTCCTGGTCACCGCGCTGATGCGCCGACGGATCACAGGCAACGGTCGATCAATGCTCGCCGGCTGCCTCATCGCGCTTGTGGTCATCCATCTGCTCACGTGGGTGCTTCGGACCATGGCGACGTTCATGACCGCGAACTTCATCACGCAGCTCGGTACCGCCGGCGCAGTGATTTACTTCCTCCTGAACCTTGCGAGCCTGTTCGGGTCGATGCTCCTTCCGCTCCTGCTGGTGTGGCTGCTGACGCGGCCGATCGTGCGGATGCACTACGACGCGGGCATTTCGACGACATGACGTGGCACGGGCGTCTCGCCCGTGCATTTGCGGCTATAGCCGCGACCGCGCGGGCGGGACGCCCACGCCACGATTAGGAATGCGATGCAAGGACTTTGAGTGAGCGCGCCTTCGTCTTGGGCACTTCGGCGACGAGATCGTACGCCTGGAAGTCCGTCACCTTCGCCGCAACGAGCTGTCCCGCGTGCAGGCCTTCGCCGCTGAGGAAGACGACCGAGTCGATGTCCGGCGCCTGCGACTGCGAGCGCGCGACCCAACCGCCTGCGGTGAGCGCAGTCGAACCGTCTTTTTCATCGCGCCCGGCGGGACGGTCGATCAGGACGTCGATCGTCCTGCCGACCATCGACCTGGCCTTGGCGAAGGCGACCTGCTGCTGCGTGAGCATCAGCTCCTCGACGCGAGCCTGTTTCACCTCGTCGGGCAGTTGCCCGTCCATCCGTCCCATCGGCGTGCCGCGCTCTTGAGAGAACGGGAACACGCCCATCATCTCGAAGCCGAAGTCCTTGACGAACTTGACCAGCTCCTGGTGCTCCGCATCGGTCTCGGTCGGTGAGCCGGCGATGAAGGTGGTGCGGATGGCGATGCCGGGCACCCATTTGCGCAGCTTGTTCAGAAGCGTCTCGATCTCTTTTCGCGTGACGCGCCGCTTCATCAAGGTGAGCAAGCGATCGTTGATGTGCTGCAGCGGCATATCGATGTATTTCACGACGCGCCCGCAGTCGGCGATCGTCTTGATCATCTCGTCGCTGAAGCAGGAAGGATACGCGTACATCAGCCGCAGCCAGTGGACGTCGGTCATCTCGCGGTCGAGCGTCTTGAGCAATCCCGACAATCCCGTGGCGTAGCCGATGTCGGTGCCGTACGAAGTCGTGTCCTGCCCGATGAGGTTGAGCTCGACCGCGCCGTCGGCGGCGAGCTCCCTGGCTTCGAGAAGGATCTGCGCGACCGGTTTCGATCGCATCGGCCCGCGGATCGACGGGATCGTGCAGAACGAGCAGCCCTGGTTGCACCCTTCGCTCATGCGCAGGAAGGCGTAGTGGCGCGGCGTCAGACGCAGGCGCGCGCGGTCGTCTTCGAAGACGGGAAGGCGGTTCGATTTGTTATTTGAGGTTTGTGATTTGAGGCGTGAAGTTTCCTTCAAACCTCCAATCTCCAAACCTCCAAGTTCATCGCGCAAACGTTGGGACAGATCATGATACTTCCCAAAGAAGTGTCTGTGCTCCTGCCGCGGGTTCTCCTTCCCGCGAACCGCTTCGACGATGTGCTCGCGATCGAACACGCCGACGAGCCGATCGACCCCCGGCACATCCGCCAGCAGCTTCGTCTTGTGCCGCTGCACGAGACACCCGGCAACGACGACGCGCTTGCACTTGCCTGATCTTTTCAGCTCCAGCGCCTCGCGGATTTCCTTCAGCGACTCTTCGCGCGACGCTTCGAGAAACCCGCAAGTGTTGATGACGATCGCGTCGGCATCCGAAGCGTCCGGCGTAAGCGTCAACCCGTCCTGCGCGAGCAGCCCGAGCATGCGCTCGCTGTCCACGAGGTTCTTGGGACACCCGAGGCTGACGAACGCGACGGATTTGATGGCTTTGGAGCGAGACATCGTGTGAGCCGAGCAACTCTACCGGAAACGCCGAAAAGATGGTACGGCGGGGAAAGGGGAGGGTTCAGTACGGTCCCAGCTTCACCAAATGAACGATTTGCAGCAGTCGATACCCGACTTCGCGCATCCAATGGTCGCAGCAGGCCAGCCATCGCGCGTTTTCTTGGCGTTCTCGCGGCGGTGGACCGCTGACGGCCTTTCAAACCGCGAGCATCACTCGCGCGATGTCATGCTGAGGTACTCCGAAGGATCTGGCTTCGGTCATGCAGATGCTTCGGATTACCTCAGCATGACAAGGTCGCCGATGTACTTCTCTTCAGTGCGATCGCCGGCGGAGTTCGAAGAGGATGACGCCGTCCCACGCGTGCTCCGAGAGGATCTCGTAGCGATCGAAGCCGGGCGCGGCGGTCGCGGCGTCGCGGATGGGGGCGGCGAGCCAGATTCTTTCCTGCTGCGCCGTCTCCAGATTCTCGATCAGCGGCAACGGGTGATCGCGTGTGTAGTGGGCGAAGGCATGCCAGATCGGGCGGGAGAGGCTGACGTCGGCGGCGTCGCCTTGACGCGCGTGGGCGAGCACGTAATCGGCGGCGGAGCGGACGTCGATCTTGTGCGTGTAGCCCGGGTAGCGGGCGTGGCCGAACGACGAGGTGGCGAGCCATCCGCCGGCGGCGAGGAGGACGATCGCCACGCACGCCAGGCGGCCGAGCGAGGCGGCGCCGCAGGCGGCGAGCAGCGTCAGGCCGATCAACGCAGGCAGGCCGTAGCGCGGCGTGAACGTGCCGTAGACGATCGGGACGACGACCGGGATCAATGCGAGGAAAAGGAGCAGGACGATGCGATGGTCGCGCTCGCGCAGGGCTCGGTAGCAGGCGATGGCGATGAGGATGACCATCACAATCGCGCCAGCGGCGGTGCCGGCGTAGCTTTGCATCGTCTCCGTCAGCGGCGTGGGTTTGAGCATCCAAGGTAAACCCATCCGGGCGACCTCGATCGTCGCGGGGAGCCAGGGGCCGAAGAGGAGGAGGATTGCGAGTTGGAGGACGATCCAGGGCCGGAGATTTACGGCGCGGGGGAGCTTGTGGAGGAGGAGGTAGAGGTAGTACGCGTTCAGCGCGAGCAACGTGAAGGCGGCGAAGGTGTGGGTGTAGAGCGACGTGGCGGCGGTGAGGACGTAGGCGAGTTGGAATTGCGTCGATCCGGTCTTCAGCAGTCGCGTGAAGGACCACGTACACAGCAGGAGCAGCAAGACGAGCATCGCGTACGAGCGGGCTTCCTGCGAGTATGCGATGTGGATGGGCGAGACCGCGAGCAGCGCGGCGGCGGTGAGTGCAATCGCTTCTCCCTTCACGTGGCTTGGGCGCCTCGCCCAAGCGATTCCGCGAAGCGGCTCTTGCCGCGAATGCTCGGGCGAGGCGCCCGAGCCACGGGGAATAGGCACGTCGTCATCGAACAGTTCTAGTCCCAAGCGATGGAGCAGAGCGACCGTCGCGATCCCGAACAGCGCCGACGGAAGGCGCAGCGATATATCCGACGGGCCAAAAACCTTCGACCAAACATTGATCACCACGAAGTAAAGCGGCGGCGCGTTTTCGCGCGAGCGGACTTCGCTGCAGACGTGCGAGAGCGGTGCCCGCGCCGTCGCTGCGGTCAGTGTCTCGTCGTACCAGAGGCTCTCCGCGCCGATCCCGCCGATTCTCAGCAAGGAGCCGACAACGAGGATGAGAATCAGCAGCAGCGGCGCGAGTTTTGCGCTCGTTTGGCGCACCCGCGGTTTCACGTCGTTCTGCTCGTAAGTGCTTACTTCTCCCAACTTTCGATCCTGTCGATGCTTATAGCCGAAATTTGAAGTCGAACGTTCAAACTGATAAACTTTCTCGTCTATGGCAATTCGAGCGAAGGTGAAGCGTCGTACGCCCCGCCGGCGGACCGTTGTCGTGGCAGCCCACAAGCAAGCCAAGCGGGGCTCGACGCGTGCCGGCTCGAATCATAAGGCTAAGCTCGCTCCGGAGTTAAAGCCAGCCTCGGCGGGTGCCAGCACGTTCAATCGGGCGCTCCGCTACCTCGGCTCGCTCACCGATTACGAACGGCTGCGGATCGTCCGCTACACCAGCCAGAACTTCGACCTCGAGCGAATGCGGACGTTGCTCAAAAAGCTGGGCAATCCGCAGGAGCATTTTAAGAGCGTCCACGTCGCCGGAACTAAAGGAAAGGGCAGCACTTGCGCGATGGTCGCGGCGATGCTGCAGGCATGCGGCTACAAGGTCGGGCTCTATACCAGTCCGCACCTCGTTGATATTCGCGAGCGCATTCAGATCAACGGCGTCATGATCCCGACGGCGGATTTTGCGCGGCTCGTGCGGATGGTCGAGCCGATCGTCGCGCGGGTGAAGCCCACGCCGACCTACTTCGACGTGCTCACCGCCATCGCCCTCAAGTACTTCGCCGAGCAGGGCGTGCAGATCGCCGTCATCGAGACGGGCCTGGGCGGACGCCTGGACAGCACCAACGTGATCAAGCCGGAGGTGACGGCGATCACCTCGATCAGCAAAGACCACATGGCCCAGCTCGGGAACACGCTGGGCAAGATCGCCACCGAGAAGGGCGGGATCTTCAAGCACAACATCCCGGCATTGTCGGTCATGCAGGACCCGGAAGCCGAGGCCGCGCTCAAGGCGTGTGCCGAGAAGGCCGGCGCGCCGCTGGAGATCGTCGGGAAGCAGATCGAGTTCAGCTATCGGTTCGAATCGAGCCGCATGCTCGGCCCGCACAATCGCGTCTGCCTCACGACCGCGAACACGAAGTTCGAGCACCTGGCTGTTCCCCTCGTCGGCGAGCACCAGGCGATCAACTGCGGGCTGGCGCTGTCGATCATCGACAAGCTCAAAGGCCGCGGCTTCGTCATCAATGACATGAAGGCGATGGAAGGGTTGAACAAACTCCAGATGCCCGGGCGGATGGAGCAGATCGCGACCAACCCGCGCGTGATCGTCGACGGCGCGCACAACGCCGCCCGCATCGACGCATTCATGCGCGCGATCGGCCAGCATGTGCCCTACGACAGCATGGTGCTGATCTTCGGGTGCTGCGCCGACAAGGACGTCACCGGCATGCTCGAGAAGATCACCGGCGGCGCCGACAAGGTGATCTTCACCGCCGTAGATAACATCCGCACGTCCAACCCCGCCGAGCTGGCGGCGCAGTACACGGAGCTCTACGGAAAGATGGCGCAGGTCGCGGGCTCGCTCGATGAGGCGCTGGCGATCGCGAACCGCGCGGTGAGCAAAGAAGATCTCATCTGCATCACCGGCAGCTTCTACCTCGTCGGTGAAGCCAAGAAGTACTTCGCTGCGAAACAAGCGGCTGCTGCGGAGAAACTCGCGTTGCAGCAGGTCTGATTCAGAGTTTGATTGCCAGTTCAAGAAAGCCCGCGGATTGCAATCCGCGGGCTTTCGTTTTGTAGTGTCGTGCGCGGATGACGATCACGCTTCTCGTCTACATCCTGATCGGACCGGTGCTGTGGGCGCTGTTCGGTCTGTCGATTTCAATGGCGCACGCGCGGATGAACAAGCTGCGCCGTCCGATCGCGCCGCTCGCAAACCCGCCGAGCGTGACGGTGCTCATCCCGGCGAAGGATGAGGGCGAAGCGGTGCGCGAGTGCCTTGATCGCGTGCTGGCTCTCGATTATCCGAGCTTCAACGTCGTCGCGATTGACGACCGGAGCACTGACTCCACCGGTGCGATCTTCGACGAATACGCGGCGAAATACGCGGAAAAATTCAAAGCGATGCACATCCCGCAGGGCGGCTTGCCCGCAGGGTGGCTGGGCAAATGCAACGCGCTGCAGACGGCGGCCGCTCACGCAGACGGTGAGTGGATTCTCTTCGTCGATTCCGACGTGAAGGTCGAGCCGGACGCGCTGACCGGCGCAATGGGGCTCGCCCTCGGCCGGCAGTACGACGTCGTCAGCCTGATGACGCGTCTCGAATGTCACGGCTTCTGGGAGACGCTCATTCTCCCGCTCTGTGCGGCCAGCGTCGGCGCGATGACGCTGATGTCGCTGACCAACGATGACAACCGCAAGTCGATGGCGTTCGCCAACGGGCAGTTCTTCCTCATCAAGCGTAGCGTTTACGAAAGCGTCGGCGGTCACGCGGCGGTGAAGGACAACATCGTCGAGGACGTGGCACTAATGCGATTGATGAAGTCGAAGGGCTTCGTCACGCGGTTGTTCTTCGGTCGCGACTTCGCTTCCACGCGGATGCACACCACGTTTCGGCAGATCTTCAACGGGTGGGCGCGGATCTTCAGCGGTGTGAGCAATCGCGCGCCCGCGCGAATCATCCTTGCGATGCTGTTCGTCGTGAGCGGGTTGCTCGTCTATCCGGCGCTCATCGCGGGCGCCTGCATCTTGGCGATACATCATGACCCGAAGTGGATCATCGCAGGCGCGGCGCATCTTGCGATCCTCACGATCGTGTTGACGGTGATTTATCGACTCTCGGGAAATTCGCGCCGTTACTCCCTAGCGTTTCCAATCGGTGGGGGAGTGCTGCTGGCGCTGTACGCGTTCGCGGTCCGCGCGTGTCGGACGGGAAAGATCGCCTGGCGTGGGACGAGCTATTCCGCGAGCATTCCCACCCCTCCGCGCGCGTGATTACAGCGGAAGCTTCCGCGCGGTCGCGAGGAAGTTGTCGTAGTTGGCGCGGACCTCGGTCATCGAATCACCGCCGAACTTTTCCAGGAACGCGCGGGCGATTTCGAACGTGATCACGTTCTCCATCACGACGCTGGCGGCGCTGATGGCGCTGATGTCGCTTCGCTCCCAGCCGGCTTCCGCCGTCTCTTTCGTGTTGAGATCGACACTCTTGAGCGGTTTGCCGAGCGTGGAGATCGGTTTCATCGCGCCGCGGACGACGATCGGCTTGCCGTTCGTCATTCCACCTTCTAGGCCGCCGGCGTTGTTCGATCCTCGGACGAAGCCGAGCGACGGCGAGCCCTTTTGTGACGGGTCAAAGCCGATCTCGTCGTGAACTTTCGATCCCGGTCGGCGTGCCGCTTCGAAGCCCAGGCCGAACTCGACGCCCTTGAATGCCTGGATGCCGACGACCGCCGCGGCGATGCGCGAGTCGAGCCGGCCGTCCCAGGTCATGCAGCTTCCGATGCCGACGGGGCAGCCGAAGACGTGCGCTTCGACGATGCCGCCGGCGGTGTCCTTGGCCATCTTCTGGTCGTTGATGAAGTCCTTCATCGCGGCGTCGGATGCCGCGTCGAGCGCGTAAACCTCGGACGCGTCACGCGTCTTGAGCAACTCGCGCCAGTTGTCTGGTGTCACCTCGACGTTTGACGTCGCGCCGCCGACGGCGCGGACGAAGCCGAAGACTTCGATGCCGAACTGTTTCAGGAAGCATCGCGCCAATCCGCCGGCGGCGACTCTTGCGGCGGTCTCGCGCGCGGACGCGCGTTCCAACGTCTCGCGGCAGTCGGTCGTCAGCCATTTGATCGATCCGGCGAGATCCGCGTGACCCGGGCGCGGGCGATGCAGCGGCGGCGTAGCGCTCGGATCATCGAGGCGCGAATCCTTGTTGGGGATGATCATGGTGACCGGCGACGCGATGGTGTGGCCCATGCGCACGCCGGTGAGGAATTCGATTTTGTCGGTTTCGATCTTCTGTCGTCCGCCGCGACCGTAGCCGCCCTGTCGGCGGAGGAGCTCGCGGTCGATCAGGTCTTTATCGACCGGAATGCCCGCGGGCAGGCCTTCGACGAGAGTGATGAGCGCTTTGCCGTGGGATTCTCCCGCGGTGCGGTACGACAGCGTTGCCATGACAATTCAATATAATCGAAACATGCGCGAACTGCTTCGGGTGGCGGCGGCGGTGGTGGTGGGGCTGTGGCTGTGTTGCACGTCTGCTCTTGCGATCGAGCCGGAGACGGCGCGCGAGATGCGGATTCACGAGGCGCGGATCGTCATCAATCAACCCGGCGACTTCGACGCGAAGAAGCCGACGCAACTGATCCTCTTCGCCGATCCCAACGGCAACACGATCGAGCAGACGCTGGGCGCGAGGCTCGAGCCGGGAATGGACTGGCACTACGACATCCAGCACATCGCCGCGCAGACGCGCAAGCTCCGGCGGATCGATCGCGAGGAGAACGTCGTCGTCGCGTGCCTGGAGGCGGACAAGAAGAGCTGGCCCTTATGGAGGAAGGAACATGGTGATGCGAACGGGAAAACCATCCGCGAGATCGTGGACCAGGTGAGCCGGGCCGTCCCCGGCCCGGTCAAAATCGCGCTCGCAGGTCATAGCGGCGGAGGCAGCTTCATCTTCGGATATCTCAACGGCGGCGATTCGATCGCGGAGAACGTGAATCGCATCGCCTGGATCGACGCGAACTATGCTTACGACAATGAGAACGAACACCACGGCGACAAGCTTCTCGCGTGGCTCAACGGCGATCCGAAACGCCACCTCATCGTCATCGCCTACAACGATCGCAAAGCGACGCTCAACGGCAAGCCGTTCGTCAGCGAGACGGGCGGGACGTTTTACCGCTCGGGCAAAATGATCGAATTCTTCAATTCGCACGAGGAATCGCGGCTGACGCAAGGGAACCGCGGGCCGTTCCTGGAATATTGCGGGATGAGCGGGCAGATTCACTTCCTGCTGCACACCAATCCCGACGGGAAGATCCTGCACACGGTGCTGGTCGAGCGCAACGGTCTGCTGGAGGCGATGACGTGGGACACGCCGCTGTATGCCAAGTGGGATGAAGGATTCTGGGGCGATCGCGCGTATTCCGATTTCATCGCGCCGCTGCCGCATTCGGCGCCGGCGACGGCGCCGGCAACGAGCCGCGCAGTCGTTTCCGGAATTCCGCCGCGACCGGCGAATGCGATGGGCGGGAAAATGTTCTGCGAGACGATCGCGGATCTTCCCCCCAAGGCGCGCGAGGCGGCGATCGTCGCGGAGATCGTCAAGGGAAACCTTCCGGACTTTGAGCGAAAGTTCTGCCAGGTGACGGCCAAGGCGAACGGGCACGAGTGCGTGTTCGAGGTGATCCCCGATTACCTCGCGGTCGGCAGCGATCAGGATTTCGTGCGCATGCCGATGACGCCGATCAGCGCCAAGCAGATCGCCGACGCCTTCGGCTGCACGCTGCCGACGCGGAAGATGGTCAACGACATCTACGCGGCGGCGGAGGTGAAGCTGGAACCCAAGCCGCTGACCGAGCAGCGCGAGGCGGTGCGGACGTTCGTGCAGCACAACGCGATCATCGCAGAGCAGCGCGCGGGCAAACCGCTCGGGCTGCTCATCGCGGGTGACAAGAAGGATGTCGTCATCTCCAACAAGCTCAAAGAGAAGCCGAACAAGGTCGCGATTTACGGCTGGCACAAGCCCGACGGCAAGCCGATCCAGCCGCTTTATACGGGGCACGGCGATTTTTATGCGGACTACAGCCATGGGATTCGGCTGGTGAAGAAGACGGTTGTTGTCGATGGGAAAAAGATGGCGATCGAGCGGCTGCTGAAGGACCCGGAACTGTCGGTGCTGCTGAGTGACGAGGGGCCGATCGAAGCGAGCTACTAAACGTGGCTTGGGCGTCCCGCCCGAGCGCTCGCGACGTGAGCCGCTGCAGTTGAAATGAAGATCGCTCCGCGAGAGCACTCGGGCGGGACGCCCAGGCCACTTCAAGAGAATTTGACGCGTGTCAGTCGTTCGTACGCTTCGAGATACCGCTGCCGCGTCCCCGCCACCACATCATCCGGCAGCATCGGCGCCGGCGGGCGCTTGTCCCACGGCTGGGTCTCCAGCCAGTTGCGGACGAATTGCTTGTCAAAGCTCGGCTGGTCGTGCCCCGGCTCGTACTGATCGACGGGCCAGAAGCGCGATGAATCGGGCGTGAGCACTTCGTCGATCAGGATGAGTTTTCCGTCGGGAAGCGCGCCGAACTCGAACTTGGTGTCGGCGATGATGATGCCGCGCGTGCGCGCGTAGTCGGCCGCCTGCGTGTAAAGGGAGAGCGTTCTATCACGCAGCTCCGTCGCGATCTTCTCCCCGACCCGCGCTACGGTCTCGCCGAAGCCGACGTTGACATCATGGCCGCTTTCTTCCTTCGTCGCGGGGGTGAAGATCGGCGACGGGAGCCTGTCGCACTGCCGCAATCCCGCCGGCAGCTTGATGCCGCAAACGGTCTGCGACTGCTGGTATTCCTTCCATCCCGAGCCGGCGAGATACCCGCGCGCGACGCATTCGATCGGGACAACCGCCGCCTTCTTCACGATCATCGATCGCCCGCGCACCTGCGGAAACTCCGGCGGATCGATTGCGAGCAGATGGTTCTCGAACTGCTGCCTGAACTTCTGGAACCAGAAGAGGCTCAAGGCGGTGAGGATCCTGCCCTTGTCCGGAATGCCGTTGGGCATCACGCAGTCGAACGCGCTGATGCGGTCGGTGGCAACAATCAGGAGCCTGTCGCCCAGGTCGTAGACGTCGCGCACCTTCCCGCGGCGCACGGGGAAAGGCAGATCGGTGGACAAGAGTGCATCAGCCATCGCGGCGGCAAGGTTACGCGCTCGTTTGTCCGGATAAAAGTCTCTGCTAAGATGCCGCGACTAAAGAGAGTGCGCGGCAGGAACATGCGCGCAGGCGACGTGCCTATGCCCATCAAGTTCGAGATCTATCGCGACGGGAACCGGGTGATGAATTTCAATCCGGTGGGCGCGATCGCCATCGGTCCCGAGAGCGTGCCGATCCCCGGCGAAGTCGCGTTCCGCGACGGGCAGCTCGTCGTGGACAAGACCGACGATCACGCGACCGCGGTCGGATTGCTGTGGGACAGCGGGCAGCCGGGCGTTTATCACGTCGAGACGACGCGCTTGCCGCCGCGCGAGCAGCCGTACAACCTCAACGTCGAGCTGGCGCGGTTTCGATTGATGCGGATCGTGCAGAAGCAGGAAGACTGGAATTTGTTCGATTTCCCGCGCGCCGAGCGGTTCACGCAGCTCTTCCACGAGGCCCAGACGCTGTTTGCCGATGCGCTGGGAAAACTCGATCAGCCGGGCGACGCCGCGAAGCTGGCGGATCAGTCGCTGGCACTGTCGACGGATCTCTCGGAGCAACTGGCGATGTTTCACGCGGAGCTGCTGCTCAATCGCCGCCGCGCCAGCGGGGCGTTCGTCAAGCACGTCATCGGGTGTCGCGTCAATTCGGAAGTGCAGAACCAGAAGTACAAGGAAACGGTCGCCGACAATTTCGATTACGTCGTGCTGCCGATGGGGTGGAAGCAGTTGCAGCCGGAGGAGCAGGCGTTCAACACCGAGGCGGTCGATGAATGGGTCGAGCTGCTGGCGCGCAAGCGCGTCCCGATCATCGCCGGACCACTGATCAGTTTGGACGAAGGCGGCGTGCCGGACTGGATGTTCATCTGGGAACACGATTTCGACACGCTGCGCGAGATGGCGTACGAGTTCGTGCAGAAGGTGGTGCAGCGATACCGGCGCGCGGTCGGCGCGTGGAACGTCGTCTCCGGTCTTCACGCCGGCGCGGCGTTCAGCCTCAGCTTCGAGCAGATCATCGAGCTGACGCGGATGCTGGTGGCGCAGGTGAAGACGCTGCTGCCGAACGCCAAGACGCTCGTATCCATCACGCACCCGTTCGGCGAGTATCACGCCAAGGCCGGCGCGGGCGTCCCGCCGATGCTGTACGCGGAAATGGTCGCGCAGGCGGGCGTGAATTTCGAA
This sequence comes from Phycisphaerae bacterium, assembly GCA_025936175.1. Classification (GTDB taxonomy): domain Bacteria; phylum Planctomycetota; class Phycisphaerae; order Tepidisphaerales; family Tepidisphaeraceae; genus JAICTV01. The sequence goes on from JAICTV010000020.1 coordinate 12,111, forward strand.
GCGTTCGGCGTGGAGCTGGAGATGGGCGTGCCGAAGCCCGGCAACTTCACGCGCGATCTCTTTCAGCTCAGTTGCCTGCTCGACAAGTTCTCGACGCTGGGTCGGCCGGTCTACCTCACCGCCGTCTCCGCGCCGGCGCGCAACAACAGCGATCCGGACGATCAGACCAGCGGCAAGCTCGATCCGTCGCAGGGCGGGCGCTGGCACAAGCCGTGGGATCCGATGTTGCAGGCGGAGTGGATGGACGCGGTGTACAAGCTCGCGTTCAGCAAGCCGTACGTCGAATCCGTCGCGTGGGGGAACTTCGCCGACCTGAGTCACACGATCCCGGGCGGCGGGCTGCTTGATGACATGCTCAAACCCAAGCCGTCGTATCTCAAGCTCCAGGAGCTTCGCGAAAAGTTCCACCAGTGGCACACGAAGAAGGGGTGAGCCGCGATGGCCGAGGAGCGTCCCGATACCCTTTGGACGCCGGCCCAGCGCGGGGTTCTGATCGCTTTCGTGCTCGTTTTCTGCGCGGTTTTGCTGGGCAAGGTCTATCTCAATCGCCAGTACATCAGCAATCCTCCGCCCGCCGGCGCGGCGCGGGCGGGACAACTCGCGGATCAGCTCGATCCGAATTTCGCGACCTGGCAGGATCTGGCGGCGCTGCCGCAACTGGGCGAGAAGCGCGCCAAAGAGATCGTCGCGTATCGCGAGCAGTTTCGCGCCGATCGTCGCGGCCAGATCGCCTTCGCTCGCGCCGAAGATTTGTTGAAGGTTAAAGGGATCGGCGCGGCGATGGTCGAGACGCTGCGCCCGTTCCTGATATTCGCATCGACTCATCCCACTTCGCGCGCCGCGACGACATATAATGCCGCCTCATGAGCGACTTCCGCGTCGTCAGCCAATATCAACCGCAGGGTGACCAGCCGCAGGCGATCGAGAAGCTCGTCGCGTCGATCAACTCCGGAAACAAGTTCCAGACGCTCATGGGCGTCACCGGGTCGGGCAAGACCTTCACGATGGCGCACACGATCGCGCGCATCAACAGGCCGACGCTGGTCATCTCGCACAACAAGACGCTGGCCGCGCAGCTGTACGAAGAGTTCAAGGAGATTTTCCCCAACAACGCGGTCGGGTACTTCGTCAGCTATTACGACTATTACCAGCCCGAGGCGTATATCCCGCAGCGCGACATTTATATCGAGAAGGACGCCTCGCGGAACGATGATCTCGATCGCCTGCGGCTCAGCGCGACGAGCAACCTGGTCAGCCGCAATGACGTGCTGCTGGTCGCATCGGTGAGCTGCATCTTCGGCCTCGGCTCGCCGGTGGATTACAAGAAGTCGGTGCTGCCGATCCGCAAGGGCGTCGAGACCGATCGCGACGAGATGCTGCGCAAGCTGATCGACCTGCAGTACAGCCGCAACGACATCGACTTCAAGCGCGCGACCTTCCGCGTGCGCGGGGACGTGGTTGAGCTGCACCCCAGCTACGAGGAATTCGCCTATCGGATCGAATTCTTCGGCGACGAGATCACCAACATCGACGCGATCAACCCGCTCACCGGCGAGCTGCTCAAGAGCGAGGAGCAGGTCTTCATTTACCCGGCGGTGCACTACGTGATGCCGGAAGACCGGCTGCACGGCGCGGTGCAATCGATCCGCGACGAGCTGGATCTGCAGGTGATGAAGCTGCGCGGCGAAGGAAAGCTGCTCGAAGCGCAGCGGCTGCTGGCGCGCACCAAGTACGACATCGAGATGCTGCTGGAAGTCGGCGTCTGCCCGGGCATCGAGAACTACAGCCGGCACCTCGATGGTCGCAAGCCGGGCGAGAAGCCGTACACGCTGATCGACTACTTCCCCAAGGATTACCTGCTGATCGTGGACGAATCGCACGTGACGATCCCGCAGATCAAGGCGATGTACAACGGCGATCGCCAGCGCAAGGAAGTTCTCGTCGCGCACGGTTTCCGCCTGCCCAGCGCGATGGACAATCGTCCGCTCAAGTACGAAGAGTTCGAGCAGATGTGGAGCCAGGTGGTCTTCGTCTCCGCCACCCCGGGCAAGATCGAGCTGGAGAAGACCGGCGGCGAAGTCGTCGAACAGGTGATCCGCCCGACCGGCCTGATCGATCCCGAGATCGAAGTGCATCCGGCGATGGGTCAGGTGCCGCACCTCTTGAAGGCGATCAAGGAGCGCGTCGAGATGGGCGAGCGCGTGCTCGTGACGACGCTGACGAAGCGATTGGCCGAGGACCTGAGCGCTTACATCCAGGAAGCCGGCATCAAAGGCCGCTATCTGCACAGCGAGATCCAGACGATCGAGCGCGTCGAGATCCTGCGCGATCTCCGGCAGGGCGACTTCGACGTGCTGGTCGGCATCAACCTCCTTCGCGAAGGTCTCGATCTGCCGGAAGTCTCGATGGTCGCGATCCTCGACGCCGACAAGGCCGGATTCCTGCGCTCCGAGACGTCGCTGATCCAGACGATCGGCCGCGCGGCGCGCAACGTGAACGCGAAGGTCATCCTCTACGCCGACACCGTCACGCCCGCGATGCAGAAGGCGATGGACGAAACCGCCCGCCGACGCGCGACGCAATTGAAGTTCAACGAAGAGCACGGCATCAAGCCCGAGACGATCAAGAAGGCGATCCGCAGCGGCATCGAGTCGGAAGTGAAGGCCCGTCGCACCGTGCAGGATGCGATCCACGCCAATGACGATGCGATGGACACGACTGAGATCGTCAAGCTGCTGGAAGAAGAGATGCTCGAGGCGGCGAAGAACCTGGAGTTCGAGCGGGCGGCGCAACTCCGCGACAAGATCAACGAGATGCGCGGCACGCCAGTCATCAAGAGCGGCAACGCGTTTTCACCGGGCGGCGAAGACGGCGAATCCCAACAATCCAAGATCTGGCAGCCGAAAACCCCCAAGCGCGGCGGCCGTCGCGTCGCAAAATAGCTCATCGTCGACATTCCGCGCCCACAAAGCCCGCCACTTATGGCGGGGCATTTCGTTCTTCGCGATTCACGCGAACGACCCGCGGCAAGCGGCGGGCTATGTGACCGCGCGCCCGCCGACCGTTATCATCGAAGCTCACAACAGGGAAAGGATGAAGGGATGTCGCGTGCGCGGGTTGCGGTGGCTTTGGGTGTATTGCTTGGAATCATTTGCGGCGGGTGCACGTCTTCAAAGTCGCCGCGCATCGAGAAAGATCTGAACTCGGCGGGATGGAAGTTCATCCGGCAGGACGTCGACGAAGCGTCGGCGATCAAGTTTGACGATTCGAAATGGCAGGCGGTGACGCTGCCGCACACGTGGAACCTGGCCGACGGGAGCGACGGGGGGAACAACTATTATCGCGGGCCGGCATGGTATCGGCTCAAGTTCGCGGTGCCGCAGGGCGATGCGGGCAAGCTGATGTTCCTGCGCTTCGGCGGGGCGTCGCTCGTGGCGGACGTGTGGGTGAACGGCCGCAAGGTCGGCCAGCACCGCGGCGGGTTCGCGGCGTTCTGCTACGACGTGACCAGCGCGCTGCGCCCGGGCGAAGAGAACGTCATCGCGGTTCGGGTCGATAATGCGAAGAACGAGGACGTCACGCCGCTCTCGGGGGATTTCACGATCTTCGGCGGCCTCTATCGCGACGTGAAGCTGCTGACGCTCGATCCGCTGCACATCTCGCCGATGGACGACGCGTCGCCGGGGCTGTACCTCAAGGCCGCCAACATCTCCGATGCGTCCGCTGAGGTGCTGGTGACGGCGAAGCTGCGCAACGCGACGGGACGATCGCGCGTTGCACGGGTCGAATTCAGCGCGCGCGACGCCGGCGGCAATGAAGCCGCTCATGCCTCGGTGATGCAGCCGATTTCACCCGGCGCGATGGCGGACGCCGTCGCGAGCATCAAGATCCCGCGGCCGCACCTGTGGAACGGACGACCCGATCCGTACCTCTACCACGTGACAGCGGACGTCTACGACGACGAACGATTGACCGATCGCGTCACGCAGCCGATCGGTTTGCGCGGCTTCAACGCTGATCCGGAGCGCGGTTTCATCCTAAACGGCAAGGCGTACCCGCTGCACGGCGTGAACCGCCATCAGGAAGTGGCCGGCAAAGGATGGGCGGCAACGCCGCGCGACGTCGATCGCGATTACCGCTTCATCACGGAGCTGGGCTGCACGGTCGTTCGTCTGCCGCACTATCAGCACGATGAGTACGAGTACGCGCTGTGCGACAAGCTCGGGCTGGTCGTATGGGCGGAGCTGGCGCAGGTCGATGTCATGGGCAAATCGCCGGAGTATGCCGAGAACGCGAAGCAGCAGCTCCGCGAGCTGATCAAGCAGAACTACAACCATCCCTCGATCTGCTTCTGGAGCCTGTGGAACGAAGTTCGCGCCAAGCGAAGCGAGGGCGTAGACGAAAAGTTGACCCACGAGCTGAACGATTTGGCGCACGAGCTGGATTCCTCGCGGCCGACGGTTGTCGCCGTGGAGCGGCAGGCGAAGGACCCGATCAACTGGATCACCGACGTCGCCGCGTTCAACAAATACTTCGGGTGGTACACCGGCGCCGCCGACGAGTGGGGAGCGCGGCTCGATGAGTTTCGCGCCGCATCGCCCGGCAAGGCGATCGCCGTCAGTGAATACGGCGGGGGCGCGAGCATCCGTCAACACGAGCTGAATCCGACGACGCATCCCAAGCCCGCGGGCGACTGGCATCCGGAGGAATGGCAGTCGATCGTCCACGAGAAGGCGTACGCCGCGATGAAGGATCGGCCGTGGCTCTGGGGAACATTTCTCTGGTGCATGTTCGACTTCTCGAGCGACGGCCGGCACGAGGGCGATCACCCCGGCATCAACGATAAGGGCCTGGTCACCTTCGACCGCTCAACCCGCAAGGACGCGTTCTACTTTTACAAAGCGAACTGGACGCGCGAGCCGTTCGTTCACCTCTGCGAGACGCGCTTCAACCCGCGCCCGGCCGTCACCGGCGACGTGAAGGTGTATTCGAATTGCGACAGCGTCGAGCTGTTCGTGGACAAACGTTCACTCGGCAAGCGCGGCGGAGAGAACGGCGTTTTCGTCTGGCAGGACGTGGCGTTTGACGAAGGCAACGGTCACGTCCGCGCCGTCGGCAGGCGAGGCGGTAAGAACGTCACCGACCAATTCACCTGGAAAGCGGCGACAAACGTCACGACACGGCCGAGGAGGGAGCCGGCGACAACCCGAGCCGCAATGCAATGACCGTCAGATGCGGAAGAACTCGGCGACCGGGCACTCGAACGCCGGCACGACGTCTTCGCCCGAAATGGTTTCGGATTCGGTGAGACGGGTCGATCGGCCCAGCTTCGCCGCTGCCGGCCGGTGAATCGTCACCGTGCGAAGCTCCGGGTTGACCACCCAGATCAGTCGCACACCCGCCGAAAGGTACTCGAGCACCTTCCGCTCGACTTCGTATGCGAGGTCGCCGGGCGACAGCACTTCAACCGCGAGGTCCGGCGCGATTTTGGTGTGCCCTTTCGGCGGCTTGTCATCGGGCAGCCGGCCAGAACGGACGAAGGAAACGTCGGGCTTGCGAACTTTCCCCGGCGCGTCCGGAAAACACTGGTAGCTGCAGTCGGCCCCGCCGACATATCCCATTTTCTTCCCGCGAACGAAGTTCTGAAGAAGCGTCGCGATGACGATGGCAATAACGCTGGATTCCGATCCCATTTTTCGCTCCACCAGTTCCCCGTCCACCAGCTCGTATGAAACGGCGTCCGGCAGGTCGAGAAACTCTTCCGGCGTGATCTTTCGCTTCTCTGTTGCGAGCGTCATGACAAACACCTCGGTGCCGTAAGTATATCAGCCGTGCGGAATTCTTTCCCGCCGGCAAGGGGCGAGCGAGATAGAATAGGGCACTATGTGTCCGTTCCCTCCACCGGATGAAATCAAGGACCTGATCCAGCTCGCCAGGCGCGAAGACCTCGGCGCGGCGGCGGGCGACGACGTGACCAGCCGGCTGCTCATCGACGAGCAGGCGGTCGGCGTCGGGACGCTGTTGCAGAAGGGCGTCGGCATCGTTTGCGGACTGCCGATCGTCGAGCACGTCTGCCGCGCGTACGACGAGCGGCTGCGGGTCGAGCAGATCCCCGGGTTCCACATGGAGATCATCGAGGGACGGTTCAGCGACGCCAAGACCACGCCGCTGCTGCGCATCCGCGGCCCGCTGCGGTCGCTGCTGTCGGCCGAGCGCGTCGTGCTCAACTTTTTGCAGCACATGTCCGGCGTGGCCACGCTGACCAACCGATACGTGAAGCGCTGCGACGGCACGCGCGCCAGGATCTACGACACGCGCAAGACGACGCCCGGCCTGCGGGCGCTGGATAAATATGCGGTCCGCGCCGGCGGCGGGTTCAATCATCGCGTCGGCTTGTTCGACGGATTGCTCGCCAAGGACAATCACATCGGGCACGTGCCGCTCAAGGAGTTATCGGGCTTTCTCGCCGGCGTCGTCGCGCGCAGCCGCGCGGACGACGCGAAACGCATGATCGAGATCGAGGTCGATACGCTCGATCAGCTCCGCGAGGTGCTCAAGGTGGACGGGATCGACATCGTCCTACTCGACAACATGGACTGCCCGAAGATGCAGACCGCCGTCGAGATGCGCGACCGCTCGGCAAAAAGGACGGAGCTGGAAGCGTCGGGCGGCGTGACATTAGAGACGGTCCGCTCGATCGCGTTGACCGGCGTGGAGCGCATCGCCGTCGGCGCGATCACCCATTCGGCGCCGGCGCTCGATATCGGACTCGACATCGAGACGTAGAACTATCGGACGCACAATCCGCACGTCTTTCCAGCGGTGATTTGACGCTGGGGAGGCTGAATCGTACATCCCGGTTGTCCGCCCTGGTGACGCGGGGCGGGCGACAGAGTGATCCGGTGACAAGGGCTAAGCCGCGGTAACGCGGCGCCGTCGAAGCGCGCGGGAGGATTTATCCCTCCCGGACGTTTCGGCGGCTCATCGGGTGGACGACTGCTTCGTGTCCGCCCGGGTGATGCGCAAAGCGCCGGTCCGATAGCGATCGCAGGTACCGCGGTCGGAAGAATCGGATCGAGGCGTTGCCGAAAGGATGCTCAAAGCGCGAATTGCCGCGAGGCAGGTCGTGTCAGGCAAGTCTTATCGGTCGATCCCTGTCTGAATCCAGTTTGCGCGGTCCGGAGAGATCGCGTGACGTGTGACGAATTGGGCGCTTGCGCTCAAGTCGGCTACTTCGCGCGACGATACCGGAAACGTGGTCTGGTGGTGGTCCTCGGCGGTTTTGCCGGGCATCCGCCGTCACATGTGGCACGAGCGTGTGCTCGTGCGAGTTGAATAGGCCGGGCGATGTTGCTCGTGCCACACAGGAACCGGTTTCTTACAGGAGTTCTGCCATGACCGTCCGTCGTACTACGCGTAAGGGTGGCTTCACCCTCGTCGAAATTTTGATCGTCGTGATCATCCTGGGCATCTTGGCCGCGATCGTGATCCCGCAGTTCACCAGCGCCAGCCAGGACGCCCGCCGCAACAGCTTGACCAGCCAGCTTCAGACCCTCCGGTCGCAGATCGAGCTGTACAAGCTGCAGCACCTGGACACCATCCCGACCGGCCTTGCCGCCAGCACGACCGACTGGTCGCAGTTCATCGGCAAGACCGACCAGACCGGCGCCACCGGCACCACGACTGCGTATCCGTTCGGCCCGTACATGCAGGCGGTTCCCTCGAACCCCCTCAACGGCCTGAGCGACTGCAAGGTCGTGACTGCTGACCCGACGGCTGTCGTCGGCGCGGGCCAGACCGGCAAGGGCTTCGTGTTCAACAGCACGAACGGCAAGATCTGGGGCACCTCGGCCAAGCAGGCCAACATCTTCGACGAGGCCAGCCCGACCTCGACGAACAACGACAACTAATGTTTGTCGCTGTGAGAGGGTCACAAGTTTGACCAAAACCGGCCGGCGGGGTCGTCTCCCGCCGGCCGATTTTTTCAGGGGAATCGGCTCAAATTGCGATCCCTTGATGTTAAGCGGCGCTCGAATCAGACCGACGTAAAACAAGGGTCTATGCATCAGATGCAGCGATTCGCGCAAGGTTAGAAGATGTACAGCCGCGGCAGACACAAACTCCCCTCTCCGCCCGGGCTCATCCCCGGCCGCCGCGCCGGTGGCTTCACGCTCATCGAAATCCTGATCGTGGTGGTGATCCTGGGGATCCTGGCGACGATCGTCATCCCGCAGTTCTCCACTGCATCGACCAACGCCAAGGAAAACACGCTCAAGGACGAGCTGCGTTACCTGCGCACGCAGATCGTGGTGTACAAGGCGCAGCATCACGACGTCCCGCCTGGCTATCCGGGCGGCGACAACAGCGTCGCCGCCACCGCCGCCGACTTCGTCGCACAATTGACCAAGCCGACCAACGAGTTCGGCGTCACCAACGCCGCCGCCACCCCCGTCTTCAAATACGGTCCCTATCTGAGCGCCATGCCGTCGAACCCGCTGAGCCGGCTGAACGGCGTCTGGATCGTCGCCGACACCGAGGCGATTCCGGATCCCACCGGAACGGACTACGGCTGGATCTACAAGCCGATCACCGGCGAGATCATCGCCAACTCCACCGGAGGCGACGCCAGTGGAACGCCGTACAAGAATTACTAACGCGCGGCGCGCGGCCCGACGGCGGCGGCCGAGTGTGGCGTGGCGCCGCGGGTTCACGCTCGCGGAGGCGATGATCGCGTCGGTCGTGCTGGCGATTGCCGTCGTGGGGATCAGCAGCGTTCTCGCGGCGTCGTACAAGCAGTCGTCGGTGCGCGGCAACACGTCGACCGCCCTGGCGCTGGCGCAGCAGCTCATGGAGGAGATCTCCTCGAGGCCGATGAGCGTTGCGGCGGGGCAAACCGATCAGCCGGGATGGTCCACCGGACACACCGACCGCACGCAGTACGACACGATCGGCGACTACAACGGCTACACCGACACCAGCGGCGCCGTCGCCGCCGACGGCGCGACCTTCGACCTCGGCAACGGCGATGCGTACACGCGCACGGTGAGCGTGCAGTCCAACGCGCTGCCTTCGGGCTTTAGCGGGACGGCGAGCGATTTTGTCCTCGTCACCGTCACCGTCTCCATGCCGCACAGTCAGTCGCTCTCGATCTCGCAACTGTTCACGCGGACGAACCTGATGAGGTACCGCAAAGATGGTTAGCCGCCCGTTCCATCTTCACGCCGCGCCGCGCGGGTTCACGCTCGTCGAGCTGATCCTCGGGATGCTCGTCACCACGCTGGTGATGGGGACGATCGCCGCGTTCATGTCGGCGGTGGGGCGCGGCTGGACCGCCAGCGACTCGACACAGGCGTCCACCAACATCACCGCGCAGGCGCACCTTCGCATGCAGCGGATGCTGCGGCAGGCGCGGCAGATCGGCGCCGTCCGCACCGGCGCGCTCGACGGCTCCGCCACCAGCAACGCCGCCGTCCTCTACTGGAAAGGCGATGCCAACCTCGACAACCAGATCCAGTTCTCCGAGCTGGCGCTGCTCGAATATCACCCGTCAGCCGATCCGAAGGACGCGCTGACGCTGCGGCTCTACCAGGCGGTGCTGCCCAGCGGTACGCCCGACACCACCATCACCGACGACAACGAGATCTTCACCGACGCGGAGATCGACACCTTCCGCAACCTCTCGTACGTGAACAACACGTACACGGTGGTCGCGCGCAAGGTGAATGGCGTGGAGTTTCACAAGAACGATTCGACCAGCCTCCCGCGGCCGACGCTGGACTATCTCATCGTCTTTCCTTCGGGCGAAACGGAGTTCGGCACGGTGTCTCCGCGCGGCGTGAACGTCTTACCTGCGGGGCATCCCAATGGTTAAGCGCGCGACCATCCTCCGCGCCGCGGGCCGCCGTCGTCATCGCGGCCTGGCGCTCATCCTCGTCGTCGCGGTAATCGCGCTGGCGAGCGTGCTGGGTTACGCGATGCTGAGCGGCGCGACATTGCAGAACCGCGCCGGCGCGAACCAGGCGAGACTCATGCAGGCCGATTATCTCGCCGAATCGGGCCTGAACATCGCGATGTACTATCTCCAGAATCCCGACAAGGCGCCGGGTTATCCGAACTTCGGCGGCGTGGGATACTGGGGCGGGACCGGCGGCGACAGCGCGGTCAGCTCCGCCGTCGCCGGCACCACCAACGTCACCGTCACCCGCGACGCCAGCGATCAGTGGACCTACGAGATCGTCGCCGTCGGCAAGGCCGGCGCCAACGCCGACACGAAAGTGACCCGCTCGACCGGCGCGCGGGTCTACGTCCGCAACCAATACAGCGTGAAGCACGCCGGCGCGTTCAACGGCAACTCGACGATCGGCGCGTACATGACCTTCAACGGCGACCTCTGGTCGTCGAAGAACCTGGGGATCAAGACGGGCGTGCTGCCGTTGCCGGTCGTCACCGGCGTCGGGTACACGTCTTCGCCGCTGGTCGGCGTGGGCTTCACCTCGCCGAGCGGCGGGTGGGGCGTGCCCAACAACAGCCTCAACCCCGCTCCGAGCAGCACCGATCTGAATCTCTACAAGACGTACTGGTACAACGATGTGCAGTACACGTGCGACAGCGGGGCGGCGGCAACGCTCACGGGGGTCACGCTCGGCACCTCGGCCGCGAACCCCGCCGGCATCTGGTACTACAAGCCCGGCGGAACGCTCAACATCACCGGCAACGTCACCATCAACGGCACGCTCGTCGTGGAGGGCGGACTGAAGATCCAGGCGACCGGCGCGACGATCACCATCATTCCCAAGAGCGGGTTCCCCGCGCTCATTGTGACTGACACGCTCGAGATTCAGCACCAGAAGAACAAGCTGATCTGCAACGGCGTGACGTACGTCGGCAACCAGCTCAAGTCCGGCGGGACCACGCCGCTCCTGCCCGCCAACTACAGCACCTTCACCGTCAACGGCGCGCTGCTGATGGGCAATACCGCCGGCGGGTTTATCAACGGCTATAACGTCTACACGAGCGTCACTTACGATTCGAGCAAGGCGCTCGCCCCCGACATTACGTCAACCGCGCAACACGTCCCCAAAGGCGTGAGCGTCCTCCGCTGGGGGCTGCCGTAACGATTGAGTCCCATAACCTCTTTTGAAAGGAGAACTGTCATGAAGACCAACAAGTTGCTCGCCGGCGTTCTGGTGCTCCAGGGCGTGATCCTCATCGGCCAATGGACCGGCACGGGTTATCTGACGTCCGCGCAGGCGCAGATCCCGGACCCGGCGAACCGGCAGCTGCAGATGGTGGATGAGCTCAAGGAGCTCAATACCAAGATGGACAAGCTCGTCGGAATTCTCGAGGGGGGCGACCTTCAGGTGAAGGTTGCTAAATCCGATGACGAGAAGGGCGGCGCTCCGTCGCGGAAGTAAGCGCGCGGAGTGCGCGTCCACGTGTCCGGTAAGTGAGGGAGCGGTTTGCGTGCAAACGTGCGCAGCCGGTGGCGGTGCTGTCAACGCAAGCGTCACCGGCTGCGCATGGAGGCTTTGATGTTCATGCAAAACGCAATGAAGCGGCGGGCGGCGTTCACGCTCGTCGAAATCCTCGCGGTGGTCGTGATTATCGGCATCGCCGCCGGAATCATCATCCCGCAGATCAGCACCCGCGACGACATGCGCGCCGCCGCCGCGGCGCGCGTCCTCATCGCCGACCTCATCTACGCGCAGAATCTGGCCATCTCCAACGGCGCCAAGGTCTACGTCAAGTTCGACGTCGCCAGCAGCAAGTACACCCTGCTGACGACCGCCAGCAGCGGCGGGGACGTCGCGGCCAATAACCCGATCACGCAGACGACCTACGTGCAGCAGTTCGGCTCCGCCAGCCGCGACTGGCAGACCGTGACGATCGATTCCGCCGACTTCGACGGCGACGCCACCAACCTGAATCAGTACACCGTCGCGTTCGACGAGATCGGCGCGCCCTACACGTTCAACTATTCGACGAACCTGACCAGCGACCTGACCGCCGGCACGATCGTGCTCAAGTGCGGACAGTTCGCCAAGACGGTTCGAGTGACGGCGGCGACCGGCGAGATCACCATCGACCCGTAATGCAATGATTCGACTGACGCGCTCACAAGTTCAACCGATCGGCCTGGACATCGGACACGATGGCGTGAAGATGTTGCAGGTCGAGACCGTCGGCCAGACGCTCGCGGTCGTTGCCGCGGCGCGCCAGCCTTTTGCCGCGCCGGCGCGCGAGAATCCGGAGCTGCGGCTCGCCTCCGCGGTCGACCTGATCCGCCAGATGTTCCGCCAGGGCGGTTTCTCCGGGCGACGCGTCGTCACCGCCGTCCCGCGCGAGATCCTGCACGTCAAGAACCTGCGCATGCCGCTGATCCCGCAGCACGAGCTGGCGGCGGCGGTGCGGTTCGAAGCCAGGAACATCTTCCCCTTCGACACGGACAAGGCGCACATCCAGATCCTGCCGGCGGGCGAAGTCCGGCAGGGGATCGACGTGCGGCAGGAAGTGATCGTGCTGGCGGCGCGACACGAAGACGTGAACGCCTTCGTCGAGCAGATCCACCGCTGCGGCTGCGTGCTCGAATCGATGGACGTCGAAGCCTGCGCGCTTTACCGCTCGCAGGAACGCTTCATTCGCCGACGCGAGGACGAGCAGGACGTCAACATCCTGGTCGACGTCGGCTACCGCCGCTGCAAGATCGTCATCGGCCGCGGCCGCGACATCAGCTTCATGAAGTCGATCGACATCGGCTCGCAGCACCTGCACGAGGCGGTCAGCCGCAAGCTCGGCATCACGATGGACGAGGCGCGCGCGCTGCGTCGGCGCCTGATCGAAGCCGCGCCCGGACCGGGACTGAGCCTCGACGCGGTGCGGCGTGATTCGGTCCGCCAGGCCGTGTTCGACGCCACCCGCAGCACGATGGAACAGCTCAGCCGCGAAATCGCGCTGTGCCTGCGATATTACTCGGTCACCTTCCGCGGTCAGCGGCCGGCGAAGCTGCGACTCTTCGGTGGCGAGGCCGCCGACCCGTTGTTGCTCGGCGTGCTCAACGCGGGGCTGTCGATCCCGGTGGAAGCGGGGCGGCCGCTGTTCAGCGTCGACACCAGCCGCATGGATGCCGCCGACCGCATGGGCTACATGTCGGAGTGGGCGTCGGCGTTCGGGCTGAGCCTGAAGCTGACGAGCGGGTCGTTCGCCCCGCGTGACGGCAAGCCGCGTGATCCCGCCGCCCCGATGGCGCCGACGGCGGAAGTCGTCGACATGAACAAGATGCTCGAATCCGCCGGCGCGGCTCCGGCGGCCGCCGGCACGAGCAACGAAATCGCGCCGCCCCCGCAGGCGCCCCCGCAATCGGCTCCGCAAACGACAAGCAACGGGATCAAGCGGGAGGAAATCCATGCGTGAGCCGGAATTCCTTCCCGACTGGTACCCCAAGGTCCGCAAGCGCAAGCGCACGCTCGCGCTGCAGGCGTGGATCACGCTGATCCTCATCAGCGGGCTGGGCCTGTGGATGCTGCTCGTGCAGCGCAACGTCCACGCGCGGCAGGTCGCGCTGGGCGGGCTGCGCTTCGATCTGACGCAGAGCGAGACGGAGCTGCAGCGCCTCGAAGACGCGCAGCAGCTCCAGCGCGACCTCGGGAAGCGCGACGAGATCTTCCTGAAGATCGGCCGGCCGATCGAATCGACCCGCGTGCTGACCACGATCGAGCAGCTCATGCCCAAGGACATGGCTTTGCTCGACCTCGCGCTCGAAGGCGAAGACGCCGCGCCCAAAGCCTCGGGGGGAAGCCTCGCGGCCCGCGCGCAGCAGGAGAAGCAGAAATCGCAGCAGGCGGGCAAGTTGAACTTCCGCATGCACGGGATCGCGCCGACCGACGTCGCGCTGGCCGAGTTCCTCGCCAAGCTGACGGCCAAACCGTTCTTCAAGCAGGTCGAGCTGATGTACGCGCACGAGCGGATCGACAGCGGTCACGTGATGCGCGAGTTCGAAGTGACCTTCGCGATGGATCTGACCGGCCTGGGAGGCAAGTAGAACGCCATGCGATCGCTCCAGACACAAGCCGAATGGTGCAAGCGGGCGCAGTGGGTGCTCGGGATCGCGCTGGCCGTGATGGTCGCGCTGTTCTACACCTTCGCCTACCGACCCAACAGCCAGCGGTTGGCGGACCTTCAGTCGGAGATCGATTCCAAGCGCAACCAGCTCTCCAGCAACCGCACGCAGGTGCAGGTGCTGCCGGACGTGCTGATCTGCGTCAACCAGATGCGCACGCGGCTGGAGAAGTTCGACAAGAAGCTTCCCGGCCAGCCGGACCTCGGGCCGTTCATCAACGACATCACCGAGCTGTCTCACCAGGCGTCGCTGCGCAAGGTCGAGGTGAACCCCGGCGTGCCGCAGCGCAACGATTCGTACGCGGAGTGGCCCATTTCACTGAAGTTCGAAGGCGACTTCGTCAGCGCGTTCACGTTCCTGCACAAGGCGGAGGACATGCAGCGGCTGACGCGCGTGAAGAACTTGAAGATTCGCAGCACGGACGCGGCCAAGAGCGGGACCGTTCAGGTGGAGCTGTCCATGAACATTTACTTCTCGGAGGGCTAAACGACCATGCCCCCTAAAGCTCCATCTTCGCTGTGGAAAAGAACCGTGGGCGCGGTGCGCCGCGACCCGCAGAAGGCCGGCATCCTCACGCTGCTGGTGGCGATCCTGCTCGTGCTGCAGGTGCGCCTGTGGATGAGCAACAAGGAAGAAGTCGCCAACGCGACGACGACCTCCTCGCTCTCTCACGCGGCGCAATCCCAGACGCAGACCAATAACGCCGGCACTGCCAGCACTGGCGGAAATTCCGCTTCCGCCAGGCCGCAGGACAGCGCCACCGCGCTCCGTTCCTGGATGGATGCGCCGGAGGTTCCTATCGGACGCAATCTTTTTGTGGCCGATCTGGACCGGTTTCCCGCGGATTCCGGACATGCCGCGTCCGCTAACCAGGGGAACGCGGGATTCTGGGATGAGCTGGCAAAGTCGATGGGTGTCCGAGCCGATGTCAGGAAGGAGCGGCAGATTCTTGTAGAGAATCTTACGCAGCAGGCGAGCCAGTTACGTCTGCAGTCCACCATGATGGGCGCCCAGCCAAAGGCGGTCATCAATGGCGACCTCGTGGGAGAGGGAGACAACGTCGCGAGCGGCACGGGCGAAAGCCGTGTCGTATTTCGTGTCGTCCGAATTGAGGCACGACGGATTCTGGTCGAGCGCGAGGGCATCAAGCTCGAGATCCAGATGAAGTAATGGCGACGATGCCCGAGTGAAGAAGATCTGCATCGAACGGCTGAAGCACGGATTGCAGATCCTTACGGTTGGAGATGAATCATGGGCAAGTGGACAAAGACCGCAGGTCTTCTTTTTCTGGCCGCAGCGTCCGTTTATTCTACTCAGGCGATTGTGGCAGCGGTGGGGGGCGGGGCAAAGGTAACCGCTTCCGCGACCCCTGCGAACACCGTCCAGGTGGCGCAAGTCACTGAAAAGACGGTCGTTCTCGCCGCGCCGGAGCCGACCACCGACGTCAAGATCCTGGAAGACAACACCGATCCGTTCGCGGCTTCGGGCCCGACGACCGCGCCGTCCGTCAGGGGCGACAGCGCGGCGACGCAGCCCAGCGCGAGCGCGACCACGCAGCCGACCGAAGGCCGCTCGGTCAGCTCCTCCGAAGTGAGCGTCAACGACGCCGGCACCGTCGAGATTCACGTCAACGACGCGAACCTCGTCGAGGTGCTCCGCATGCTCTCGCTCCAGAGCCAGAAGAACATCGTCGCCAGCAAGGACGTTCACGGCACCGTGACCGCCAACCTGTATGACGTCACCGTCCGCGAAGCCCTGGACGCCATCCTTCACGCCAACGGCTACGCCTACCGCGAGAAGGGCAACTTCATCTACGTCTACACCGCCAAGGAAATCGCCGACATCGAGAAGGCCGAGCGCCAGATGCGCACGGAAGTCTTCCGCACGTACTACGTGAACGCGGCGAACGCGGCGAACATGATCAAGCCGGTGCTGAGCAAGGCGGGCGGCGAAGTCGCCGTCACCACCCCGGCCAAGGCGGGCATCGCCAGCGCGCCGGCGGGCGGCGGCGGTGACGAACACGCCGGCAACGACATCCTCGTCGTCACCGACTACCCGGAAAACCTCGACGCGGTGAAGAAGGTCCTGGCGGACATTGACCGCCGACCGCAGCAGATCCTGCTCGAGGCGACCATCCTTCGCGCCGAGCTGAACGAAGACAACGCGCTGGGCGTGGACTTCAACATCCTGGGCGGCGTGGACTTCAACAACATCCAGGTCGGCGACACCACCGGTCAGCTCACCGGCGCGGGCGTTCGCGCCACCCCGGCTCCCGCCGGCGCGCTCGACCAGACCGAAACCGTCAAGACCGACGGCCGCGCTCACTCCGTGGGCACCGGCAACAGCTTCACGTCGCCCATCCAGGGCGGACTGAAGGTCGGCTACCTGACCAACAGCGTCTCGATCTTCGTCAGCGCCCTCGAGCAGACGACCGACACGACGATCCTGGCCAACCCCAAGGTCCTGGCTCTGAACAAGGAGCAGGGCGAGGTGTTCGTCGGTAACGAAGACGGCTACTACACGACGTTGACCACCGAGACGACGACGTCGCAGTCGGTCGAGTCGCTGAAAACCGGTACCCGCCTGATCTTCCGCCCGTTCATCGCCAACGACGGGTACATCCGCATGGAAGTCCACCCGGAAGATTCGGACGGCCAGGTGAAGTCCAACGGTCTGCCCAGCAAGAGCACGACCGAAGTGACCAGCAACATCATGGTCAAGGACGGGCACACGATCGTGATCGGCGGTCTGTTCCGCGAGAGCACGGTCAGCGGGCGCAACCAGATCCCGTTGCTCGGCAACCTGCCGCTGGCCGGGGTGTTGTTCCGCAACCAGCATGACCGCACGGTCCGCGAGGAAGTGATCATCCTGCTCACCCCGCACGTCATCAAGGACGACTCGATGATGTCGCGCATGAGCGAGGAGCAGCTCAAGCATGCCGAAGACCTGCGCGTCGGCGTCCGTAAGGGCCTGATGCCCTGGGGCCGCGAGCGCATGGCCGAAGGCTGGTACGAGTCGGCCAAGAAGGAGCTGGCCAAGCCGAATCCGAACCGCAGCGCGGCCAAGTTCGACCTCGACTGCGCGACGAACCTGAACCCGACCTTCTCCGAAGCGATCGAGCTGAAGGAGCAGATCACGGGTCATGAGATCGCGACCTCCGACGGCAGCTCGATCCGCGGCTACCTCCGCCGGGCGATGCTGGTGGACGTGGCCCCGACGACGATGCCGGCGGCGACGACGCAGCCGACGATGTCTGCGGCGGCGACCACCAAGCCGAGCGAAGCGACGGCGAATGCGCTGCCCAGCAGCGATCCGCTGGCGAACTCCGCGACGACGCAGCCGAGCAACAGCAGCGACGCGACCGCGATGAGCGGCGACGATGAATCGGGCGATGAGACCGCCGAGGGGCTCGCCCCCGCGATGGTCGGCACCGCCGAGGCATCGACCGACGAAGATCATCCGGCCGTCCCGGCCACGCCGGCTTCCACCGAGCCGACGAGCAAGCCCGCGGCGACGCAGGCGAGCACCGACGAGAACAGCGATCCGCTGGCGACCACGCCGGCCACCGCTGAGCCGACCGTGACGATCGTCACGCCCGTCGAGGGCGATGACTCGGATCACGCCGCGTCGAAGGGCGACGAAACGCCTTCGACCCAGCCGACGGCTCATGCCGATGTCGACCCGCTCGACGGCGGCAACAGCAGCAGCAACTCCTCTTCGAGCAGCGATTCCGGCGACGAGGGCTCGTCGAGCCGGCAGGAGCAGAAGTAACCCGCAAGGTCGTACCCGCACCCGCACACGTGACTTCACCGGTCACGTGTGCGGGTGTGTCTTGACACGCAACGGAGTGTGTTTATGCGTTGGACGTTGATCGTAACGGCTATCGTGGTTGCACTGGCGACCGGTTGTGCTTCGGACGGCAAGAAGGAAAAGACCGGCAAGGAGATCGTCAAGGCGCAGTGGAATCACACGCGCTCGATGGTCCTCTTCGGCCTGGGGAAGGATCAATACTCCGGCGGCAACTTCGACGCCGCGCGCAAGAGCGTCAACGAGGCCGAGAGCCTCGATCCCGAGTTCGAACCCGTCCGCGTCCTCTCCGCCAAGCTCGCCATCGAGGCGGGCAACCTCGATCTCGCCGACAAGGAGCTCGAGAAGGCGCGCGAGATCAATCCCAAGGACGCCGAGGCGGACTATCTCGCCGGCGTCGTGCAGCAGCGCTGGCAACAGCCGCAGCGCGCCTACGACTGCTACTCCGCCGCCAGTGACAAGGCCCCCGATGAGCTGGCGTACCTGCTGGCGCGCAGCGAGATGCTGGTGGCGATGAGCCGGCAGGAAGAGGCGCTCAAGATCCTCCAGGACAGGGTCGTCTACTTCGAGCACAGCGCGATCATCCGCGACGCGGTGGGTCAGCTTCTCGTCCAGTTCGCCCGCTACAAGGAAGCGGCCAACATCCTCGACGAGGCCAGCGTGCTGGCGACGGACGATCTGACGATCACCGAGCACCTCGCGTTCGCCCACTACATGGCCGGCGAGTTCAAGGAAGCGATCGATCCGTTCCAGAAGCTGCTGAAGAACGAGAAGTATCAGAACCGCGCCGACCTGTGCCTGGCCCTGGGTCAGTGCCAGATGGAAACCAACCGCCCGAAAGAGGCGAAGGTCAGCCTCGAGAAGGCGGTGCAGCTCGACAACCAGAACACGAGCGGCTGGCTGGCGCTGGCGCGGCTGTCGATGCAGCAGGGCGAGCTGACGCGCGCCGAGGGCTCGCTCAAGCGCGCCATCGCCATCGACGCATCGCGCAGCGAAGCGCGCCTGCTCATGGGCTACCTCAAGCTCCGCCAGAATCGTCTTGACGAAGCCCTGGCGAACTTCCGCCGCGCCAATGTGCTGGAAAACAACGACACCGTCAGCCTGTGCATGATCGGTTACACCCTCGCGAAGCAGGGCAAGAGCGAGGAGGCGATCAAGTACTACACGCAGGCGTTGAAGATCAAGCCGGGCGACGAGATGGCGCAGCGGATGCTCGCGTCAACGGATCTGAGTCAATGACACATAGCCCGCCGTTTACGGCGGGGTTTTTCGCGGCACGCGAAAAACAAATGCCCTGCCGCAAGCGGCAGGCGGTGTGAGGAGCGAGCGAGGAAGAGTGGAGCGTGAGGGCGTGCGACGTGGGCGTTTACTCATCATCGTCAGCATCGGGCTGACCATCGCGGGGCTGCTGTGCATCCCGTTCGTCGTCGCGCAGGCGAAGGCGGTCGGTTTCGCCGGCACCATCCTGCTGCTGCTCGCGTCCACGGCGGGCATCATGAACACGTTGTGCACCCGCCGTGAGCTGCACGCGCTGATCAAGCAAGTTCAGGACGCGGCGGCGAAGAAGCAGGTCTGCCGCATCGACGCGATCAGCAAGGACTTCATCCCGCTGGCGGATGCGATCAACGATCTGCTTTCCTCGTCCGCCCAAACCGTCTCCGACGCGACGCTGCGGGCGAAGGAACTGGAGATCCAGCTCAAAGTCGCCACCGCCGAGCGCCAGCACGCCGAGGCGATCATCTACAGCATCTCCGACGCGGTGCTCGTCACCGATCCCTTCGACGATCTCGTCCTCGCCAACGAATCCGCCGCCCGCACGTTCGACTTCGACCTCGCCCGCGCCGGGCGATCGCCGGTCGAGCAGGTGCTCAAGGACGACAAGGTGATCGCCCTGATTCGCGAGATGCGGCAGAGCAACAGCGCGTCCGGCCGGCGGATCGTCGAGCACAGCGTCAAGGGCGCCAACGGCGCCGAGCGCACGTTCAAGATCACGCTCTCCTGCGTCGCCGACAAGCAGGACCAGAACCCCGCCGGCGTCGTCGCCGTCCTGCACGACATGACCAAGGAGAAGGAAGTCGCCGAGATGAAGAACGACTTCGTCTCCAACGTCTCCCACGAGCTGCGCACGCCGCTCGCGTCGATCAAGGCGTACATCGAGATGCTCATCGACGGCGAAGCGGACGACGAGAAGACCAAGACCGAGTTCTACGAAGTCATCCAGAACGAAGCCAACCGCCTCTCGCGCCTGATCGACAACATCCTCAACATCAGCCGCATCGAGTCGGGGCTGGTGAAGATCAACAAGCAGTCGCAGAGCCTCACCGTCATCATGAAAGAGGCGCTGGAGGTCATCGCGCCGCAGGCGAAGGGGAAGCAGATCACATTGAGCGAGCAACTGACGCCGGTCTTTTATCAGACCATCGCCGACCGCGACATGCTCTACCAGGCGGTGCTCAACCTCCTGAGCAACGCGGTGAAATATACGCCGGAGGGCGGCGCCATCACCGTGCAGACGGAAGTGAACGAGGCCAAGAAAAAGGTGATGGCCCGAATTTCCGACACAGGCGTCGGGATCCCGCCAAAGGACCTGCCCTTTGTGTTCGATAAGTTCTACAGGGTCGAAGCCAACAGCCGCATGGCCAAGGGCACCGGCCTGGGGTTATCGCTCGTGAAGCACATCATCGAGACGGTGCATCACGGGCGGATTTTTGTGGAGAGCACGCAAGGAAAGGGCAGCACGTTCGGGTTCGAGCTGGATCTTGCGGAGTGAGGTTTGAGGTTTGTGATTCGAGGTTGGAGCAGCCATCGAACCTCAAATAACAAACCTCAAATAACAAAGTTGAGGGCACAATGAGTGAGAAAACAATTCTCGTCGCCGACGACGAGTCACACATCCTGCACGTGGTGTCGCTGAAGCTGCGCAACGCCGGCTTCCGCGTGCTCACCGCGCGGGACGGGCAGGAAGCGCTGGAGATGGCGCAGCAGAATCATCCCGACCTGCTCATCACCGACTACCACATGCCGCAGTTATCGGGCCTCGAGCTCTGTCAGCGGCTGAAGCAGGACACCAAAACCAACGACATCCCCGCCATCATGCTCACCGCCCGCGGCTATCACCTCGAGCCCAGCGACACCGAGCAAAGCGGGATCTTGCGAATGCTGAGCAAACCCTTCAGTCCGCGTCACTTATTGACGACGGTGAATGAGGTGCTCGAAGGCAAGGCCGCTTGAGCGGCACGGGCGGAAGGGTCACGACGAAAGGTTGTAGATGTTGCAAGTCGTGAACAATCCAACGACGCAAAAGTCGGCCACGGCGGCGAACGCCGCGGCGCCGACGGCGCAGACGGTGCCGACGTCCGTGCTCGACAATCTCGCCGCGCGCTTCCGGCCCGGCGGATTGTGCCTGCTGATGCTCAACCCCGACGGCACGCTGGCCTATCACGACTCGTGCGCGGGTCTCTTCTTTCAGCGCTTCGCCGTCCCGATGGTGCAATATCCTGACTCTTCCGCCAACTTGCAGGAGAAGGTCGCCGGCATCGGGGTCAATTCCACGGTCGAGGTCTGGAACAACCTGCCCGGCGTGGTAATGGCGGCGTTCCCGTTCGTCGAGAAGAAGCACCTTCTCGGCGTGATGATCCTCGCCGGCAAGGGCAACAGCTTCCGCCTCGGCGAAGAAGTGCTCCGCGTCTGCTCGCGCCTCGGCATCGACGGCATCTGGCTCAATCAACAGGCCGAAGAGCTGCCGATCTACGGCGACGAAGCGATCGTTCGCCAGGCTCGTCTTCTGCTGGGCATGATCCGCGATCAGGTCCGCCTCGCCGGGCTCGAAGGGGAGCTCGATTCGCTCTCCGGCCAGCTCGCCAACACGTACGAAGAACTGAGCCTGATCTATCAGCTCAGCAGCGGCATGCGCATCAACCGCCGTGCGGCTGATTTCTTCAAGCAGGCTTGCCTCGACGTGATGGACGTGATGGGCGTCCACGGCATGGGCGTCGCGCTCATGCAACCCGCGTCGCCCGCCGAGCAGCAGGAGCCGGTCCTCTACGGAAGCTTGAGTCTTCCGCCCGGCAAGGTGCATCGTCTGGCCGATCAGTTGATGAAAGTGCTGTGCGGTCGAAAGAGCCCGCTGCTCATCAACAACCTCGCCGCCGACAAGAACTTTTCGTGGATGGCCGAGTACGCGCGCCAGGTGATCGCCGTCCCGCTCCAGCGCCAGGACCAGGTCCTCGGCTGCCTCTTCGGCATCGACAAGAACGTCGGCGAGTTCGATTCGGTCGACTCCAAGCTGCTCAACTCGATCGCGAATGAGTCGGCGATCTATCTCGAAAACGTGATGCTGTTCGACGACGTGCACGGCCTGATGATGGGCCTGTTGCACTCGCTCACGTCCGCCGTCGACGCCAAGGACGCGTACACCTGCGGTCACTCCGAGCGCGTCGCGCTCCTGAGCCGTCACCTGGCGCAGGAGATCAAGCTCTCCGAGCACGACGTCGAGCGCATCTACATGGCCGGCCTGCTTCACGACGTCGGCAAGATCGGCGTGCCCGAAGCGGTGCTGCAAAAGACCGGCAAGCTGACGGCCGAAGAGTTTGAGCAGATGAAGAAGCACCCGCAGATCGGCGCCCGCATTCTGCACGACATCAAGCAGATCAAGGACATCATCCCGGGCGTGCTCTATCACCACGAGCGCTTCGACGGGAAGGGTTATCCGTCGGGCCTCGCCGGGCATGACATCCCGCAGATGGGGCGGATCATCTGCCTCGCCGATTGCTTCGACGCGATGACGTCCAACCGCACTTATCGCCGCGCGCTTCCGCTGGAAGTCGCGCTGACCGAAATCCGCCGCTGCTCCGGCACGCAGTTCGATCCCGAATTGGCCGACGCCTTCCTGCACACCAACAGCGAAGGCTTCCGCGAGCTCCTGCGCGACTACGAGCAGCAAACGCAGCGCCTGGCCGACCTGCAAAAGACCCTGAGGACCTTGTAAACCGACAAGAGCGGTCATAAAGGGGTCACTTCCCTTTTTGACCGAATTTAAACGATAGCTTGATAGCAGCGCAAAAATGCGGCACGAACGAAAAATAAAAAAGGTCAAAAAGGGAAGTGACCCCTTTATGACCGCGTGTGTTGATATCGGCGTGTTGAGGAACGGAGGAAACCGATGCCGCTCAAATGTGAAGACTACGGCACCGTCTGCGTCGTCGCCCTCGACGGCGACTTGAGCGGCGAGGTCTCCAAGGACGTGCGCAAGCACGCCGAGGAACGCATCGAGACCAATCGCATCGTCGATTTTGTCGTGGACTGCGAAAAGACCGACTTCATCGACAGCGAGGGCCTGGAAACGCTCCTCTGGCTCAAGCGCCGCTGCGAAGACCTATTCGGCCAGATCAAGCTGGTCAACCTGGACGACAACTGCCGGAAGATCCTGGAGATCACGAGACTGGAGCACCGGTTCGAGTGTCACGGAGATCTGGCCGCCGCACTGAAGACGATGAGGTGAGAAATTTAATCACCTGATGATCTGATCATTTAATCATTTCAATGATCAGACCATCAGATGGTCAGATGGTCAGATTCCCATGATCGCAACCCTGCAACGCAAACCTCTGGGACAACTGCTCCTCTCGCGCGGCCTGATCAAACAGGAGCAGCTCGACCGCGCGCTCGACGAGCAGAAGCGGTCCAACCACCAGAAGCTCCTCGGCGAGATTCTCGTCGAGCTGCGCGTCTGCACGGAAGATCAGATCACCGAGGCGCTGGCGCAAGCCTACGGCGTGCCGTACGCGCGCGTCTCGCCCAAGGTCGCCGATCCGAAAGTCATCGCGGCGCTTCCCAAGGAATTTCTCGAGAAGCATCAGGTGTTGCCGCTCTTTCTCGTCGAGCGCGTGCTCACCGTCGCCGTCCCGGAGCCGGCCAACGTCTTTCTGCTGGAAGAGATCGAGCGCCTCAGCGGCTTTCAGGTGCAGGTTGTCGCCGCCACCACGCGCGACATCAAGGCGACCCTCCAGACCTACCTCCCCAACGACAAGGTGTTCGTCATCGACGACATCATCGAGGAGGTCAAGCCCGAAGAGTTCACGCTCATCGAAGCGCCCGTCCAGGACATCACCAACCTGGAGCAGGCCGCCGGCGACTCGCCCGTCGTCAAGCTCGTCAACTACTGCATCTACAACGCCGTGAAAGACGGCGCATCGGACATCCACATCGAGCCCGGCGACAGCGCGCTGCGCATCCGCTACCGCATCGACGGCCGCCTGATGGAGAAGCTCCGCCCGCCGTACCAGATGGCCGCCGCCGTCGCGTCGCGTATCAAGATCATGGCCGGTCTCGACATCTCCGAGCGCCGCCTCCCGCAGGACGGCGGCATCCACGTGATGATGGACAAGCGGCCCATCGACCTGCGCGTCAGCACGATGCCCGGGAAGCATGGCGAAAAAGTCGTCGTCCGCGTCATCGACAACGACAAGGCGTCGGTCAATCTCGAAAAACTCGGCTTCGGCTACGAGACGCTCAAGCAGTGGCGAAAACTCATCGCGCTGCCGAACGGCATCCTGCTCGTCACCGGCCCGACCGGCTCCGGCAAGAGCACCACGCTTTACGCCTGTCTGCAGGAGCTCAACAGCGACGACACCAACATCTGCACCGTCGAAGACCCGGTCGAGTACGCGCTGAACGGCATCAACCAGTTTCAGATCCACGAGAAGGCCGGCTTCACCTTCCCGACCGCGCTGCGGAGTCTGTTGCGACAGGACCCGGACATCCTGATGGTCGGCGAAATCCGCGACGGCGAGACCGCGCGTCTCGCCACGCAGGCCGCCCTCACCGGTCACCTCGTCCTCAGCACGCTGCACACGAACGACGCCCCGGGCGCCATCACGCGACTCTACAACCTCGGCATCGAGCCGTACCTCGTCGGCGCCAGCGTCTCCGGCGTGCTCGCCCAGCGCCTGGTGCGCAAACTCTGCCAGGCGTGCAAGGAACCTTACGAGCCGACGCCGAATGAGAAGCGCCAGCTTGAGCGTTTTACCGAAAACATCGAGACGCTTTACAAGCCCAAGGGCTGCGCCCGCTGCCGCAACCTCGGCTTCGCCGGCCGAATCGGCATCTACGAGCTGCTCGTCCCCGACGACAACATGATCGAGCGCATCAGCCAGGGCGCAACGCTGAACGAGATCCGCGACCTCGCCCGCACCCTGGGCATGAAGACGCTGCGCCAGGACGGCGTGGACAAGGTCAAGAGCGGGATTACGACGTTGGAAGAGGTGTATCGAGCGACTGCATGAATTGAGCCATTGAGTCATCGGGTCATTGAGCCATTGAAGGCGCAATCCCAATGACTCAATGACCCGATGACTCAATCACTCAATCCCGTCATGCCCACCTACACCTACACAGCCCGCGACGCCAACGGCAATCTGGCCAACGGCACGATGACCGCCGCCTCGGTCAATGAGGTGACGCAGCTCCTGCGCCGCGAGGGCAAATACCCGACGTCGGTGCAGGCCGGCGACGACCTGACGAACCCGACGAGCGGCAGCGGGAAAAAGGGCGGCATCAAAATCTCGCGCGCGGACGTCATCCAGCTCTCGACGCAGCTCTCGGTGATGGTGGAGACCGGCGTCACGCTTTCCGAGGCGCTCGAGTGCGTCGCGCAGCAGACGGAAAAGCCCAAGGTCAAGGAGCTGATCGACGATGTGCTCCGCCTGGTCCACTCCGGCGTCGATCTGAGCACGGCGTTGTCGCGGCACGAGCGATCCTTCCCGCGGCTGTACGTCGCGATCATCCGCGCGTCGGAAAAATCCGGCATGATGGGCAAGCTGCTCGGCCGGGCCACCGCGTACATGCGCGATGAGCAGGAGACGCTCCGCAAGGTCAAGGGCGCGCTGATCTATCCGACGATGATGCTGCTCTTCGCCGTCAGCACGACGATCTTCCTGCTCGCCTTCGTGCTGCCCAAGTTCACCGCCATCTACGCCTCCAAGGCCGCGGCGCTGCCGATGCCGACCAAGATCCTCATGGGCATGAGTGATTTTCTCGTCGATCACAAGTTCAGCCTGCCGGTGGTTGTCGCGGCGCTGGCCGTCGGGGGGTTCTTCTACTCCAAAACCGATCGCGGCGAGCGCATCGTTCACTGGCTTCACCTGCACGTCCCGCTGCTCGGCCCGATGTTCCGCAAGCTGCACCTGGCGCGCAGCCTTCGCATGATCGGCACGATGGCCGGCGCGGGCGTCACCCTCACCGAGTGCGTCGGCACCGCCAACGATCTGTGCGGCAACGTCTACTTCCGCGAGCTGTGGACCGACGTGCTGCAAAAGATCCAGGTCGGCCGCCAACTGTGGGAGCCGCTGTCGGAAAACGCCCTCGTCCCGCGCTCGATCTCGCAAATGATCGCCTCCGGCGAGCGCAGCGGAAAACTCGCGCTGGTGATGGACCAGATCAGCGGCTACGCCGAGATGGAGCTCAAGGAGCAGATCACCGAGCTGACGCGCTACATTGAGCCGATCATGATCGTGGTGATGGGCATCATCATCGGCGGCGTGGCGCTGGCGTTGCTTCTGCCGATCTTCACCATCAGCCGCGTCGTCGCGAGCTAGTTCTCAACGCTTCCTTCGCAATTTGGTAATGAAGACGCCGTAACAGGTGTCTCTATGCCGATCACGCTGCCGCCGATTTCCCGTCGTCGTTTCCTGCGAGGCGTTGCCGCCGCCGCAGGGACGCTTGCATTCGGTCGCTATTCGATCGGCGAACCGACGCCGCAGACCGACGCCGACCGCCTCGCGCTCCTCTCCGACATCCACATCAACGCCGACCGTAACCTGATCCACAAAACGCAGATCAGCATGTGGGATCATCTCAAGCAGGCGAGCGACGAGATCCTGTCCCTGTCGCCGCGGCCGGCGAACGTGCTGGTCAACGGCGACTGCGCGTATCACGACGGCCGGGCGATCGACTATGCGACGGTCATCGACGCTCTCAAACCGATGCGCGAGGCGGGATTTCCGATCCACCTCGCGCTCGGCAATCACGACAGCCGGGAGAACATCGCCGCGGCGATGCCGACCGATGGCGAGCGCGTCGCTGCGCTGGCCGATCGCCGCGTCATGCTCGTGCAACTCAAGCACGCCGACTGGTACATGCTCGACACGCTCGACAAGACGGCTTCCACGCCGGGCGAGCTGGGCGCGGCGCAGATCAACTGGCTGGCGAAGTCCCTCGACACGCGCGGCGCCGATCGCGCCGTCGTCGTCATGCTTCACCATCAGCCCGACGTTCGCCCTGATATCACCAAGCGCAGCGGCCTGCGCGATACCGAACCGTTCCTCGAGGCGATTACGAATCGCAAGCAGGTGAAGGCGGTCCTCTTCGGCCACACGCACGTGTGGACGCATCGCAAGCAGGACGACATCCACTTCGTCAACCTGCCGACGACCGCGTACGTCTTCGATCCACAGCAGCCGGCGGGCTGGGTTGACGCGCACGTGCGCGCCGACGGCCTGACCCTCCAGCTCCACGCGATCACGCCCAACCATCCGAAGGACAAGCAGACGCTCGAGCTGGCGTGGCGATGATTCCTGCCGAATCTCCCAACGCTTGTCATCCCAAGGTACTCCGAGGGATCTCGGAGTATGACAACCGGCCGACTCCGAGATCCCTCGCGGAGTACGGCTCGACCGTCTTCGATCCCGAGGTTCAGACCCGAAGGGAGCTCGCCGAAGTCCGCTCGGGATGACATTCATCCGCAGACGCCGGGCAGCGCACGCAGATTCGCTTAGCGATCGACCGCAATCTCCAGAATCCGCCCCGGCTGCTGCTCGCCCGCGTTGTGGATCTGCCGCCAGATCTCGCAGACGTAGATTTTGCCGTGGCCGTCGAGATGCAGATCCGTCGGCCGCGCCACCGGCGACATGAACGGCGCGACTTCGCCGGTCAAAACGGGAAGTGACCCCTTTTTGTCCGCGGTCATAAAGGGGTCACTTCCCTTTTTGTCCTCTTTCAGCTTCACCCGCACGATGTCGAAGCCGACTTCCTTCGGCCCGATCAGATTGCCGAATCGCGCGACCAGCAGCGTTCCACGATAGGGCGGCGGAAAATCGTCGCCGAGATACACGACGCCCGACGGCGATGAGTGCGGATCGAACATCGCGACCGGGGGCTCGGTCTTCAACCCCGCGGGCATCTCGGGCTGATCGTCGTACGCCTTATGATCCCAGTCGGCGAACCTGTACGGGAAGCCGTAATGCTTTCCCTTCTCGATGAAGTTCAGCTCTTCCGGCGCGTCCGCGTTCGGTCCGTTCTCCGATGCGAACAACCGCCCGCGATCGTCGAAGCAGAAGCCGAACGCGTTGCGGATGCCCTTGGCGAAGATCTCGAGCTTGGGCTGATCCTGCTTCGGATCCAGCCGCCACATCGCCGACGTCACCGGCGTCTCGCCTTCGGTCGATCGCTTCGGATCGTTCCCCTTCTCGCCGTGATCCGTGCGCGA
>JAICTV010000252.1 GCA_025936175.1 Phycisphaerae bacterium
CTGGCGCTGGGGATGCTCTCGTGGGTTGTGCGCTCGCCATCGAAAGCGGCTCGGCGGAAGCCTCGCCGTCCCAACGCGTCTCTACACCGCGCCGGTTTCCGCCGGCTCGATCGAGGGGGGCTTCACGTCGCGGGCGCCGCGCGCGTCGGCGACCGGTTCCCTCGAATCGTCGCGGAAGAAGAGCGTGAAGGCGACGAGCACCACCAGCGCGAACGCCGCGCACGCCCACCAGAATTTCGGGTACAGCGCCAGCGCCGCCGTCCCCGTCGCCGCGCCGACCGTCTGATTGAAGTATTCGCCGGTGAGATACGCGCCGATGCCCAGACCCAGCCCCTGCGTGATCAGCACGAGCAGCCCCTGCGCCTGCCCGCGGATCTCCTTCGTCGCCTTCTTGTCCGTGTAGATGAAGCCCGTCACGAAGAAGAAGTCGTAGCACATCCCGTGCAGCGCAATGCCGAGGATGATCATCCAGAAGACGGCATTGGGCGCGCCGGCGGCGAAGAGCGCGTAGCGCACGACCCACGAGAGCATCCCCAGCGCCAGCATCCACTTCACGCCCAGCCGCGCGAAGAACAGCGGCATCAGCAGCATGAAGATCACTTCCGCCGCCTGCCCGATGCTCATCGTGCTGCCGACGGGTCTTCCTAGGTCGTTCACCAGTCGTCCCGCGTAGCTGTAGTACGCCGCCAGCGGGATGCAGATGAGGAACGACGCGATCGCGAACACGCCGAACGATTTGCTCTTGAACAGCGCCAGCGCGTCGGCGCCGAGAATCTCGCCGATGCTCGCCTGCTTCCCCTTCGCGGGCGGCGGCGTGTGCGGGAGCGCGAAGCTAAAGAGGCCCATGATGACTGCGGCGCCGCCGGCAAGGAGGAACGGCGTCGCGGTCTTATCGACACCCATGAAGCTGATCATCAATCCCGCGACGATCCAACCCAGCGTGCCGAAGACGCGCACCAGCGGAAACTGCTTCTCCTGGTTCGTCATGTTGGCAAACGCGATCGTGTTCGTGAGCCCGAGCGTCGGCATGTAGCACAGCGCGTGGATGAGGATCACGCCGAGGAACGGCGCCACGCCCTGCTTGGCCGCGCCCGGCACGAGGAACATCGCCGCCCCGCCGATGATCATCAGCACCGCCAGCACTTTCTCCGAAGCGAAGAATCGATCCGCGACCATGCCGAGGAAGAACGGCGAGACGATCGCGGCGAGCGGGCAGAGCATGTACGCCAGCCCGATGCTCGACGCCATCTTCGCCTCGGTCATGAAGGTGCTCATGGTGACGTACCACGCGCCCCAGACGAAGAACTCGAGGAACATCATGATCGAGAGCAACGTCATGATGCCGGCGGAGGACGAGGGACGTTCGGAGGCGGTCGTGGTGGTCATCGTGCGACGGATTTTAATGATGAGTGGGTGAGGGGGTGAATGGGTGAGGGGGTGAAAAATGCGGAGCGTCGGCGCCGTGTCTTGCTCTTCTCACCCCTCACCCCTTCACCCCCTCACCCCCTCAACTTCACACCCCCGCCCCCGCCCCCGCCAACCGCAGCGCCCGCACGGCGACATCAAATGCCGCCTGCGGCTTGGCGATGCGGCGCGCGTTCTCCTTGAGCGTCCGCAACCGCGACTCATCCGCCAGCAGCGCTTCCAGCTTCATCGCCAGCGTCGGGAGGTTGTTGATCTTGATCGCGGCGCCGTTCTCCAGAAGGTAATCGCTGTTGCGGCTCTCCTGTCCGGGGATGGGATTGACGATCACCATCGCCGCCCCGCGCGCCAGGGTTTCGGAGGTCGTCAGCCCGCCGGGCTTGGAGACGACCACGTCCGCCGCCGCCATCAGCTCGTCCATCTGATCGGTGAAACCGAGCACCTGAGCGCGATGCCGCGCCGGCACCCCCGCGGCGATCGCTTCCAGCTTCTTCTTCGCGCCCGCGTTCCTGCCGGTGACGACGACGACCTCCACCGGCGTTTTCACGTCGAGGATACCGCGGAAGATCTGCTCGATCGGCCCGACGCCGAACCCTCCGGCGAGTTGCAGCACCACCGGCCGCTTGCCCTCGATGCCATGGCGCTTCTGACATTCCGCGCGCGACTTGGGCTTGGCGAACATCGGATGGATCGGGATGCCGGTGACGCTGATGTCGTCCGCCGGCACGCCCCAGTGCCGCAGGTACGCCGCGCCTTCGTCCGTCGCGGTCGTGTAATGGTCACAGGGCTGATTCACCCACAGCCGGTGCGTCTCGAAATCGGTCGTCACGGTCATGCAGGGGGTGCGCAGCTTGCGCTTCTTCCGCATCGAAGCGATCACCGCCGCCGGCATGAAGTGCGTACAAACGATCGAATCCCAACTGCCGCCGTCGTGGTCGCATTCGAGCAGGTCACAGAGCTTCGAGAGGTTGAGCTTCTCGACCAGCAGCCGCAGCTTGTCGCGCTTGGAATCCTTCCCGCGCGGCTTGTCCATATGGTCGTAGAAGTAACCGAGCACGTGCGGCGCTTTGTTGACAAGATCCAGGTACGCCTCGCCGTAGATTTTGCGGAAGGGCGCGTTGGTGAGCGTGAGCACGTCGATGTTCTTGACGGTCGTGTCGTCTCCAGCCGTCTCGCGCAGCGCCAGCTCCACCGCCTGCGCCGCGCGCATGTGCCCCGCGCCGACCGATGCGGACAGGACCAGTATTCGCTTTGGCATGCGCCCTTTCTACCCGAGCGGCGGTCAGTCGCTAAACTTCGCGGTACTTCGATGTCGAACGCGCCCCCTTCGCAGCCTCCACCGCCGGTCATCCCGCCGCCGCCGACGGATGGACTTCGGCTCAACCTCGGCTGCGGACAGAACCTTCGCGCCGGCTTCGTCAACGTCGACAAGTTCGGCTCTCCCGACGTCCGCCACGACCTCGAGCTCTTCCCCTGGCCCTTTGCCGACAGCAGCGCGCGCGAAGTGGTGCTCAACCACGTCCTCGAACACCTCGGCCAGCAGAGCGACGTCTTCCTCGGCATCGTCAAGGAATTGCATCGCGTGTGCATGAACGGCGCGATCGTCCGCATCGCGGTGCCACATCCGCGCAGTGATGATTTTCTCAACGATCCCACGCACGTCCGTCCGATCACCCCCGTCCTCTGGACCGCCTTCTCCAAGCGGATGAACCGCTTCTGGGGCAGGATCGGCGCGGCCAACTCGCCGCTGGGACTCTACCTTGATGTCGACTTCGAGCTCGGCGCCGTCCAGCTCGACCTCTCGCCGCCGTGGGTGAAGCGGATGCGCGACCAGAAGCTGACGCCGGCCCAGCTCAACGAGTCCGCCGCGCAGTACAACAACGTCGTGCAGCAGATCCGCATGGAAGTGATCGTGCTGAAATAGCCCGGCGGCGCGCCCGCCGCGGGCGCGGTAGCATCCGGAACATGCCGCGCGCCAGGAAATCGGCCGCCTCCCCGTCCGCCAGCGACGATCCTCAAGTCGATTTCCTCATCCTGTCCATCATGGCCGCGGTGGTGCCGATGATCGAAGCCAAGTGCGGCGGGATGAACAAGCGCGATCAAAACACGCTCAAGCGGCACGTCGAAAAAGCGGTGCGCTCGTTCGTCGGGAAGAAGAAGGCGGGCTAATTCATCACCGACCAGACGCGGTCGTTGCGGATGATGTTGCCGCCGGCGTCCCGGTCGTAGAGCCGGTCCTTGCGCATCCATTCGCCGTGCCCGTCGAAGAAGACGGCGTTCGCCCCGCCCTTGTGCCGCCAGGCCGTCGTCCGCTGCGTGTTGATGCCGTTGGTGTCGGCGTAGACGGTTTCGCCGGTCGTGTCGTAGTTGCTGATGCGATTGTGCCAGCCCTTGTAGAGAGCCGTGTTGGGCCCGACGCCGTAGACGTTGATCACGTAGTACATCGCGTCGGCGAAATGGATCTTCTCGCCCGGCCGCTTCACCTGCGACGGCTTAAAGGCGTGGAAGCGCTTGTCGGTCGGCAGCGCGGGGTCCGCCTGCGTCGCGCGCGGGTCCCACACGTCGTCGTTCTGGCCCGTTTCGGTGTTCACGTCCACACCCATGACGTTCATCCCGTAGCTGTAGTGCATCGGGTAGTAACGCTGGTTGGTGTGATCATTGGGGTTAGGCGTGTTGGGATTGTCGGCCGCGCGCACGGCGTTGGGGCAGTACCACTTCCGCGTCACGTAGCAGCGGTACGTCCAGCCGGGATCGAGAATCGGCATCGCCAAGGCCTTGCGGAACTCGTCCAGTCCCGCCCAATAGGTTCCGAACGCGCTGTAGGCGTGGTCCTGGTTCCACCATCCCGGCATGTGCCAGTTGAACTGGTTGACGTACATCTGGTCGGCGACGGCGAACTGCCGCAAATTCGACATGCACTGGATCGATTTCGCCGACTCGCGCGCCTTGCTGAGCACCGGCAGCAGGATGCCGATGAGCACCGCGATGACGCCGATGACGACCAGCAACTCGACGAGCGTGAACGCGCGGACGACAACGACGCGACCGGACGTGTTTCGCATGAGCGTCGCTCCCTCGCGCGCGATGGTATCGCGCAAGTGGCCGCGTCGCCGCGCGAATTTCGTTCGCGCCAGCGTCCCTGTTCTCACATGATCATTCGAACACGTCCGCGCGTTGACTAATCCCAAACATATACCTAACGTACGTGGGAAGCATTGCGCTCCGCGTCTTGACCATCGGCCACGCAGAAGAGGAGGTGCATCGATGCCCACGCCCATTTCCCAGCGATCGCTCGCCGCGCTTCGCGCGCTCAACAGTGCCGCCGCCAGCGCGGCGGACACCTGCCATCGAACCGCTCGCGATCTCGCCCAGTCGCTTACGCAGAAATGCGGAACGAAGCCAATGGCACATTCGAGCGCGCGCTGCAAAACGAACCCAATCGAAGCCAACGAAAAACCGCTCTGCCAGCCCCAGAACGAAGAAAACGACGCCACGGCGGCCACTGCGGGTTGCAAAACGAACCCATTCGCGGAGTCGATCGGGCTGCTTCCGATCGGAGAACGCAATCCAATGGCGCATTCGAGGCGCGCTCGAATGTGCCGTCGGCGCCGTCCGATCAATCCGACGCCCTCAACCCGCTGAGCGACAAGCAGCTCATGGCGCTTGCTCGCGCGCGGGCACGGGGCCCTGCGGGGTGGCGCGAAGGCTCGAAATTGGCGCAACGATGAAGCCCACGGATTGCAATCCGTGGGCTCTGCCCGGGAGTCGCTTACATGCGTAGCAGAACTTCACATCGTCGTCGTATCGCGAGCGGTGTCGGTGAGGGTGTCGCTCGTCCGCAGCGTCGGCTCGCGCGCGACCGCCCAGCCGAAGTACGCCGCCGCAACGGCGATCACCGCGTGCAGCCACACATCGTTCCCGTGGATCGGGATCAGGCCGAAGGTCGTGTTCAGGTTGCCCTGCGGGATCAGGCCCATGATCGCCAGCAACGCGTAGATCACCGCGACGCTGCGCGCATACACCCGGCTCGCGTCGAAGCCACCCGCGTAGGCGGCCAGGCCCCAGATGCCGAAGAGGATGTGTACGAGGTTGTGCAGCAGGTTGACCGGGAAGATTCCCAGCAGGTAGCCGTGGTTGGCGTGAACGGTGACGTTGTGCATCTCCATGCCGGCCGGATGGGTGACCAGCGCGGGGATGAAACCCATTACGCCGACCAGGAGGAAGATGATGCCGAGAACGAGCGCGAAATAGCGTGTGACCATGATGACCGTCCTTTCAAGCCGAAGACGGATGAGACCGCCCGGTGGGGACGGGGCGACGCGGCCAACGCAGGCCGCGGTCTCGCGATCAGTCTTCCTGGCGGCCTCAAACGTCCAAAGAGGGTCGTAACAAGGCGAGTGCCGGTGGCGTCTCTTGAACGCTACGGTTTTTCCCCCCGATTGGATGAACCCGCTGGTTTTGACACGCGTAATGAGGCGGGTAAATTGGTCACCCGGATGGGCGGGAGAGGCTGCCGGCCAACGCGCGGTCTGATTTTACACACAGGTCTTTACACTAACGCTCCACTGGAGGGCTCTTTCGTGATCAGCCGAATTGTCTCATCACTCTTTCGCTCCGCTTCGTCGAAGAAGTCGTCCCACCGCCGGCCGGTCGAGCCGCTCGAATCGCGCATGCTCTTCGCCATCGCGGAGGCGACTTCGATCATCACCGACAACCGCGGCGAGACGCAGATCACCTTCAACAACGCCCTGGACCCGGCGACCGTCAAGTCGTCCACCGTGCAAATCCACACCGCCGGCGCCGACGACGTCTTCGGAACCGCCGACGACGTCAAGATCGACGGCATCGTCCGCCTCAAGACCGGCAACCGCCGCATCTGGTGGCGCCCGCGCGTCCCCGTCCCCTTCGCCGCCGGGACCACCTTCTCCGTCAAGGTCTCTTCCAAGAGCGTCAAGAGCGCGACCGGCGAGCGCATCGACGGTGAGTTCAACGGCCCCGGTTTGCAGACCGGCGACGGCGTCGCGGGCGGCGATCTCCTGCTCCTCTCCAAGCGCGACAAGGGGACCGTCCCCGTCGCGCGCTTCAGCACCGTCCTGGGCAACATCGACGTCAACCTCGACACCGTCAACACCCCGCTGACCTACGGCAACTTCCTCCACTACGCCAACAACGGACTGTGGGACTACACCTACTTCCATCGCAACGTCCCCGGCTTTGTGATTCAGGGCGGCGGGTTCAACGCATCGCTTACGGACAACACGGCCACCGGCTTGACCGAGATTCCGACCATCGCGCCGGTGCAGAACGAGTTCCATACGAGCAACACACGGGGCACGATCGCGATGGCCAAGCTGGGCGGCGATCCGAACTCGGCGACCGATCAATGGTTCTTCAATCTCGGGGATAACAGTTCCAACCTCGACGGGCAGAACGGCGGGTTCACCGTCTTCGGCACGGTCAAGAACGCCGGCGGTCTGGCCGTGATGGACCAGCTTGCGGCGCTGACGGTCAAGGACCTCACCACGATCGCCAATTCCGACGGGAACATCACCGGTGCGATGGACTCTGCGCCCGTTGTCAATCCCGGCGCGACCGCGGCAACGCTGGCGCCGCTGACCGACCTGGCGATCGTCCGCCGCGTCGCGATCCTCAACAAGGTCGTCGCGTTCCCGCTGCCGTGATCAAAGTTCTTCCGGGGAGATGGACTTGTGAGTGAACTTGCATCGAAGTTTGGGTTGGAGCCGCTCGAGCCGCGCCAGTTGCTGGCCGCGCCCGCGCACGTGACCTCTTCCTTCGCCGACAACCGCGGCGAAGTGCAGATCACATTCAACCTCGCGCTCGACCCGGCCACCGT
Source organism: Phycisphaerae bacterium (assembly GCA_025936175.1). GTDB lineage: Bacteria > Planctomycetota > Phycisphaerae > Tepidisphaerales > Tepidisphaeraceae > JAICTV01. Next base: position 7,277 of record JAICTV010000252.1, read on the forward strand.
CAACACGCGCAGCGTCTTCGTCAACCTCCCCGGCGCCGATCAGCTTTTCGGCACCGCCGACGATCAGAAGATCACCGGCAGGGTAAAACTCACCGCCGGAGGGCGCCGCGTCTGGTACCGCCCCGCCGACAAGGTCCCCTTCGCCGCGGGGAGCAGCTACTCGATCAAGCTCAACTCCAAGCGCATCAGGGACGTGAACGGCAACGCGATCGACGGGGAGTTCAACGGCGCCGGCGCCGTCAGCGGCAACGGCGTCGTCGGCGGCGATTAC
>JAICTV010000237.1 GCA_025936175.1 Phycisphaerae bacterium
CACGATCAACGCCTCGACCGACAGCACCTACTCCGGCGCGATCAGCTCTTCCCCGGCCCTGACAAAAACCGGCGCCGGGACGCTTACCCTCAACGGTGCGACGACCTATTTCGGCACGACCACGGTCGGCGGCGGAACCCTCGCCCTGGGCAGCAACCTGCTCGGCTCGGCCTCCGTCAGCGTCAGCGGCGGCGCTTCGACCCTGCGTCTCCTGCCCACCGCCAACTTCGATCGCGTCATCAAGACGACTTCTGTCGGCGCGAGCGGCGGCGGCAGGATCAATATTGAGAACAACAAGCTGATCCTCACTGCGCAAGCCGTCGGCTCGTGGAACGGCACGGCCTATACCGGCGTCACGGGTCTGATCCAGAGCGGCCTGGGTCAGAATCAGGACTTCACCGGCTCGGGGATCGTCACCGCCCAGGGCAACGCCACCGCCGGCAACACGCTCACGACGATCGGCGTCGCCTCCAACGCGAACCTGGGATGCGCGACCTTCGGCGGTGTGTCCGCCGGCGCGAACGACACTTTCGTCATGTACACCTACGCCGGCGACGCCAACCTCGACGGCGTGATCAACGGCGACGATTATTTCCAAATCGACAGCGCCTTCCCGGCGGGCGCCGTCGGTTGGCTCAACGGCGACTTCAATTACGACGGGCTCGTCAACGGCGACGACTACTTCCTGATCGATTCCAACTTCGCCGCGCAGGACGCCGCGATCCCCACGAGCGGTGGCATCGCTGCTGCGGTAACCGCCGTCCCCGAGCCCGCGACCCTGGCGCTGCTCACCTGCGCCACGGTTGCATCCGCATCGCGTTCGCGCAGGCTCGCCCGCCGGCGGCGACGCAGTCCTCGATCAAGATGAAACCGGAGGACGTGCCGGCCTCCTCGGGGGTTGATGCGCCGGCGGAGCGGACGCGCACGCCCGCGCAAAACTCCTCCGGGAGATCCCGATTGTGCTCGCTCACCCGCCGGCGCGTGGGCACGCGACATCACCTCAAGATCCCGGCCATCGAAGCCGCTACGGCCTCCGGCCAGGAGCGAGCTTCCCGCGCACTGTATCGCGGCCTATCAAGAAGCCGCTTCCGCTCGAGGAAAGCGGAAGCGGCTTGGGGAGAGAGAGCACGATCCGGAAACTCAATTGCCGCTAACGTGGCGGCGGCGACGGCGCGCCATCAGCGCGGTCGCGGCTGCTGCGATGAGGCTGATCGACGCCGGCTCGGGAACCGCCGTCACCCCGGCCAGTGTGCCGGCAGAAATCCCGCCGCTGGTCGGGATCGCCGCGCCTTGGGCCGCGAAGTTGGAGTCGATCACGAAGTAGTCGTCACCGTTAATGACGCCGTCGTAGTTGAAGTCACCGTTGAACCAGCCGTGCGAGCCCGCCGTCGCCGAGTCGATCTGGAAGTAATCGTCACCATTGATGACGCCGTCCAGATTCGCATCGCCGCCATAGGTGTACATGACCAGCGTGTCGTTGGCGCCGACGCTGACGCCGCCGAACGTCGCCAGGCCAAGATCCGCGTTCGACGCCACGCCGATGTTGGTCAGCGTGTTTCCGCCGGTGGCGTTCGATTGAGTGGTCACGATGCCGCTCGTGCCGGAGAAATCCTGGTTCACGCCGTAGCCGGCGACAATGAGTCCGGTGACGTCCGTATACGCCGTGCCGTTCCACGTGCCGACAGACTGCGCGGTCAGGATCATCTTGTTGTTGTCGATGTTCACCTTGCTGCCGGGGGTGGTGGAGAGATTGCCGGCCCGGATCACGCGGTTGAAGGTGCCGTTGGAGGGCAGGAGCACTTGCCCGCCGGCTACGTTGAGGGATGAGGTGTTGGACAGGTTCGTCTGCAACTGCAAGGTGGCGGCGTTGACCGTCGTCGTGCCGGTGTAGGTGAGGTTGCCCGTGAGCGTGAGCGTGCTGGTGCTTCCGCTGCCGAGAATGAAGTTCCCGGCGCCGGCGATGCCCGCGGGTGCGGTGAACGCCGCGGTCTGGTTCACGGTGAAGTTCAACCCGGCGCCGCCGGTGTTGATCGTCGCGGTATTGGTGCCGCTGGTCGGCGCGCTGATGAAACCACTGAGGGTGCTGATGGTGGTGTCGTTGACCGTCGAGAGGTTGACGACCGTGCTGGTGCCCGGCCCGGTGGTGTTATTGTTGCTCACCTCCAGGCCGAATGTCGGATCGCCGAGCGACCCCGTGGGCGCGACCGTCAGCGTGCCCTGACGGACGACCGTGTCGCCGGTGTAGCTGTTGGCGCCGGCGAGGATCAAGGTGCCCGGGCCGTCCTTTCCGAAGCCCTGATTCGCGCCTGGGTTGCTGACGACGCTCCCGTTGATGGTCATGACCGGGCAGTTGACGATCAGGTTCTTGAAGAACTGACCCTTGTTCCACCCGCCGTTGAAGACCAGGTTGCCCGTCCCCCCGAACGTGAAGTTCGTGCTGCTGTCGACGATGTTGTTGTTGACGGTTCGGGTGTTGCTGTCGGCGGACTGGAGGACGGCGACGGCGCTGGCGCCGTTGATGTTGACGTCGCCGAAGCCCAGCGCGTTGTCATCCCCGATCGCGACGGTGCCGCTGGTGATCGTCGTGCCCAGGCTGTAGGTGCTGGGCCCCTTGATGGTGAGCGTGCCGTTGCCGGTCTTGGTCATTTGCAGCGGCCAGAAGCTGGGAGGGTCGTTGATGCCGTTGGTGATGACGACGTCTCCACCGGTGGCGAACGTCAGGTTCTCGTTGGAGGCCTGATTGTTGCCGGTATAGCTGTTCAACGTGGTGGTGCCGGAGGTGTTGGCGAAATTGAGCGTGACGGTGCTTCCCGCGGTGGACGACGGGCCGTTCAGGTCCCCGGTCGAGAGGCTGGTGTTGTTGTTGCCGGTGAACGTCAGCGTGAAGGTGTTCGCGGTGCTGGTGGCGGCGGAGATCGATCCGATGGTCATGGTTTTGGCGGCGGTGCCGGCCACGGTCGCACGATCGACGTCGATGACCGCGCCGCTGCCGGTGATGCTGACGCTGTAGGGGACGCTGTCGCTGACGCGCACGAAGTTGGTGCTGGCGTCGCCGCGCAGGCTGAGCGTTCCGGTGCCGCTGAGGGTGATGCCGCTGGTGCTGCCGAAGGCGTTGGCGTGCAGGCCCGCGACGGTGCCGCTGTTGATGACGAGCGGGCCGGTGAAGGAGCTGGGGCCGGAGAAGATCAGCGTCCCGGTGCCGTTCTGCTGGATCGCGCCGCCGCCGCTGAACGAAGCCGGCGAGATGTTGTCCGAGCGGTTGAAGGCGAGCGTGCCGTTGTTGGTAATGGCGCCCGCACCCGCCGACCCGGTGGTCCCACCGCCGCCGATCTGAAGCGTCGCGCCGGAGTTGATCGTCGTCGTGCCGGAATAGGTGTTGTTCGCGGCCAGCGCGAGGGTGCCCGCGTTGACGGCGAGGCTGCCGGAGCCGGAGACGACGGCGCTGATCGTGCTGGAGTTGTTGCGGTTGTAGATCAGCGTGCCGTTGTCGGTGACGCCGCTGGTGATGCCGAGATTTCCCGTACCATTGCCGTCGCCGAGCTGAATGGTCGTGCCGGTGTCGATGGTGGTGCTGCCGCTGTAGTTGTTGCTGCTGGTGATGACCAGCGTGCCGGTGCCGCTTTGCCGCAGGCTTCCGGCGCCGTTGACGGCGACGGCGAGGGTGTTGGTGTCGGAGCGATTGAAGACCAGCGAGCCGTTATCGAGGACGGTTCCCGTGCCGACAGACCCGGCGGTTCCCCCGTTGCCGACCTGCACCACGCCGCCGTTGATCGTCGTTCCGCCGCCGTAGGTGTTGTTGGTCGCCAGCACCAGCGTGCCGGCGCCGGACTTGGTCACCGCGGTGTTGACGCCCGCGATCGCGCCGCCGCCGGAGATCGAGTAGTTGTTGCTCGTGTCGTTATTGACCGTCATCGAGCCGGGGGTAACGGTGGCGCCGAGCGTGATGTTCTCGTTGGCGGCGCCGTTGCCGAACGTGACGGAGTCGAGGTTGAAGAACTGCTCCGATCCGACGCCGTCGTTCCAGTTAATGTCGCCGGTGACGTTCCAGACGTTGCTGGAGGCGCCCGTCCAGGTGAGGTTCTTGGCGTTGCCGACCACGACAACCTTGAACAGGTTGGCGTTTGACGTGCCGTAATCCGGCGTGAAGGTCGAGCGGGTGCCGGTCGGGACGTCCATCGTCGGCTGCGCTCCCGCGAGCGGCGTGTCCGACTGCACCAGCGTGTAGGTGCCCGCGATCGGGACACCCACGATGCTGAAGGTGTGCGACGCCGAGAACGTGGCGCTGCCGGCGTGGATAAAGTCGCTGGCGCCCGGGCTCACCAGATCGAACCGGATATTGCCGTTGGTCGCGTCGAGGCTGGATACCGTGAGGGTCCCGATCGAGCCGTCGGCGGTGGTGGCGCCGGGCTGGAGCTTGCCGCCCGAGGCGATCGTCACGCTGCCGACGAGTCCGGTCGATGTGCCGTTGCCCGTGCCGGCGAGGATGCCGCCGGTGTTCACCGTCGTTGCCGACGTCGTGAGTGAGCCCGTTACCACCAGCGCGCCGGCGTTGACCGCGGTGGCGCCGGTGAAACTGCTGGTGCCGCTGAGGACCTGCGCGCCCGCGCCGCTCTTGATGAGCGAGACGTTCGCGCCGCCACCGATCGCGCCCGCGAAGGTTTGCGTTCCCGTAGTCACATTGCTCGTCAGCGACGCCGCGGCGCCGCTGTTGGTGATGTTGCCGGCGCCGGCCAAGCCGGCGACGAGCGAGGCCGCGCCGTTGATGTCCCACGTGGACGACCCTTGAACGGACATCACGAACGTATTGCCGGTACTGCTGGCGCCGGCCTTGAGCGTGTTGCCACCGGTGACGTTGACCGTCCCGCCGGCGGCGCCGTTGAGCAGCGCGAGGCTGGTGATGTTGCCGAGGGTCGTGTCAAACGTTCCGCCGCCGCCTTGGATGTTGACGACGTGGTTGCCGGAGAAGTTGTTGTTGACCGAGTCGATCTGCAACGTCGCGCCGCCGCTCTTGTTATTGGCAAGCGTGCCGCCGTTGAGGTTCAGCGGGCCCGTGATCGCGCCCATGTCCGCGGTCAGTTTGAGGAAGCCGCCGTTAAGGGTGACTTGCCGCGAAGCGCTTGCGGCGTTCTCGCTGATGGAGCCGGCGATGAGCGTGCCGCTGGTGACATTGACCAGGGAATTGGCCTGATTAAGGCCGATGTCACCAACGGTCACGGTGCCGCTGGTCGCAATGAGCAGCGTGCCGGCGGTCGAGCCGGAGAACGTCACGGCGCGGGCGCTGGCAGGACCGCCGGAAAGAGTTCCGGTGATGCGCAGCGTTCCGTTCTGGATGTTGATCGGGCCGGTGAAGGTGTCGTTGTTGGAAAGCGTCCAGGTGCCGCCGTCCGACTTGACCAGCCCCAGCCCCAAAGCCGCGCCGCCGTCGCTGATCAAGCCGTTGACCGCGTTGGTCGTGTTGGTGTTCCCGCCGCGCAGCGTCAGCGTGTACGCCTGCGTGGTGGTGCCCGGGGTCACCGAGCCGTTGACGACGAGCGCGTCGCCGGTCGAAGTCCCGACGTTGGTGGAATTGTTCTGGAAGGTATAGAAGCCGGCGGAAGTGCTGTTGAGGGGCTGCAGCACCATCGGCGAGTTCACGGTTTCGGTGTTGCCCGTGCCGGAGCTGCCGCCGCCGGAGATGACGAGCTGATTGTTCGTAGTGGCGAGACTGGGATTGCTGCTGAGCCACAGCGCGTTGCCGCTGGTGCTGCCGATGACGTACGCCGACTTGTTGGCGCCCGTAAACGTCATGCCGCCGATATTGAGCGGCAGGGAGTTTCCGCCGGTGGCATTGATCCCGATCGAGACGATAGCGCTGGTGCCGGTGAAGGTGGCGACATCGCCGCTGGTCGTGGTGCCGGCGGTACTGCCGGGGAAGGTCGCGGCGCCGGTGCTCCAGTTGGTTTCGGTGCCACTGGCTTCCCACAGGTTGTTGGTGGGCGACACATTCCAAGTGCCGCTCGCCGCCTGCGCCGACTGCACGGCGAGCGGTGACAGCCCCGCGGTAGCCAAGCCGAGAATGAAAGACGTGGTACGAGTCGACCGACGACGGGGCGACGCCTGCTTCATATACTCTCCCGCGTAGAAATGGCCCCGCCGGTGCCAGCACCCTCCCGGCGGGTAAACGTTTACTTGATCGGCAGTCTACAGGCGCTTTATAGGCAGTCAATTTTTTTCTTCTTCAGAGGTCGATTCCGTCAACAACACCTCCGATCCCCACAATAACCGCCTTTTTCATCAGGTTCCGGGAACGTTTTTGACGAGGCTCCGCCGGCGAGATACAACGTAATCGTTTACTCTGCCGCGGGTTTGCTTCATCCGGCCACGCCTGAACTTTTGTCGATGCGACGCCTTCGCAACATTCGCGTTGCCGCACTGCTGGCGGCGGCGATGACCTCGCCCGCCGTGGCGCAAACGTCGCTCACCGGCAGCAGTCTCGCCCTGCAATCCGCGGCGTCGCCGACGCTGTCGAGCAGCGGATACGTCGGAACCTACCTGACTGTGCCTGCCGGCGGCGCCACTGTGAAGTTCACGCTCAACGCCACCGCATCCGCCGGCGCGACACCCGCGCCGCACATGAACCTCGCCATCGCCGACACCCTCGTCGGCTTCAACGTCGGCAACACATCCGCGACCAACTACACGACCGGAAACATCTCGCTGCCGGCGGGCACTTACGTCATTCGCGACGAGCGCGATTACGCCGGCAATACGTCTGTCACGCGATCGTTCACCGTCAACAACCTCTCCGTCAGCACCGTCAGCGGAAGCGCGGCGACCTTCTCCAACACCAGCACCGACGCCAACGCGATTGCGGCCGCGAATACGTACATCGGCAATTACCGTCAAGGCTCCGCGGCGGTCGCACTCGCGGGGCCGTCCGGCATTCCTCTGCTGACGGGAACGCCGGTGACCGTGGACCTGGCGCGTCACGCCTTCAACTTCGGCGGCACGGTCTCCGGCGTCAGCGCTACCGACCCCAAGAGCATGGTCAACGTTGTCAACCCCGCACCCGGCACCGAGGCGTACAAGTTCCAGCAGTTCATCAACTCCCACTTCAACATGATCGTCCCGTCCAACGCCGGGAAGTGGGCGAGCAATGAATCAACGCGCGACACCGTCACGATGAGTTACGTCGACACCATCTTGAACTACGCGCAATCCCACAACATGCGCGCCCGCATGCACAACCTGATCTGGGGAAGCCAGCAGCCCTCCTGGGTAACGAACAGCAGCAACAACGGCCTGCTCGATCAGGCGGCGGACACGACGCTGACCCAGGCGCAACGCGACACCGCCAAGGCCGACCTCCGGGCGGAAATCACCCAGCGCACGCAGTACTACGCCAACGCCGCCCGCGCCAACAAGTACGCCGAGGTCGACGTCTACAACGAGAGCTATCACACCGGCTCGAACAACAGCAATCCGTCGAACTATTGGAACGTGTACGGCCCTTCGGGGGTTGCCGACATCTACAACGAAGTGCAGCAAGCGGTCACCAGCGCCAATTCGTCGGCGAAAATCTACACCAACGAGTACAACGTCTTTCAGTGGGGCGACGCCTACGCCAACTGGTACCGGCAGCACATCGAGTCGATCCGCGCGGCCGGCGGGGCGGTCACCGGCATCGGCTTCCAGTACTACGCCGATCCGACGTTGACCGGTTCCAACACGCACAGCGCAGCCAAGATGGAAAAGGCGCTGATGGGACTGTCGACCGAAGGGCTCCCGATGTCGTTGACCGAGTTCGGACTCTCCGGCGCGCTCACCAGCGCGCAGGCGGATTCGCTCGGGCCCGGAGTGATGGACGATTCCATGCGCATGATGTTCGGCACGCCACAGGCGACATCGTTCCTGATCTGGGGCTGGTGGGACCTCGCAACGAACCCGACACGTGCGCCGGCGGCCCTGCTCGACAACACGAACGGAAACAACACGCTCACACCGATGGGCGTGCGCTGGGAACAGTTGATGAATGAGTGGGATACCCATCTCAACGCCACCGTCAACTCCGACGGCACGATCACCTTCACCGGTTTCTACGGCGACTATTACCTCCGCGGGCAGACCAGCGGCGCGTATGACATGACGCTGGCCAAGGGCACGAGCAGCTACTCGATCACGCTTGCCGCGCCGCCGA
>JAICTV010000312.1 GCA_025936175.1 Phycisphaerae bacterium
ACCTGGCCGCGCGGCGTCCCGCCAGAGCAGGGCGTGACCGTCCCGCGCTTCGCGATCAAATGGACCGGCGCGATCGTCATCCCGCCTGGCGGCGTGAAGGCGATCGGCGTCGAGGCCGACGACGGCGCTCGGCTCTATCTCGACGGGAATCTGCTCTGCGAGTTCCACACGCCGGGCCGGCATTTCTCCGCCAACCCGGTCCAGGCCGGAACGCACACCATCGAGGTGGATTACTGGAATCGAGTGGCGCAGGGCCACGTCGCGCTGCTCTGGGTTCCGAGCGGAAAAGTCGCGCAGGTCGTGCCGGAGCAGTTCCTGTTTCAACGGGCGGCGAAATAACGGCGACGCCCGCTACTTCGCCTCGAACGGCGCCGCCGGAAGATCCGCCTTGTTGTAGAGCGTGCAGGTCGGATTGTTCTGCCAGCCGTAGCGAACCATCTTCGGCGACGCGACGCCGTCGGCGCTGAGCACGACTTGGTCGTCGCCCGTGGTCTTCGCCTTGGCCGGGAAGAACTTCCCGTCGTCGCCCGCGATTTCGAAACCCTGTACTTCGCCTTTGGAGACGAGCCCGCCGTCGGCGTGATCGAACGAGACCGTGATCTCGCCGCCGCTCGATTGCATCGACTTGAACGTCGGCCCCGAGTACGGCACGTCCCGCCCGTAGACCGTCTTTTCCGCCAGCACCGCGAGGCGATGCCCGACCGGCTGCTTGCGGGTCGGGTGAATGGTCGTCGCTACGCCGAGGTCGATCGTGACTGCCATGGCGACGTTGGGCAGGTCCTTCGTCACCTGCTGCTGCGATTTGCGCAGCGCGACCCAGTCGCGCGTCGGGCCTTCGAAGTTGGGAAGCTGCACGATGAGGAACGGAAATTCGCCTTCACCCCACGCATCGCGCCAGCTCGTGATCATCGCGCCGAGCACTCGGCGATAGTCGACGGGATAAGCGGTGTTCGTCTCGCCCTGATACCATGCCGCGCCGCGCATCGCGTAGCCGGCGAATGGCGCGATCATCGAGTTGTAGAGCACCGCCGGCGCTTCGTACGGCCGCTCCTTGGCGGGCTGGGTCGACGCGGGATTCTGCTTCGGGTGCAGCCACTCCTGCGTCCACGCCGGCTCGTAGGGAAGATTGAGCGAGTCGAACGTCGCCTTCGGCATCCACGCCTCGGCGCGCGTGCCGCCCCAGTCGGATTGGATCAAGCCGACCGGCATGTTCAGCTTCTCGTGCAGCTCCGCGCCGAAGAAATATCCCACCGCGGTGAACTCGCCGACATTCTGGGGCGAGCAGAGCTCCCACTTCCCGCCCGCCAGATCCTCCTGCGGCTCATCCTTGTACGCGCGGCCGACGCGAAACAGCCGCATCTTCGGATGATCCGCCGCCTTGATCGCCTCATCCGCGTTGGACGCGCGCTTCAGCGGAAATTCCATGTTCGATTGCCCCGAGCAGAGCCACACTTCGCCGGTCAGCACGTCTTTAAACGTGATCGTGTTCTTCCCGGCGACGGTGAGTTCGATCGGATCACTCACATCGATCGGATCGAGCGCGACTCGCCACTTGCCCTTATCGTCGGCGGTTGCGGATTTCTCCTGTCCCGCCGCTTTGACGGTGACTTTCTCGCCCGCGTCGGCCGTGCCCCAGAACGGCACCTCCATCCCGCGCTGCAGCACCATGTGATCGCCAAAAATCGCCGGCAGCTTCACGTCGGCGCGTGCGACGTTGCAGAAAGTGATAATCGCGAGGAGAAGCGAAAGATGTGTCAGTCGGCGCATGCGCCCGATCATACAGCGAACATCCCACCCCGTGTGGCCCTGAGGTACTCCGAAGGATCTGGGTCAGGGCACGCAGATGCTTCGGAGTACCTCAGCATGACAACGCCGGGCGCTTCGACGGGGCACGCGCATGCGTTGGCGTCTACGCCATCGGAAATTGAACTTGCCCCTCGCCCCGTTCGCGCCGTCCCCAGACCATCCAGCTCGGCCGTCCTTTGCTTTGTCCCTCGGTCTGCGCGTTGTCGGGATGCTTGTAGCCCACGCGCACGAGCCGGCGCATCTGGTCGGTCACGTTCACATGCGAGCCGTGGATCGTGAAGATGTTGAAGACGACGACGTCGCCCGCCTTCGCGGGCACCGCGACCGTGTCCTCCAGCCGATACTTGTCCGTCGGCAGGTGCGGCGTGCAGCCCTTGCCATCCTCGTCTTTCACCACGTGCTCGAGCGCGCCGTGCTTGTGCGAGCCGGCGAGGAAGCGGATCTCCCCGTTCTCGTGCCGCGTGTCATCCAGGTGCACGAGCACATCGACGTACCGCCCGTCCGCGTGCTTGTAGAACGCCCAGTCCTGATGCATCGGAAACGGATGCCCCGTCTCCGGCGGCTTCACGTGCAGCGTGGAGTGGTGCAATTCGACCGGCCCGCCGTCCAGCAAATCCGCCATCGCGCCGGCGAGCTTGCGGTTGGTCACCGCGCGTGCCCACGCATCGGAGTAATACTGAAGATCGTGCAGCGCGATGAGCTTGGATTTCTTCTCCGTCTCCGCGTCCATGTACTTCTTCCGCCACGGCCCGGTCCAGCCCGCATCCTTCATCGCCCAGGTTTCGATCAGCCAGTTGAGATGATCCGACAGCTCAGCCGTCTCCGCGGGCGCGAACATGCCGGGGATGTGGAGATAGCCCTGCGCGTGGTAGAAGGCGATTTGCTCGGGCGACAGGACGTTGCCCCTCATCCTCTGCGGATTGAGGGCCGTTGCGATGGTCATGGGAGCACCTCGTGCATCAATCTACTCCGTTTGCGCGCCGTCGGGGAGTGACGTTGCCTATGATCGAGCCATGTCCCCCGGAGGCCACTTCATGATTGATGCACGCGACGTTCGCAAGCCCGAATTTCCGATCGAGCCGCTCTTCGTCCGCCGCTGGTCGCCCCGGGCGATGTCGGGGGCGCCGATCAGCGATGCCGAAATGCTCACGCTGTTCGAGGCGGCGCGCTGGGCGCCGTCCACCTACAACGAGCAGGAGTGGCGGTTCCTGTACGGGCGGCGGGACACGCCGCAGTGGCAGACGTTTTTCGACCTGCTCGTCGAGGGCAACCGCGCGTGGTGCGACAAGGCGGCGATGTTGGTCGTCATCGCGTCGAAGAAGACGTTCACGCAAAGCGGCAAGCCGAATCCGGTGCACCTGTTCGACTGCGGCGCCGCGTTCGAGAACCTCGCGCTGCAAGGGGCGGCCATGGGACTGGTCGTGCACGGCATGATGGGGTTCAACTTCAGCATGGCCGGGCAATCACTGGCGATTCCCGACGACTTCGACGTCGCGGCCATGTTCGCCGTCGGCAAGCCGGGCGACCCCGCCGATCTGCCCGAGCCGATCCGCGCGCGAGAGAACCCGTCAGACCGCCGGCCGGTGCGACAATCGATCTGCGAAGGGAAGTTCAGTTTTTAGCGCCGCGCTCGGGCGGGCGAGGCTCCTGCCCGGCCGCGTCTTCCAGCGACATCAGCTTGAGCATTTCCGCCGCGTCGTAGAAATGATTGAAGTGATCCTGATTCGTCATCCCGGCGCGGCCGAGGATGTGACAGTTCGCTTTCTCGGCGCGGTAGAGGATCTTGCCATCACCTTCGCCGCTCTTTTGCTCGAGGCCGAGATGATCGATCAGATATGATGCGCACACGGTCGTCGTGTTGGTGCGGTACCGCTCCTCCGGCGGATAAAGCTGCGTGAAGACGAAGACCGCGTCGCCTTCGCTCGCGCGGCGGGCGAAGGCGAGGAACGGCGCGATCGCCTCTTGGTCGATCTTGCCACTGGCCTTATCGCGCGCGTAGAGCGAATCGAGAAGGACGACGTTGTCGATGCGCCGCGCCAGATCCGGATGCTTCAGCACCTCGTAAACGCCTGTCCACCCGCCGCTGAACGAGACCAGCGCGATCTTGCCGACGCCCTTGTCGCTCACGCCTGCCTGCTTGAGTGCCGCGGCGGCTTCCGCCAGCAGTTTGTCGAAGTCGCCGGAGACTGGAAACCCGCGCTTCAGCGTCGCCGCGTTGACGGCGAGCAGCACGGCGTTCTTCCCCGCGTCATAAAACACCTGCTCCGCGCACCACGGCGCGCCGAGGAACCAGACGACCAGGTCCGGACTTGCATCGGTATGAAAGAAATCCGGCACGAACAATTCGCCGGTTGAGAGCGTGATGCGCTTTCCCGGCACATCCCGCCGCGCCGGCGGAACGATCTCTCCGCCGGGACGTGAGCTCGGCTTTGTCCCCTGCGCGAAGCTGTGACTGCAAAGAACAAGAAGGACCACCACGGAGGCGCGGAGACACGGAGGCGCTGTCGTAGTTCCCGCGCCCCTCCGTGCCTCCGTGCCTCGGTGGTTAATCATTTTTGCATCGACGCTCGAACATGCTCCAGCCATCGGGCGCCGGGCAGCGCGTAGGGGCGGAACTTTTCGGTCGTCCCCTGCTCCTCGCTGTAGAGCAGCGCGCGGTAGGAGCCGAGCTTGTTGCCCAGCGGCGAGTCGATCAGGTTGCTCGAGTCGTTCGCGCTCATCTGGAACAGCACGCGGTTGTCGAACTCGCGCACCGCCGCGCGATCAAGCGTCCGCTCGAGCGCGGCCGCCGTGTCGCACCACGCGATGGTATGAATCCCGGCGGCGGGGCCGTCACGCAGGATGTCGGCGAACTGCTTGTCCGCCTGCGGCTTCTTCTCCTCCTCGCCGCTGGCGCCGAAGCTGAAGGAGCTGTCTTCGCTCTTGCGCAGCGCGCGGTAACGCTGCAGCCCGTAGACGAGCAGGAAGATCGGCGGGGGGTTGGCGCCGCCCTCGGTCTCGCGGCGCTGCAACTCCGCCGCGAGCTCGGCGATCGCTTCCTCGGTCGCGCGGTACTCGACCAGGTCCACGCGGCCCGCGCCCAGCGCATCGCGCACGCGCGGCATTACGCCCGCCAGCGGTGAATCCGCGGGGGTGCCGTCGAGGATGATGAACTTCGCGTTGGGCGCCTGCGCGGCGATCGAGATGATCGAGGACGCCATCAGGGCCATCGACAGCTCTTCCTGTTGACCGACGACGAGCACGTTCGCGCCTGCTTGACGTCGAAACGCAACCGACGTCGGCTCCTTGATCGCGACCGGATCGCC
>JAICTV010000244.1 GCA_025936175.1 Phycisphaerae bacterium
GGCGGCGGCTTTTGCGATCGGCACATCGGCGATGCCCGGCACGGCGATTGGAAACACTGCGCCGACGACCTGTTCGATGACTCGTCGCGCGACGTGAACTAGGCACCGCCGCCGCGCGAACTGAAAGGACCCGCCCATGAAACGAGTTCTCATCGTGGCGCTGCTGAGTTGCGCCTCGGCGATCGGCGGGTGTCGTGTCAGCACCGCGGAGGCGGTGCTGATGCGATACCTCCCGCAGCAACGAGCCAGAACGCAAAAGGCTCCATACAACGGCCCGTATCGCCTTTACGCCACCACTGCACGACGGCCGACGACGCGCTCCGCGACGCCGGCCATCGATCGGCGGCTCCGCCACGGAGAAATCTTCGGCTTCGCGTTCGACGATCAGCATCGCCTGCTGGCCGTGTGTGGCAGCGAACGCGTCCTGCTGCCGGCCGACGCGGCGAAAAGTGAGTACGTATGGACGATGCAGCCCGAGCAGGGTCAGATCGATCCGGCTCGGACGGCGCTCTTTTTCTTCGGCATGAGCGTGATCGTCGGCGCCGCCGTCGGCATGGCGATCGCGTCATCAACACTGTCGTTTTCGCTGATGACGCTCTGACACCCCCGCGCCGCGTGTCAGCCCGCCCGCCGCTTGTTCAACTCGGCGTGCTGCCGCATCACGCCGCGCGCCTTTGTGAGCAGGGCTTCATCGATCGGGATGCGCGGCGCGAGTTTCAGGATTGCATACGCGATCGCGACCCGCTCTTCCGCGTCGCCGGCGCGGGACTCCATTTGCTTGAGGAACTCCAGCGACTGCGCGTCGGGGATGTTCGACATGATATCGATCGCGCGAATGTGCAAGCGCGAGTCCGTCATTTTCTGGCACGCAGCAGCCAGCGCGGGTGCGACTCGCGCCACGTCGCCCGGCGTGGCTGCCATGAACCCCAACACAGCGATTGCCTGCTCGGCGACGACCGGATGACCATCGTCGGCGATCACCCTGAGCAGAGCTTCGACTGTTTTCTCATCGTCGACGCGCGCGATGTCGGTGATCAGTTCCATCCGCGTCGCCATGTCGTTCTCGGCAACGATGTTTCGAAGGAATTCGGCGCGCATCTTCTCTGCAACGGCAACATCCGGTTTGATCGGGTTGAGCAGATTCCGGGACATCCGTTCGGCGCGATCGGCCGATTTGCTGGCCGGCGGTGCGGTTTTGGGCAGCCCTTTCAAAGGCGCGCGGCGAAGACAGGGGACGATGATGTCATTGCTCTTCTGATACGAAATCGGCATCCAGCCGAAGATCTGCTGTGACGGACTGCAGTTGTCCAACCGGCCGTAGATCGCCGTGACGCGACCGTTTACCCGGTTGTCCGGGCCGTAGGAGTAGCCGACGATCGGCTGCACGTCGGCGGCGTAGCATGCGTCGTCGCGCCGCGCCAGCGCGCGCACCATTCCGCCGCCGTTGCATTTGTTCTCGGGGAACCGATCACCGTGGCCGTTCTGCACCCACGACCAGTTGAGATACGTCCAGTCCCCGCGGCCCAGCGTCTTGTCATAACCCGGATTTCCGTAGGTGTAGTAGGTCGATCCCGTGCGTCCCTCGGCATTCGCGTTGGGCTTGTAAAACATGTCGTCGGGGATGCGCGTGGGCTCGACGAAGTAGACCATCGGCGACAGCGGCGCGGCCGCGCCGTTGCCGGTGGGTTTCAGTTTCGGTGCAGACTTGAGATCTTCCGCCGCGACATGGCCGTACTGCCCGTTCTCGATCCGATCGTTGTACATCCCGCCGCCAGCGTGGAAGTTCAGCTTCATCCCGCCGGCCGTGGTGATGATCTCGTGGGCGTCGATCTCCATCGAACCTCTGGGGCATGGTTTCTTGCCGTCGGCGATCTGGCTGGGATCGTCGGCGCTAACGAAGAAGCCGGTGGGCTTGCCGTCGGCGAAGCGCAGCGGCACCTTCGCCTGCGACATCTGCACGCAATCGCGCGTGCGGCTCTGCACCGGCAGGTTGTACTTGTCCGCCGGCGCCGCCGCGGCGAGGCAGAGAAGCAAGAGCAAGAGTGCCGACTTCGTTCGCATCACCGGCATTGTAGCGACACGCTGGTGTCGCAACGGATTGACGCGAGCGGCGGTATCGCTGCTCAATGCGATGCACTTTCTTGGCGGCGGCGTCTCTCCTGCTGTCACTCTCGTCGCACCCCGCTGCCGCCGCGCCGGCATGTTGGCTGCAATCGTCGCTCCGACGGGTCTATCCTTCATCGGAACCTGCGACGCGATCGGCCTTGGCGATTCCGGCGGCGCGGAACGGCCGATTCTCGTTCCAGGCGTGCGCGCGCAATAACTCGGGCAAGCCGCTGACGATCCAGTGCATTGCGAAGGCCGACGCCGATCTCACGGTGCAGGTCCGCCGAGTCGGCTACGTGCCGGTGCGGCACCTGACGACCGAAACGGATCCGGACGATCTCGAAGGCGTCGGCAATGTTCCCGGTTTTGTCCCCGATCCGCTGTTGCCGGAATCGACCGCAAGAATCGGCCCGCACGAGACCCAGGCCTTCTGGATGACCGTGCGCGTAGCGGCCGACGCGAAGCCGGGGCCGCGACAGATCGACGTGCGACTCGTCGCGAGCGACAAAAGCACGACCCCTCTGGTCGCGACGCTCGATGTTTCGGACCTGGTCATCGAGCCGCGCCGCGACTTCCCCGTCATCCACTGGTGGCGCGGCGAAGCGACGTGGGATTACTACAAGACCGGCATGTTCGAGGACCCACGCTGGTGGAAACTGACACGCGACCAGCTTGTGGACATGCTCGATCACGGCTCCGACGTCGTCTACGTCCCGATCCTTTTCGACCGCCGCGAACCGTTCGCCCATCCGTGCCAGCTCCTCATCGTCGAGGAGCCGTCGCCGGGAAACTACACGTTCGATTTCTCGCTCGTGAAGCGGTTCGTCGACATGTGCAGGGAGATCGGCTTCACGCAGTTCGAGTGGTCGCACCTTTGGATCTACTGGGGCGCGGAAAATCCGATGCGGATTTACCACAAGGATGGCGACGGCAAGTACGTCATGCTCTGGCCGCCGGACACGAAGGCGACATCAGACGTCTACGTGAACTTCCTCAAGCAGTTTCTGCCGGCGTTTCACGACTTCCTCGTCAAGGAGGCGGTGCTGAAGTCTTCGTACTTTCATCTCTCCGACGAACCCGGCAGCGGACAGCACGTCGAGAACTACAAGCGTGCGAGGCAGATCCTTCGCGATCTCGCGCCGTGGATGAAGGTGATGGATGCCCTCAGCGACATCGAGTACGGGAGGCAGCACCTGACCGACATGCCGATCCCGATGGTCAGCGCCGCGCAGAATTACATCGACGCGGGCATCCCGCACTGGGTTTACTTCTGCTGCGCCCCGCACGGGGCGTGGGTCAACCGTTTTATGGACACGCCGCTGACCAAGATCCGCATGTCCGGCTGGCTGTTCTATCGCCTGGGCGCCAGGGGTTTTCTGCACTGGGGCTTCAACTACTGGGACAAGATGGAACGTGAGGAGGCGGGCGAACCGTTCGACGACGCGAGCAACGGCGCGTGGCCCGCCATCCCGTACGGCGATCCGTTCGTGATCTATCCGGGCAAGGACGGTCCGATCGATTCGATCCGCTGGGAGATCTTCGCCGAATCGCTGCAGGATTACGCCATCCTCCAATCCGCGGGCGTGCAGGCAGGCGACCCGCTGCTCGCGGAGATCCAAACCTACGCGAAGTTTCCACGGTCCGAGCAGTGGATCGACGCTTCCCTCCGCAAGATCCTCAAGCTCCCGCCCCTTCCCGCGCCGCGATAATGCGAGCATCGCCTACAATGAGGACGATGGCGTCGGCAAAGCCCAAGGTCGTGGTCGCGATGAGCGGCGGCGTAGACAGCTCGGTCGCCGCCGCGCTGCTGCTGCGCCAGGGCTACGACGTCATGGGAGTCTTCATGCGCCTCGGCTCCCCAAAGGGCGTCGAGCACGCCGACGAGGCCAAGCCGGTGGTTTCAGCGGCCGGTTCCTGCGACACAGGCGGAAAGAACAAGCAAGGCTGCTGCTCGGTCCTCGACGCCGCCGACGCCCGTCGCGTCGCGGGTTTGCTCAACGTCCCGTTCTACGTCCTGAACTTCGAAGACGACTTCGGCCGCGTGATCGATTACTTCGTCTCCGAGTACAACCGCGGCCGCACGCCCAATCCGTGCGTGCGCTGCAACGATTGGCTGAAGTTCGGCAAGCTCGCGCGCTACGCCGAGGCCGTCGGCGCGGCGTTCGTCTCCAGCGGCCACTACGCCCGCATCGCCGTCGATCCGGTCAATGGCGAGAAGGCGCTGCTCCGCGGCGTCGATCATCGCAAGGACCAGAGCTACGTCCTCTTCGGCATGAGCCGCGCCACGCTCGAGCACACGCTGCTCCCGATCGGCGAGATGGAAAAGCCCGCCGTCCGCGCCATCGCCGAGGAATTGAATCTCCCGGTCTTCAACAAGCCCGATTCGCAGGAGATCTGCTTCGTGCCGAATCAGGACTACGCCGGCCTGGTCCGACGCCGCACGCCCGAGGCGTTTCGCGTCGGCGAGTTGGTGACGAGCAGCGGAAAAATCATCGGCAAGCACGAAGGACACCAGCATTTCACGATCGGTCAGCGCAGGGGTACCGGCGTTGCACTCGGCTATCCGATCTACGTTGTGGACATCGATCCCGAATCCAACCGCGTCGTGGTCGGCGAGAAACCGGAGCTGCTTCGCGAGGGCCTGATCGCCCGGCAGGTCAATTTCATCAGCTCGCGCCCGCTCGAGGCGGTCTCGATGAAGTGCCTGGCGAAGATCCGCTACAACCATCAGCCGCAACCCGCGATGTTGCGCGTCACAGGGGATGATGAGTTCGAGGTCCGCTTTGATCAGCCGCTGACGGCGGTCACACCGGGGCAGGCGGTCGTCCTGTACGACGGCGACATCGTCCTCGGCGGCGGATGGATCGAACGGGCGGTCTAATGGCGCGCTTGCTTAGCGAATTGTCATGCCGAGGTATTCCGAAACATCTGGGTGAGGGCACGCGGATGCTTCGGAATACCTCGGCATGACGACTTCTGTGCGGCGATGGTCTTCCCCGACACCATCGCAGTAAGATGCCGCTCAATGCTCCGTCGCAACGTGCTGATCCTCCACGCGGGCGCGCTGGGCGATTTCGTCCTCGCCTGGCCGCTGATGCTGGCTCTCGGACGATTGCATCCACAGAGCCGGATCATCGTCGTGACCCACGGATCCAAAGGGGCCCTCGCCGAGGCGGCGCTGCGGGTCGAGTCCGCTGACATCGACCACGGGTGGCACGGCATCTACGCCAGCGGCGGCGATGTCCCGGAGCAGGCGACGAAACTTCTTGAGGGTGCGCATTCGATTTACAGCTTCGTTTCGCGCCAAGGGGACGCGGCGACCGCGAACCTGCGACGCATCGCCGGCGCTGACGCGAAGGTGGTGACGCTCGCGCCGCGTCCGCCAGAAACGTTCGATCGTCACAGCACCGATCATCTCATCAGCCAACTCGACGCGCTGCCCGCGGTCAAGACCGGCACGCAGCAGATGCTCAAATCGATCGCCCTGCGCGGCGTCGGCGTCGGCCGCAGCGCCACCGGCGACGTCGTCATCCATCCCGGCAGCGGTTCGCCGGCCAAATGCTGGCCGCTCCAGAAATACGTGAAGCTCATCCAGCGTTTCAAGCGCAAGCGCGCGGGGGTGCGCGTGCTGCTCGGGGAAGTCGAGCTGGAACGTTTTGCCGACGCGGACGTCAAAACATTGGAAACGGTCGCCGAAGTTCGCCGGCCGGCGAGTTACCTCGCGCTCTTCAACGAGCTGCACACGGCGTCGACGTTCATCGGCAACGACAGCGGGCCGTCGCACCTGGCCGGGATCATCGGCGTGCCAACCGTCGCGCTCTTCGGCCCGACGAATCCGGCCGTCTGGCGGCCGCTGGGGCCGCGCGTGAAGGTGCTGCGGAAGGAGCCGATCGATGATCTATCAGTCGACGAGGTCTTCCACGCTGCCGGGACAGAGCATTGACGTGCGCTGGGGGATCGCCTGCATCTGCGTCGTCGCCTCCATCGCCGTCGGCGCACCTCCGACGACGAGCAAACCCGCGGCCACGGACGAATGGACGCGTCCGGCGCAGGAGGCTGCTCGTCAGAAACATCTCCCCGAGTTTGCGCGCGACGTCGAGCCCCGCTTGAAACATCTCCTTGAGAGCGTCAATCGAGCCGACGCCGATCAACTGATCCGGCTGGTGACGCTGCGCGAGTTCGCCCGCTACTTCGCGCGGGTCGAGACCGCGGACGAAGGCCAGCTCGACACACTCGCGTGGCTCGCAGCGCAGCCGCGGCTATTGACGCAGCTCATGATGTCGATCTCCGTCGCCGATCCACCCGATCGCGTGCTGGAGGTGCTGCGATCTCTCCGCGGCGATTTTCGCAAGGATCTGGACGACAACGCCGAGCTGGCGGCGGCGATGTGCGTGGTGTGGGATGCGCCCGAGCGCTTCGGCACGGAGGAAGATCCCAGGATCGATCCGGCGGAGATCTGCCGCGTGTTCGGCTCTTTCCTCAAGCAGTCCACGGCGCTTCACGCCGACGCCAGGAAGCCGGTTGACGCGCTCGTGCACGTCGTGGACATCCATTTGAGCGATGCGGAGCTGCAATGGGCGGCGAATCGTTACGGCGGAAGCGCAAACGTTGCCGCGATCATGAACGATGTGCCGTATCGCGAGGGCGTCGGCTACGAGAAGACGGTCGGCGAACCGAATGAGAGTTCGTACATCCTGCCGAACATGCTGCGCAACGGCGGGACGAGCGACGTCGCCGCTTACTATGCGAGCGAGATCGCAAAACTCGCCGGCGTGCCGACGGCGGTCTGCCGCGCCGTCGGCGTCACCGACGGCGTGCCCATCGTGTGGGTGGCGTCGCTTTCGGCCGGCGCGAAGCCGGCATGGGATCTGAATTCGGCACGCTATGGCGAATACGTTGGCTGGCCCGGCGAAACAACGGACCCGCAGACGGGACAGCCGATCCCTGAGGCCGAGCTCGCGTTCACCAGCGCACTGTTCGCCACGCCCGCGCGCGAACGACTCGCTTCGATCGCGATCTTCAAAAGCTTCGACCTGGTCGACACGAAGCAATCGCCTGCGCTGCTCGATCGGGCAATCGAATTTTCGTTGGGCAACGCGCGGGCGTGGTACGCCTGGGCCGGCTTGGCGGCGGCGGGGAAACTGACCGACGATCAGCTCAAATCATTTGAAAAGCTCACCGTCTCGCGCCTGAACGGCTACCCACGGTTTGCGCTGCTCGTGCGCCTTCGCGCGCTGCAGGGCCGCGGCACCGTCGAGTTCGCCGACGGCATGGAGCGGATTATGTCCGACTTCGCGCAGCGGCCCGACGTGATCGCGCTCGCGATGCTCGCGCGCGCTGACCGCGAGCGCGCCGACAAGCGCGACCCTGACGCGATCGCCACCCTGGTGGAATTGCTGCGGAAGCAGGGGAGTTCTCCGCCCGTGGCATGGATGGCAGTCACCCGACTCGAGGGCCTTCTCCGCGGCACCGACGACACGCCCAGGTTGCTGCAAGTCTACGAAAACGTCTTCAACGCGCTACCGCGGCCGCCGCAGACGCTCTACGGCCGATCGCTCCCGTACTATCGTATCGGCGGGAAGTACGCGGCTTTACTTGAAGAAACGAAGCAGCAGCAACAGGCGGCGGCGGTGCGATCGAAGTATCAATATATCGTGCGCGATCGGTGACGCACATTTCGCCGCGCGCCGCGCGCGTCACCGGATGAACCGCATGTCCCCGAAATTGGGAGAAAGCGCCGGCAGTCCGTTCGCGGGCCGAAAACCGGCGGGCCAATACACGAAGAACGCTCGGCCGAGCATGAAGCGCTCCGGCACACGTCCCGCCGCCACGAGCAACCGATCGGCCGGCA
>JAICTV010000096.1 GCA_025936175.1 Phycisphaerae bacterium
GATCCTCGTCCTTGATCATCCCGGCGTTGACCAGGCCTTGGATGGTGTCGTCGACGATCGTCTTGCCGTCGACGTGTTTAAACTCGCTGTAGCTCGTCTCCGTGAGCAGCGAGTAGTGCGTGTCCTTGTCCGGCGTCATATAAGGCGAGTAGTTGCTCAGGTACGTGACGCGATAGAACGGGCAGTTGTCCTCCGGGAAGTACATCCACGACTTGGTGCTCGGGCACGGCTGCTTGATGCCGACGCCGACCATGTAACCGCCCGAATGACGAAGCGACGCCGCCGCCTTCTTGATCTCGCGCGGCATCTCGCCGTTGATCACGTCGTTGCAGAGCTTGTCCAGCGGCATCGCGCTGATCAGCACGTCGTACTTGACGATCTCGCCGTCGCTGAAGCGGCACTCTTTCTTGGCGATGTTGACGAAGTCGAGCTTCTTGTTGAGCGTGAAGTGCCCTTCGAGCGGCTTGCCGAAGCGGCGATAGAACTCGCCGGTGCCGCCGAAGAGCGGGAACTTGAACTGGTTGTTCGGGCCCCAGCCAAAATCGTCCGTGCCGAGCACGACGTTCTTGATCGCGCGGTTCACGTCCAGCACCGCGACCCGCTCGCCGATCCATTCCTTGTTCATCATCTTCGGCGGATGGGCCCAGACCTTGAAGTTGTAGGGCTTCATGAAGTGCCTGGCGATGCCGTCGCCAAAGACGGCGTCGATGAACTCCTCGAAGTTCTTCGCCGCCTTGTAATCGCGCTTGGTCTGCGCTTCGACCAGCCCGGCGAGGCATTCGTAGGTCACTTCCTTCGGCAGGTAGCGGATGTTGTTCTGGAACGGGTAGGGCACCCAGTTGTTGAACATGCGCACCCAGCACTCGCGCATGTTGAGCTGGTAGTCGGAGCCCATCAGCTTGTCGAAGCAATCGTCGTAGTACTTGTAGTGGCTGAACATCACGTGTCCGCCGATGTCCCAGGTGAAACCCGCCGAATCGGTGAACGACGAGGCGAGCCCGCCGATGTACGGGCTGCGCTCGTACATGTGGAAGTTCTTGTAGCCGAGATCTTTCAGTCGGTACGCAGCGCCCAGGCCGGTGGGGCCGGCGCCGATAATGACAATCTTGGGTTCCATGATCACGACTCCTTCACAAATGTGCCGGGTTACTTCGAAAAAACTAGGAACCCTGCGTGGCCATGAAGACGTATTCGAGCTGAGCCTCGCTCATCGGCTCGATCTGGCGATTGGAGCGGCGCTCCTTCTTCGCGATCGCCTCTTGAATCAGGTCCTGCATTTTCTGAACCGTCTGCTCCCAGGAGCATTCCTTCGCCAGTGCGAGCCCGCGCTTCACGCGCTCGTCCACGTCGCCGTGGTGCTCGAGGCATTTCTGAGCCGCCTTGACGAACTCCTCGGCGCCGTGCGCGAGGTAGACGATGTCGCTCCACTGGTTGACGACGTCCTTGACGCGCGTGCTGACGATCGGCTTTCCCGTGGCCATGTATTCAAGGCCCTTGGTCGGGTTGATGAACTCCGTCGCCTTGTTCAGCGCGAAGCACATCATGTTGACGTCAAACGCGGCGACGTAAGACGGAAGCTGCTGGTAATCGCGCCCGCCGAGCCAGTAGAGGTTCGGCGAGTGCGGGAGCAGGTTCGGATCGACCTTGACGACCGGGCCGACCATGGCGAACGACCAGTCCGGCCGCATCCGCGCCATCTCGCCGACCATCGCGTAATCGACGCGCTCGTCCACCACGCCCATCCAGCCGAGGATCGGCTTCTGCATGAAATCGATGTCGGGCGGAATCGGCGTGCTCGGGTCCTGCGCCTTGTTGAAGTGCGAGAACTCCACGCCGCAGCCGAAAATGTGCACGTTGTCGTGCTGCTTCTTCTTTTTCTCGCCGAGGTTGTATCCGCCGGTGAAGACGACGTCGGCGTGCTCGATGAGCCGCGCCTCGTTGCTCACCAGCGCCTTCGGGGCGCCGGTGAACTGCGAGAGCTCGTCCATGCAGTCGTAGACGACGCCGCGGTTCTCGAAGTGGCCGAGCGACCAGCTCGAATCCATCGGCGAGTAGTACCAGAGCAGCGGTCGATCGAACTCGCCTTCTTCGTTCATGCGGTCGATCGCCTCCTGCGTGAACTCGCGGAGCTTGGTCGGAAGCTTCGGATTGTGCGCCCATGAAGCGGAGCAGTGGGGGCAGGCGACGGTGACGTTCGGCATCACGCGGTGCAGCTCGACGCGCGGCTCGGCGCCTTCGGGCTGATCGAAGAACGGCTCCTCGATGAAGAGAATCGGGTGCTTCTTTGCGAAGCGCGACAGGAACTGCTGCGGACGCTGCCAGACGAATCCCCACCGCAGGTGGCAGAAGACGACGATGCCGTAGCGGTCGGTTTGCTTTTCGGTGGCACGGGCGCCTCGCCCGTGCGGCTCTGTCATCCTGTTTGTCTGCACGGGCGAGGCGCCCGTGCCACGTGCTGCTGCAGGCTCCGCGGACAAACCGGCTACCGGGTGGCCGTTCCCGTTGCCATTCCCGTTTCCGTTCGACCGCGCAGTCGTCGCCGGCTTCGCTTCGAGCGAAACCATGTCGATCTTCTCGCCCGTCCCGGCGTACTCCACCGGCGGAAGCTGCTCGTCCTCGCTCTCGACCGGCAGCGCGATCAGCTCGAGCTTCCCGACGCGCTCTTCGCCGCCGCGGATGATTGCCGCGTACTGCTGTACCAACGGCGTCGCCGCGCGCTTGAGCGATCCGTCGCCCTGGCGCGAGAGCGCGAACAGCCCGACCTGGTGGATCTTCCCGACGCGGTGGGTCAGCGCGCCGTCCCAGTCGATCTGATCGAGCAGCGGCCACCACATCAGCCCGAGCATCGGCACGCCTTCATCGCGCAGCCGGCGGATGTCGTCGATGGTCTGATCGAGCCAGATCTCGCGGTTGATCGGCTGACCTTCGACGCTCGTCTCGGTGAGCATCATCGGCAGGCCATAACGGTTGTAGTACGCGGTCGCGACGCCGTAGAGGCCGACCGGATTGTCCGCGCGGCGCTGGCGCACGCGCGGGCCGATCTGATCGAGCTGCCAGTCGCTGTGCGGATAGTAGTCGAGCCCCAGCACGTCCGGCGTCTGCGGATTCTGCCGGAACCACTCGATGTCGATGTCGCTCATCCCGTACGTGTGCAGCCACGGGTAGAGCACGTGATGGTGGTCAACTCGGCCGAGCAGCAGGTCCATCACGACGAAGCGGCGGAGGTTGCGACGCTTCACTTCGATCTGCAGCGACTCATCGCGCGTCTTGAAGTTCTCCGCGGCGTCGCAGAGCAGCACCGTCGCTTCCGGCATCGCGCGACGGATCGCACGGATCCCGCGCGAAACCGCCTGCACGATGCGCGACAGCACCGGCATGTACCCGCGCCACTTGCGCGAGTGCGGCGGCCAGAAGCCGAAGTCGCCGCTAAAGAGCGCCGACACCAGCGGCTCGTTGAACGGGCACCAGACTTTGATGGCGCCGCGGTAGCGCGACACCATCGCCTCGGCGAAGCGCTCCAGCGCTTCGGGGAACTCCGGATCGCCGACGGCCTGCTTGAGCCACAGCGGCGTGCCGAAGTGCATCACGTCCATCAACGGCTCGATCCCGAGCTTCTTCATCTCCTCGATGCGCTCGTCGGCGATCGACCAGTCAAATTTGCCGCGCTCAGACTCGATCTTGTGCCATGGCAGCGCATAGCGGAGATGGCGCAGGCCCAACTCATCGACCGCGCGCTTCAAATCCTCGCGCCAGAAGCGGTTGTGCTGCGTCCACTCGTACTGATCGACGTTGATGTGTGGAAGGAACGAGCACTCGACGCCCGCGCCCCACACGAACTGCTTGAACGGAAGCGCTTCGACGCCGGGGCAAAGCGAAGCGTCGCCTCGGATGTCCGTTGCGGCTGAATCGGATTGAACTCCCTTCGACATCATGCGCGTACCCTCTCCGTGTCCAAGTTTGCCTTCCTGGAAAGTCCCGTTTGACGGACCGTGTTTGTCTGACTCAGTTTTTCGTTACCGCGTCGGCACGACCCTTACGTTGTTGCGGGTGCGATGTGTGCGTGCGATGCGTCGTGTCCTCGTCTATCGCTACCTCAAGCAGAACTGTTTGAGGCGGCTGTCGACGTAGCGGCTCGACACGGTGACAGAAACCACGCCTTGTGGGGATCGCGGCGTGGCGGAGGCGACCGAGGTCGCCGGCGCCTGACGCTGTTGAGGATCGCCAATCGGCGCAGCGGGGGCGTTCTTACTAACGCCCGGTTTGTTCTGGGTGTCTCTGTTCATGGCAACCTCGCCTTACTTTGTGTGCCCATCGACGGTTAAAGCAAAGAATGTGCCCGCTTACGGTGTATACGGATCAGGTAAACCGAGTAAGCCGGCTCAACCGCGAAAGTGCGGCCGATTTCCCAATCTCACACTGCGAAAAAAGTTTCCAGCAATCTAAGCGATTCGCGCTCCCGTTGCGCGCGGTTCGGACAGTTCGTCTCATAAAAAACGACATGCTGTCCACCGAGCTGATCGTCGCGCAATTTTCGCCGATGAGCTCGGTTGTGTGCGCGTCCTGATTCGCACTACACTCCGCGCCTCTCCTTCAAGGATGGCGCATGTCCACCACAACCCGTCAGATCACCGATTTTCTCGGCGCCGACGCCTCGAAACTCCTCGACTATAAGGCGCGCGGCTTCGGCAGCGACAAGCTCCATCTGCCCGGACCGGATTTCGTCGATCGCGTCATCGCAGCAAGTGATCGCTCGCCCGTCGTGCTGCGAAACTTCAATGCGATCCTCAACCACGGCCGTCTCGCCGGCACCGGATACGTTTCGATCCTTCCGGTCGATCAAGGCGTCGAGCATTCCGCCGGCGCGAGCTTCGCGAAAAATCCGATCTACTTCGACGGCGAGAACATCGTGAAGCTTGCGATCGAGGGCGGCTGCAACGCCGTCGCGTCGACGCTCGGCGTGCTCGGCTCGGTCGCGCGCAAGTACGCGCACAAGATTCCGTTCCTCGTGAAGCTCAACCACAACGAGTTCCTCTCTTATCCCAACAAGTACGATCAGATCATGTTCGCTTCGGTGAAGCAGGCGTTTGACATGGGCGCGATCGCCGTCGGCGCGACGATCTACTTCGGCTCCGACGAATCCGATCGGCAGATCCAGGAAGTCAGCCGCGCCTTCGCCGCCGCGCACGAACTCGGACTCGTCACGGTGCTCTGGTGCTATCTCCGCAACGCCGCGTTCAAGACGGAGCAGGCGGATTATCATCTCGCCGCTGATCTCACCGGGCAGGCGAATCATCTGGGCGTGACGATCCAGGCCGACATCATCAAGCAAAAACTCCCCGAGACCAACGGCGGCTTCACCGCGCTGGAGTTTGGCAAGACCGACAAGCGCGTCTACACCGACCTCACGCCGGATAATCATCCCATCGAGATGACGCGTTACCAGGTGGCCAACTGCTACCTCGGCCGATCGCCGCTGATCAATTCCGGCGGCGCCAGCGGCGACAACGATTTCGCCGACGCCGCGCGCACCGCAGTGATCAACAAGCGCGCCGGCGGCATGGGCCTGATCAGCGGCCGCAAGGCGTTTCAGCGGCCGATGGAAGAAGGGATCAAGCTGCTCAATCTGATCCAGGACATCTACCTCGACAAGTCGATCACGATCGCCTGACACGAATCTTCGCCGGCGTTTATAACGACGCCGCGATCGTTAATGGTTACGCTTGCGGGCATTAAGCGAGGAACTGCTTTATGCCCGTGATGACTGGCCTGTCGGGGAACGAGATTTTCTGCCTCAAGATGAAAGGAATGTCGCCGGGGGAACTGGTGATCGGCAATTCCGTCTACTCGATGGGCTTCCTCGGCTCGCTGGCGGCCGCCGGTCGCGGGTTTCTGGGCGGCGAGGTCACGCAGATCACCAGCGTGATTCACGAAGGGCGCCTGCAGGCGTACCGCCGCATGGTCGCCGAGGCGCAGCGGCACGGCGGGATCGGGATCACCGGCGTCACCAACGAGCTGCGCATGTTCCACGGCAATACGGAGTTCCTCTCCGTCGCGTCGTGCGTGCATCGCGAATCGCCGCAGCCGGGCACGGCGCCGGAGCAGCTTCGCTTCACCACCAGCGCCGACGGACAGGAGCTCTACTGCCAGCTCGACGCCGGCTTCACGCCCGTGCAGTTCGTCCTCGGCAACGTCGCCTACTCGATCGGCGCGACCGGCGGAATCATCGGCTCGCTCAAGTCGATGGCGCGCGGCGAGATCAAGGAGTTCTCCGACGTCTTCAATCGCACGCGGCACCTCGCCCTCCAGCGCATCACCTCCGAAGCCGCGTCGCTGGGCGCCAATGCCGTCATCGGCATCGAGACGCGCACGATGATGTTCCAGGGCGTGCACGAGATGCTGATGCTCGGCACCGCGTCGAAGCACGCGATGCTCCGCGACCCAGCACACGCGCCGCAGCCGGGCGATGAATCACGCCCGCTCAATTACGAGCCCGGCAACGCGACCAACCCGCACGTCGCTTATCCCGTGCAGCCGGTGACCAGCGATCTGACCAACGAGGAGATGTGGAACCTCGTCCACATCGGGTATCTCCCGCTCAAGCTCGTGCTCGGCACCGCGGTCTATTCGCTCGGCGTCGTCGGGGGACTCAAAGCCGCGCTCGCGTCATTCACGCGCGGCGAGATCGATCCGCTGACGACGCTCATCTACGACGCCCGCGAGCATGCCATCGGCTTGATCCGCGACGAAGCCGCCGCCATCGGCGCCGACGACGTCGTCGGCATCAAGACCCACATCCACGAGCACGGGAGCCTGCTGGAATTCATGGCGATCGGGACGGCGGTGAAGAAATTTCCGACTGTCACGACGTTGACGCCGCACCTCCCGTCGCAGGCGATCATCAAGGACAAGGACACGTGGATCGGATGAAGGGCCCCGGTCGACGCCAACATTCGCTTCATTCCTCGCGCGCGGCGACGAGCTGACACGTCGCGTCGTTCTCGAACTCGCGCTCCAGCGCGTAGTACTTCGCCCGATCGATAAAGGCGATGTCGACGCTCACGTCCGCGTAATTCGGATCGCGCGAGCGGTCGAAGCTCGCGTCAATGACTTTGATCCCGCCGGCCTTCAATCGCTCCACGATCTCGCGCACGCAGCCCGCCTTCCAGGGCCGGCGGATGACGATCGTGCGATACCGCATCTTGGGCAGGATGTTCTCGAAGTAATCGAGGATCCAGAGCGATCCCACGATGATGACCGTGGCGAAGACGGTGATCGAGTACAAGCCGAAGCCCGCGGCCAGACCGACGGCGGCGACGCACCAGATCCCCGCCGCGGTTGTCAGCCCGCGCACCGATGCCTCGTGCTTGATGATCGTCCCCGCGCAGAGGAAGCCGATGCCGGTCATGACCCCGTAAGCGATGCGCGCGGGATCGACGTTGAGGTTGAAGCTCGAATCATGGTTCCAGTGCCGGTCGGTGAAACTGATCGAGACGAGCATGACCAGCGCGCTGCCGACGGCGACAAGGAGGTTGGTGCGAAACCCCGCCTGCCGGCCGCGGACTTCGCGCTCGAGGCCGACGAGTCCGCCCGCCGCCGCCGCGAGCAGCAATCGCAGCAATTGCTCCGCCGGCCAACTGAATTGTTGTCCCCAGTTTCGCGCCGATTGATCGAAGGCGTCGATGGCCGCGAGCGGCAGCAGGATCATGCCCTGCATCTTACCGCACGTGCCCGTCGCCGGTGACGATCCACTTGTAGGTCGTCAGGTCGTTGGCGCCCATCGGCCCGCGGGCGTGGAGCTTATCGGTCGAGATGCCGATCTCCGCGCCCAGCCCGTACTCGCCGCCGTCGGCAAAACGCGTGGAAGCGTTGATCATCACGCTGGCCGAATCGACGCGTTTGACGAACTGCTCGATGTTGCGGGAGGAGGTGCTGAGGATGCCGTCGGTGTGATGGCTGCCGTGGTGGTTGATGTGGTCGATCGCCTCGTCGAGCGATGCGACGACCTTGATGCTGAGGATGAAGTTGAGGTATTCGGTGTCCCAGTCCTGATCGTTGGCGGGCTTGGCGTCGCGATAGATCGCGCGCGTCTTCTCATCGCCGCGGATCTCGACAGTCTTCGCCGCCAGATCCGCGCAGACCTGCGGGATCAGCTTCGCGGCGACCGATTCGTGAAAGAGCAGGTGCTCGACCGCGTTGCAGACCGCGCCGCCGGGGTAGCTGGTCTTCGCATTCACGCAGATCGTGCGGACCTGCCGCTCCATCCCCTCGATCTCGGAATCGATGTAGATGTGACAGTTGCCGGTGAAGTGCTTGAGGACGGGGATCGTCGAATCCTTGACCACCGCGCGGATCAGGCTCTCACCGCCGCGGGGGATCACCAGGTCGATGTACTTGTCGAGCTTCAGCAGCATCGGAACGAGCGCGCGGTCGGTGGATTCGACGAGCTGCACCGCCGATTCGAGTCCTGAGTGCTGAGTCCCCAGTGCCGAGTGGATGACATCCACGATCGCCTTGTTCGAGTGGAACGCTTCCTTGCCGCCGCGGAGGATGACGGCGTTGCCGCTCTTGAGGCACAGCGCCGCGGCGTCGCTCGTGACGTTGGGCCGTGATTCGTAGAAGAACAGCACGACCCCCAGCGGCACACGACGCTTTTCGATCCGCAAACCGTTGGGGCGGACGTATCCTTCGATCGTCTGACCGACGGGATCAGTCTGCGCCGCGATCTGCTCGACGCCTTCGGCCATCGCGGCGATGCGCTTCTCCGTCAGCTTCAGCCGCTCCACCAGCGCCGGCGCGAGCTTCACCTCCTGCGCGGCGGCGACGTCCTTCACATTGGCATCGAGCAACGGTTTCGCATGATCGCGCAGCGCGTGCGCGATCTTCTTCAGCGCCGCGACCTTTGTCGCGCCGTCGAGCGTGACGAGCTGCTCCGACGCCCGGCGGGCGGACTGCCCAAGCTTTTCCACATATCCGGCGAGGTCTTCCATGGATCGTGGATGATTGTAGGGGAGGAGCAGCGCGAAACAACGACGTGCCGGAAACCGCTACGGGGGCGGGAGTTGCGACCGGTCAACCAGCTTGAACGTAACCGTTCGCTTCTTGTCGTCGTCACTGACTTCGACCCCCTTGGGCAGGTCGTACTGCACCACCTTGGTCCGCATGTCGCCGGCGGCGGCGTCCTGCTGCGTCACCACCACGCGCGCCTTGGGCTTGGGCTCGAAGTCAGGGCGCTGAATCGCGTCGATCAAGTCCGGCGGGCCGGTTACGGTAATGTTTTGTATCACCGGCTGGCGATCCCAGACCACCTTGTACTTATCCAGCAGCGAGTCCGGAACGTCTTCCGTCACCGTCATCGAAGGGATTCGAATCGTCTTGTCCGCCTGGCGGACGTCAACGCTGGCGTGGATCTTCTTGGGCGCGACGACCGCGACGCGCTCGTCCTGCAATTCCGCCGGCCGCGTCAGCAGCACGTCTTCTTCGTCATGGTGACCCTGTGGCGTCGTGCGAACGTCGCCGTAGATGAGGAGCCGGCCGCTGTCGTCGTGCGTGTTCGGCGCCTGCGCGGCTCGATTCAGCAATCGCAGCGGGCCGCGGATCTTCACCGTCGACGGGTCGAACGTGGCGTCCACGTTCTTGAGTCCGGGCGCGACGACGACTCGCGCCTCTCGCTCGATGAGCTGGTCGATCGACACCTCGATTCGCGTCGGCTGCACGCCGAGCACCGTCACACCGTAATCGGCGAAGATCTTCTGCCCGCGGACCAGCGGCAGCGTGTCGAGCGTCCAGTCCTGATTCCACTGATAGTTCGGCGGAACTTCGACTTTCAATCCCTCCGGCATCGTCCCGCCGCGGAAACGGGTGAGCAGCTCCTGCAACCGGCCTTGCGGGCCCTGCAACTCCAGCACGACGTTCTTATCCTGCGGCGGTTTGAGCGAGACGATGCGGTTCGGATCGGAGCTGGTCAGCTCGAAGGGCACCGATACGTCCTTCGCCGGCTGCACCTGCTCGCGCTCGGCCCAAATCCAGATCAATAGCGTCAGCGGGACGACCCACGCGAGGGTCTTGAGGTTGCTGACGATGTTCTCGCGCGTGAAGCCGGAGGTGAAGCGCGTCCATTCCGCGGAGACGTCGTCACGCCAGGTGCGCTGTGACGCCGCGCGAGGGCCGGGAGAGTTTTTAGAATCATCAGCCATGGAACAGCATCAGAAGCGGAAGCAGCGCGGCTGCTTTACGAATGTTTCCTGAATCTCCACGACCGAGCAGTTCGCTTAGGAGACCGCGCAGACCTTCGGGGGTCAGCTTGCGGATCAACTGTCCGCGCTCGGCGATGCTTACGTCGCCGGTCTCTTCGGACACCACCAGCACCACTGCGTCGCTCTCCTGGCTCAATCCCACCGCCGCGCGGTGTCGACTTCCCAGCTCACGTTCGAGATCACCGCTTTCGGCGAGCGGAAACTGCACCGCCGCGTACGCGATCTTCCCGCCGCTGACGATCACGCCCAGGTCGTGCAGCGGGGAATTGGGCCAGAAGATCGTCTCCAGCAGCGGGGCGGTCAGGTCCGCGCCGACGCGCGTGCCGGTCTCGGCGATGCCGCCGAGCCCAACATCCCGCTCGATCGCGACCAGCGCGCCGATTTTGCGGCGAGACAGAAACGTCGCCGCCTCCACCAGCGCGTCGATCTCCTCATCCACCTGGCTGGACCACGATCGGAAGAAGCGCGTCTCGCCCAATCGCATCAGCGCGCGACGCAGCTCGGGTTGAAACACCACGACCGTCGCCAGGCCGGCGAAGATCAAGAATTGCCGATAGAGAAACTCGATTCGGTTCAGCCCGAACTGATTACCGACCAGACGGACGATCAGGTACAGGCTGATCAGGACGACCGCGACGCCCTTGAGCATGCGCGCGCCGCGGGTCCCGCGCAGGAAGACGATCACCCACCAGACCACCGCGCCGATCAGGAACAGCTCGATCCCGACCTGCCACCAGTGGTACGCCCGGACGGCGGTCCAGAAGCTGCGGAAGCTGATCAGGGTGTCATCCATCGGCCCGGTTGCAACCCAACTTGACGACGCGAAAGAGCGATAACTAAGCGGCGACTAACCGCGACGTGCGCGCTCGCCAGAACTATATCTTCCAAACGGCAAAGCGGCTACGAAGGCGTGAGAAAATCGTCATCATTCGCGATCATTCATCGACGACGCCGATCTGAATCGCGCGGATCATCTTCACCACCCGCGTCATCGGCGCGACGTCGTGAACACGGACGATGTCCGCGCCGCTCGCGATTGCCCACGCGACGCTTGCAGCGGTGCCGAACAGTCGCTTCGACGGCTCCGTTTCCCCCGTGATCCGTCCGATGAACCCTTTGCGACTGGTGCCGATAACCACCGGCCGGCCGAGCTTTTTCAGCTCTCCCTGCCGGCGGATCAGCTCGAGGTTGTGGTTGATCTTCTTCCCGAAGCCGATGCCCGGGTCGAGCAGGATCTTCTCGCTCGCCACGCCGGCGGCAATCGCGGCTTCGGTCCGCTGCTTCAGGTGATCGATCACCTCGGCCATCACGTCCCCGTAGGTCGGATTGGTCTGCATCGTCGCCGGCGTGCCCTGCATGTGCATCATCACGATCGGCACGCGCCGCCGCGCGATCAGCGGCAGCATCGTAGCGTCATCGCGGGCGGCGGAGATGTCGTTCACCATCGCCGCGCCGGCATCGAGCGCCGCCTCGGCGACCGATGCCTTGGTGGTATCGACTGACAGCACGACCGGTAACTGCGTGACGCGCCGGATGACCGGCACGACCCGGCGGATCTGTTCCTCCGACGCCACCGGCTCGGCGCCCGGGCGCGTCGATTCGCCGCCGACGTCGATCAGGTCTGCGCCGGCGCCAGCCATCTCCAGCGCGTGCCGCACCGCCGCATCGGTCGATGCAAACTTTCCGCCGTCGGAAAAACTATCGGGCGTGACGTTGAGAACGCCCATCACGAGCGGCGGGCGCTTCGGATCGAGCAGCCAGCGATCGAATTCGGCGGGAGTCATTGCGACCGGGATTGTATCGCCGGCCGAAGGAGCGTCTGCAACTCGCCGCCTTCCGCGCGCACGACGCCGACGATCTGCTCGCCGCGCGCCAGTGCTTCCTGCACTCGCTCGATCTCCGCGACGTCCTGCCGACGCGGCGGCGATTGCAGCGGTTTGCCGAAGCGGATCTGGAGATCAAAGTCCGTTCGCGCGTGCTGCTCGACGCCGACCGGTCGATAACCCAGCGCCAGGCCCACGCGCGGCATGCTCGGGAAGTGGTTGAACGTGTTGAACTCGATCTGCTTGTACCCGGCGGCGCGGGCGGCGGCTTCGTGCCGCTCCATCAGCCGCCGCCCGAGGCCCTGGCGACGGTACTCCGGCAGGATCGCAAGGAAGTTGACGTAATACGTGCCGGGCTTGCGACGCCCGCCGGCCGAGAAGCCGACGGGATTGCCTTCCAGGTGCGCGATCAGGGTGAGCAGGTCCGGCCGATCCGCCAGCGCCGCGGCGATCGGGTTGTGCGAGCGGTGACCGAACGCGCCGAACACGGTATCGCGCAGGACGTCAAGCAGTGGATATTCCGCGGGTCCGACCTCGGAGATTTCAATCGAGAAAGCCATTGCCAAAGCGGTGCACGCAGCGGTTGATCGTTATTCGGTCAGGTTCTTCTCGAACACGACGAGGTTATCCGCGTGGGTCGAATCCCAGCGGATGCCGACGATGTCGTACCCGAGATCGACCGCGAAGTGGATGAACTCGCGCTGATGGTTCATGCACTCGCAGCGGATGTATTCGTAGCCGTGGTCCTTCGCCCACGCCTGCTGCGCTTCCTGCAATTGGCGCCCGACGCCGTGGCGGCGAACGTCCGCGAGCACCGCGCCGAGCCAGTGGTAAAACATGCCCGGCTTGAGCTCGAAGCCGATCCAGAAGCCCACCGGCCGATCGTCCATCTTCGCGATCAGCGTCAGCGCGTTGTATCGCCCCATGAAGCGGCGCTTGAAAAAATCGACCTCGCGCTTGGGGCGAAAGATGGAGTTGTAGAGATCAACGGCCTGTGGCAGCAGCTTCTCGTCGGCGATAATGATGTCGGCGTTCGCCACGCGTGCATTTTAGCGGGTGAGCGTGCGTTTGTTTAGCCGGCGCGTTTTGGTGTTCGAAACACGTGGATAGTAGATGGTGGATCGTGAATGGTAACGGCGCGGGCCACCGTCACTATCCACCATCCACCATCCACTATCTACGTGTTTAACAATTACGCCGAAGTCACGTGGCGCAGCTTCGTCACGCGACCGTACGGCAGCCATTCGGTGACGTAGATGTTCCCCGCCCGGTCCCAGATTGCGCCGTGCGGCGTGCAGAACTGCCCGGGCTTGAGCTCGTTCGGCTTCACGCCGTGATTGCCGCGCTTGGCCGGGTCGGGGTTGTCGCACAGGTGAGTGATCAGCTTGTTGTCCTTGTCGAAAATGGTTACGCGGCCGTGCAGGTCGGGGATGAGCAGATCGGTGCCTTGCTGGTCGAAGTGACACGGCGCCCGCAGCTCATCCTTGACGATCTTGATGAACTTCCCGTCGAGCGTGAAGAACTGCAGGCGGACGTTGGAGCGGTCTGCGACGACGATCATCGGATTGTTCGGGTCGCGCGTGTCGCACCAGATCCCGTGCGGGCACTTGAGCTGTCCTTCCTTGTCGCCGGTGCCGCCGAAGGTGGATTGGTATTCGCCTTTGATGTTGTAGCGGTGGACGTAGTTCGAGCCGTAACCGTCGGTGACATAGAAGTCGGCGTTGTCGCCGGGGGCGAAGGCGATGAAGGTCGGGACGTACTTCGCGTTGCCGCCTTGGTAGCACGTTTCGCCGCCGGGGCCTTTGGCATCTTTCGGGTAGCCGAGCTCGAAGACCTTCTCGCCTTTGAGGTTCGTCTTGATGACGCGGTGCTGGCCGGTGGGGGAGAAGTAGAGGAACTCCTCGCCGTTCTCGGTGCGCAGGTCCATGCCGTGCGCGGCGCCTTTCATGTCGTCGCCCCAGGAGGTGATGAACTTCCCGTCGGGGTCGTAGACGTGGACCGACTCCGGCCCGTTATGGCAGATGAAGATCCGCCCGTCGCCGACTTCCTGCACCATGTGCGTGTCGCCCCACGGCTTGTCCGCCGGGCGCTTCGCCCAGTTGTCGATCACTTCGTACGTGTGCCGGCCGGTGCCGACGATCAGGCTGTTGGTGTCTGTCTTCATGGCGGTGAGGATGCTCGGGGCCGCGGTGAGCGCGAGCGCGCCGGCGGCGGCGGATTTGAGGACGGTGCGACGGGACGGTTGTTCGCTGCTCATCTGTGCTCTCCCTTGTAGGGGCGACACTTGTGTCGCCCTCGTCCGATCTGACATAGCCGGCTGGCGAAGGGCAGGATTCTACCGCCGCGACGGCGGGCTGCGAAAGACCCCCGAAACACCGGACGAGCCGGCACGGCCTGCGCCTGCTGAAACGGCGCGATCGCGGCGCACATTTAGCGTCGTGGAAAACCGCGAAACCCGTGGTAGATTCGCACGGTTCGCCGGGCATTTCTCCAGATTAGATCGATGCGTTGCACGCAAGGAGGCGTCTCGTGTCGCAAGGGCTCATCACGTCGATTTCACGTTCGCCGCTGCGCCGACTTCGTCGGATCGCCCCCGCGCACTGGTGCGATGAGTGCGGCTACTCGCTCCGCGGCCTGACACGCGATCAGACCTGTCCGGAATGCGGACATTCGCCGATCGCGGGAACGATCGCGCGATCGACGACCAGCCCGCACACCGCCTGGGCGCGATCGGTGTCGCTCGGTCTGATGCTCCTGCTCCTCGTCACGCTCAACGCCGTCAGCTCCGTCCTCGTGCAACCCTTCTCCGAGCACTTCGGCGGCACCGCGCCGTCGCTCAACCTGCCGGCGCCAAAACTCTGGGCGATGCCGCTGCTCCAGCGACCGATCGGAAAGTCGCCCGAGGAGCCCGGCGTCGTCGGCACGCGCACGGCGATGCTCAGCCTCCTGGCGATCTGGCTCATCACCGCGCCGTGTACGTCGCCGCGCGTCGGGCGCGATCAACTGCTGCGCCTGATGACGCGCTGGTCGAGCGTGAGCCTCTTCGGTCTGGCGTTCGGGACGATGATGGCCAGCCAGGGGCTCTGGCCCGAGGATCTGCCGCCGTTCCGATTGATGCTGGTCGCCGCCGTCGAGCTTCCGGCGACGACGCTGCTCTATCTCTACCTCCGCAAACTGTCCTACGACGTCCCCGGCCGCGAGCGCCGCGACGCGTTCGACCGGATCGTCTGGCTCGCGCCGCTGGTGATCCTCGCGGGAGCGATCATCCTTGGCGCGCAGTGGTGGCAATCGAGCGGGCGCGATCGTGATCTGGCCAATGAGGTCTCCCTCTCGCTCACCGCGCTCTACGGCGCGATCGCCATGACCAGTGGCGTTGCCGCTTCAGCGGTAACGTGCAGCCTGGCGCTGGCGATCCTCCCGCTCGGTTTCCCTTCGACATCGCGCGTCCTCCGCGTCGCGGCGATCATCGCATCCCGCGGGCGCGCGCAGCTCGGAGCCATTTCACCCGGACGCATCCGCTCCCTCGCGATCGCCTCGGGCCTCGCGCTGCTCCTCGTCGCGATGCTCTGCGGCAACGACCAGGTCATCTGGATGTACGTCCGCGACGGTCTCGGCGGAAATCTGCCGTTCTTCAATTATCCCGGCCCCAAGCTCTGGGCCGCCGCCACCCTCGCAGACGGGAACGCGGTCTTCTGGCACCCGCTGGTCTCGCGCGTGACGCTGCTGATGATCGAGCTGGCCGCCGTCTGGTTGATCACGATCCCCCGTGACCGATCGCTGGCGCGCCCGCTCGTGCGCTGGCTGACGACGTTCATGGTCGGCGCGACCCTCGCGGCGGTCCCGATCGGAAGGCATCTGCTGCACCTCGACGCGTCGGTGCACCGCACGCAGGTATTCGAATCGCTGACGTTCCTCTTCGAGCTCCCGACCTCGGTACTGCTCTACGTCCTGCTCGCGCGGATCGCCGCCGACAGCGGCAGGGCGGAACTGGCGCGCCGATTCCGCATGGTGGCGGGGCTGATGGTCATCATGGTGGTCGTCGCCCTGGTCATGTGCGCGACCTCGACACGCTACTACGAAGTGCGACGATCGCTCGTGGTGATCGCACTGTGCGCGATTTATGGCGCCGCAACGCTGAGCGTCGCCGCGTGGGCGACGGCGGGGGTGATCGGGCTCATCGGCGCGGTCTTGAGCGATGCGGGCGCGGGCAAAAAAGAACCCGCCGCATAGCGGCGGGCTTGTGCTTCGCGATTTAATAAAACGACAGCTTCAACCGGGCGCGGGGAGGG
Organism: Phycisphaerae bacterium; assembly: GCA_025936175.1. Lineage (GTDB taxonomy): Bacteria > Planctomycetota > Phycisphaerae > Tepidisphaerales > Tepidisphaeraceae > JAICTV01. The sequence goes on from JAICTV010000096.1 coordinate 16,366, forward strand.
GACCACCACCCAATTGGATATCCGGTTCACCTTTCGAATCGTTCGGTTGGATCACCGTTCCGGGCTTGCGCTGCTCGCGCTCGAGCAGGTCGCCCACCGTCGGCTTGGTGAGGTTGTCGCCGCGCATGATCCGGTCCACGTCGTTGCTGTCCAGCGTCTCGTATTTCATCAGCGCCTTGGCCAGCGCGTCGATGCGATCACGATTCGCCTCGAGCAGCGCATGCGCTTCCTGGAAGAGCCGGTCGATCAGCTTCTTCACTTCCTCGTCGATCGCGCGGGCGGTGTCTTCCGAGTACTCGCGGCCCTCGATGCCGAGCATGTTCATCTTCGACTCGTCTTCGCCGTAGAAGATGAAGCCGACGCGATCGTTCATGCCCCACTCGGTGATCATCTTGCGGGCGATGGTGGTCGCCTGGCGGATGTCGCCGCCGACGCCGTTGTTGATGTCGCCGGTGAACATCTCTTCCGCGATGCGCCCGCCGAAGGTGGTCTTGAGGAACGCGATGCACCACTTGCGGGAATAGGTGTACCGATCCTTCTCCGGCAGGCTCATCGTCGCGCCCAGCGCCCTTCCGCGCGGGATGATCGTCACCTTGTGGATCGGATCGGCGTCCGGACGCAGCAGCCACTGGATGACCGCGTGGCCGGCCTCGTGGTACGCCGTCGCCATCTTGTCTTTCTCGTCCATGACGGCGCTGCGGCTCTTGTTGGCGCGGCCAAAACGGACCTTGTCGCGCGATTCCTCGAGGTCGTCCTGCTCGATGTATTCCTTGCCCGCCAGCGTCGCGCCCAGCGCGGCTTCGTTGATGATCGCGGCCAGATCGGCGCCGCTGAATCCCGGCGTCGCGCGGGCCAGACGCAGCAGATCGACGTTCGGCCCGAGCTTCACCTTGCGGCTGTGGACTTTGAGGATGTCCAAGCGGCCCTTCACATCCGGCAGCGGAACGTAGATCTGCCGATCGAATCGACCGGGACGCGTCAGCGCCGGATCGAGCACGTCCACGCGGTTGGTCGCCGCACAGACGATGACCTGATCGTTGGTGTCGAACCCGTCCATCTCGACCAGGATCGCGTTGAGCGTCTGCTCGCGCTCGTCATGCCCGCCGGAAGAGAATCCCGATCCGCGGCGGCGGCCGACGGCGTCGATTTCGTCCAGGAAGATGATGCACGGCGAGTTGTCCTTCGCCTGCTTGAACAGATCGCGCACGCGCGAAGCGCCGACGCCGACGAACATCTCGACGAAGTCCGAGCC
>JAICTV010000008.1 GCA_025936175.1 Phycisphaerae bacterium
CGCCAAGGCGGCGCTGGCGGCGGCGTCCAACGCGGGCAAGGCGGCGCAGGTCACCGTGCCGGCGACGGACAACCTCGCCAACGCGCTGTCGACCATGGCGAACACCGTCAACGCCAAGGTCAAGCAGGTCGCCGACCTGCAGGGCCAGCTCGACCAGGCGAAGAAGGACAACGCCGCGCAGGCCGCACAGTTCGAGCAGCAGCGTCAGGAAATGGCCAAGACGCTGGAATCCATCCGCGCGGAGCAGCAGAAGGCGATCACCGACGTCGCCTCCTATCAGCAGAGCAAGGACCAGAGCGTCCAGCAGATTCAATCGACCTTCGAGAACGACAAGAAGCAGGCGCAGGACCAGCTCAACGCCGCCAACGTTCAGATGGCGGAGCTCAACCGCCAGCTCGCGGCGGCGAACCAGAAGATCGAAACGCTGCAGGCGAAGTTCGCGGACAAGCGCGTGAACACCGAGGCACCCATCGTCCGCCATCCGGACGGCCACATCCTGCGGCTGGTTTCGCGCGACAGCGTGTACATCGACATCGGCGCCGCCGAGTCCGTCACGCCGGGGCTCACGTTCGAAGTCTACGACAAGAACGACGGCATCCCGCCGGCGGGCGATCCCACCAACGACGACAACCTGCCCAAGGGCAAGGCGTCGATCGAGGTGATCCGCGTCGGCCAGGGGAGCAGCGAGTGCCGCATCACACGCACGACGCTGGGCACGCAGCTGCAGCAGGGCGACCTGATCGCCAACCTCGTGTTCGATCCGAACGTGAAATACAACTTCGTGGTGTACGGCGATTTCGACATGGACCGCAACGGCGTCGCCACGCCGCAGGACGCCGACATCATCAAGCGCCTCATCACGCAATGGGGCGGAAAGCTGATGGACCAGGTGAACGTGGACACCGACTTCGTCGTGCTCGGCAAGGAGCCGGTGCTCCCGACCTTCACGAAGGATGAGCTTCAGGACCCGTTCAACCAGAAGAAGCTCGCCGACGCACAGGCGGCGCTGGACGCGTACACGAAGGTGCGCGACACGGCCCGCGACCTGCACATCCCGATCGTGAACCAGAACCGCTTCCTGTACCTGATCGGGTATTACGAGCAGGCGAAGCGCTAACGCGTCCCGCGACGCACGGTGTTGAGACAAGCCTCCTCAAAGCCCCGGGATTGCAATCCCGGGGCTTTCGTTTACGGTCCTTTCACTCAAACTCCAGCAAAGGATGTGTCAGTCATGTTCCCCCTCGCGGACCGGATGAAGCTCGTTTCGGAATCGATCACCCTCGCCGTCAGCGCCAAAGCGAACGCGCTGAAGAAAGCGGGCGTCGACGTCGTCGGATTCGGCGCGGGAGAACCGGATTTCGACACGCCGGCGTTCATCAAGGACGCCGCCAAGGCCGCGCTGGACAGGGGGCAGACCAAGTACACGCCGACCCCGTCGATCCCGGAGCTCAAGGCGGCGATCGCGGAAAAATTCAACCGCGACAATCACCTGCCTTACAAGCCCGAGCAGATCACGATCGGCGCGGGCGGGAAGCACTGTCTCTACATGGCGTTCATGGCGGTGCTCAACGCGGGCGATGAGGTCATCCTGCCCGCGCCGTACTGGGTGAGCTATCCGGAGCAGGTGAAGCTCGCCGGCGGCGTGGTGAAGGTGATCAAGGGCGAGGAGAAGAACGGCTTCAAGATCACGCCGCAGCAGCTCGAGGCGGCGATCACGCCGAAGACGAAGATTTTTCTGATTAACTCGCCGAGCAACCCCGCCGGGCACATGTACTCGCCGGCGGAGCAGCGAGCGCTGGCCGAGGTGATCGCCAGGCACCCGAACGTGATCGTCTTCTCGGATGAGATCTACGAAAAGCTCGTGTACGACGGCAATCAGTTCGCGAGCTTCGCGACGCTGCACCCGTCGCTCATCGAGCGCACGCTTACCTTCAACTGCCACAGCAAGAGCTTCGCGATGACCGGCTGGCGGGTCGGTTACATCGGCGGGCCCAAGGCGGCGATCGACGCGATCAACAAGCTGCAGTCGCAGATGACCAGCCACATCACCAGCTTCTGCCAACCGGCGGCGGCGACGGCGCTGAGCGACCCGCGCGGCGCCGAATCGATCGAGCAGATGCGAAAGCAGTTCGAGAAGCGCGGGAAGCACATGTGGGAGCGGCTCAGCGCCCTGCCGAAGGTAACCTGCGTGCGGCCGCAGGGCGCGTTCTACTGCTTCCCCAACATCGGCGCGTACATCGGCAAGAGGGCCGGCGGCGTGGAGATCACCGACGCGGTCTCATTCTCCGCCGCGCTGCTGGAGCAGAACCACGTCGCCGTCGTTCCCGGCAACGACAGCGGGTTTGACGATCACGTACGCCTGAGCTTCGCGACGAGCATGGAGCAGATCGACAAGGGGATCGATCGGATCGCGGAGTTCTTGAAGACGATCGGGTGATGCAATACCGCGCCGCGGAGCGGCGGGCTTTGAGTGACGCGCAATGCATAAAGCCCACCGCTTTGCGGCGGGTTCTTTATTGCTGCTGTGGGGCTTCCCATCCCCCTCCCAGCGCCTTGAACAGCGAGACCAGGTTGGTCGCGACGGTGCGATCACTTTGCACGAGCGCGTCTTCGGACGCGAAGAGCGATCGCTGCGCGCTCAGGACGTTGAGGAAGTCGGTCTGGCCCTGCGTGTACAGCCGGGTCGCCAGGTCCACCGCTTGACGGTTCGCGGCGACGGCGTCCACCAGCGCTTGACGGTGCTCCTGCTCGCGCGCGTAGGCTTCGAGTGCGCTCTCCACGTCACGCAGCGCGGTGATGATCGTGCTGCGATAAGCAAGCAGCGATTGTTCCTGCAGCGCCTTCTGGACCTCGATGTTGGCGCGGATCTGCCCGGCGCTGAACAGCGGCCAACTGACGCTCGGCCCGAAGGACCAGAACGCGTTGTTCCAGTTGGCCAGCGCCTTGGGCTGATCGCCGCTGACGCTTAACGAGCCGACGAGGTTGAAGCGCGGGAACAGGTCCGCCGTCGCCACGCCGATCCGAGCGGTGGCGGCGTGGGCGTTGGCTTCGGCGCGGCGGACGTCGGGACGGCGGCGAAGCAGATCCGACGGGATTCCGGTCGAGACGATCGGCGGCGTCGAGGGAATCGGCGCGGGCGACGAAAGCTCGGTGATCAGTGTCTCGGGCTCCTGGCCGAGGAGGATGCTGATGTTGTAGATCGTCTGCCGGGCGTTCTGCTCGATGATCGGGATCTGCGCCCGCGTGGAGGCAACCTGCGCGTCGGCGTTGGCAACGTCCAGGGAGCTGACCAGCCCGCCGCGCTGTCGGCGGCGGGTCAGATCCGCGCTGTACACCTGCGCCTTGAGGTTCTGCCGGGCGATGTCGAGCTGTTTCTGGAACCCGCGGAGATCGACGTAGTTCAGCGCGACCTCGCTCGTGAGCGTGACCAGCACGTCGCGGTAGTCTTCGATGGCGAACTGAATGTCGGCGGTGGACGCTTCGATGTCGCGGCGGACGCCGCCGAAGACGTCCAGCTCCCACGACGCATCGAGCCCGGCTTGATACAGGTCGCGCGCGCCTTGGCTGGAGACGCTGACAGTGCCGCCGGGCGTGACCGAGCCGGTGACGGCCTTGTCCGATCCTTCGCGGCGATAGGAGGCGGAGGTGTTGACGGTCGGCCAGAACCCGGCGGAGACCACGCCGCGGCGGGCGCGCGCCTCGCGGACGCGCGCCTCGGCCGACCGCACGTCGAGGTTCGCCTGCGTCGCTCGTTCGACCAGATCATCGAGCACCGGGTCGTTGAGTTGCCGCCACCAGTGCGCGACGTCGGCGGGCTGCGCGTTGGTGGTGACGCTGGCCATCGTCGTCGGTTGAGTCGTGGTCGGCTGCGACGTCGGGCCGGTCCAATGCGGCGCGAGCTGCGTTTGCGGCGACTTGTAATCCGGGCCGACGAGGCAACCCGAAACGACCAGAGCGGCGGCGGCCGACAGAGAGATCAGCAGGAGCTTTCGTTCGAGCATGAGTGGTTATTCGTACCGCAGCGCTTCGATCGGATCGAGCCGCGACGCTTTCCAGGCGGGATAGAAGCCGAAGATGATGCCGATGGTAGCCGAGACCATGACCGATGCGACGATCGCCGGCACCGAGACCGCCGTCGGCCAACTCAGGACCATGCGGACGGCGAGAGATGCCCCGCGCCCCATGGCGATGCCCATCACGCCGCCCGCGAGGCACAGAACGATCGCCTCGACGAGGAACTGCCAGAGGATGTGAGCTCCCCGCGCGCCGACGGCCATGCGCAGGCCGATCTCGCGCGTGCGCTCGGTCACGCTGACCAGCATGATGTTCATGATCCCCACGCCGCCGACCACCAGTGAGATGCCGGCGACGATGATCAGCAGCGTCTCGATCAGCTTGGTGGTGGAAGTGAGCGTGTTCATCAGCTCCGTCATGTCGCGGATCTGGAAGTCATCGGCTTCGCCTTCACGCAGATGATGGCGCTCGCGCAGCACCGAGGTGATCTGCTTCATCGCCTGCGGGATCTCGTCCGATGATCGCGCGGACGTCGTGATCGAGTTGACGTTGGTGAAGCGGATGGGCTGGGGCGTGTCGGCGGCCTGCACGTCGGACGGCGCGGGATAGAGCTGGACGGAGCTGTTGGGGTAGAGGTTGTTCAGCGTGTTCACGCCGCCGCTGGCGCCGCTGCTCGACGATTGCGCCGACGCATTGCTGCTCTGGTTGCGACCCGAGATGCGATACTTGATCGTCGTCCACGGCGCGACGATCAGGTCGTCCTGATCCCCGCCGAACATGTTCGCGCCCTTGCGCGCCAGTACGCCGACGACCTTGAGGCTGACGTTGGCGACGCGGATGTCCTTGCCGATCGGCTCTTCGTTGCCGAACAGCTCGCGCTTGATGGTCTGGCCGATGATGCAGACCTTGCCGCTGTTGCGGACGTCCTGGTCGGTGAAGTCGGCGCCTTCGTCGATCTGCCAATTGCGCACTTCGAGCCACGCCGGCGTGGTGCCGGTGATCTGCATCGGGATCCAGTTCTTGTTGCCGTAGACGACCTGTCCGCTGCCGCGGACCTCCGGCGCGGCGACGCGGACGGCGGCGCATTCGCGGATGATCGCATCGACGTCCTGCGGCGTGAGCGTCATGACGCTTCCCTGACCCCAGCTCACCCCCCCGCTGGCGGCTTGCCCCGGGAGAACGAGCAGGTTGTTGGCGCCCAGGCTCGCGATCGAGCGCGCGGTGAGCGTCGAGACGCCGTTGCCGATCTCGATCATCGCGATCACCGCCGCGATCCCGATGACGATGCCGATGCACGTCAGCAGCGAGCGCATGATGTTGCGGCGGAGCGCACGGAGCGAAGTCTGGAAGGTGCGGACGGCGGTCCTCATGAGCGGACCACCTCCGCCGGTGTCGCGGCGAGCGAGTGGCCCTGACTGATGTCGCCGAACGCGCCGGCTTCGATCAGGCCGTCGCTGATGCGGATGGCGCGCTTGGCGGTGGCGGCGACGTTCGAATCGTGCGTCACGAGGATGATCGTGATGCCTTCTTCTTCATTGAGCCGCTGGAACATCTGGAGGACTTCGCGGCTGGTTTTGGAATCGAGGTTGCCGGTCGGCTCGTCGGCAAAAAGCAGCGGCGGGTTGTTGATGAGCGCGCGCGCGATGGCGACGCGCTGCTGCTGTCCGCCGGAGAGCTGCGACGGCTGGTGGTGCATGCGATCGCCGAGCCCGACGCGCTCGAGCAATGCCTTGGCGCGCTCGCGGCCTTCGGATTCAGAGAGGTTCGCGTGCGTGTACGTGAGCGGCATGGTCACCTGCTCGAGCGCGCTGGTGCGCGGGAGGAGGTTAAAGTTCTGGAAGACGAAACCGATCTTCTTGTTGCGCACTCTCGCGCGGCCGTCGGATGACAGGTTCGAAACCTCTTCGCCGTCGAGCCAGTATTGGCCGCTGGTCGGATGATCGAGGCAGCCGAGGATGTTCATCAGCGTGCTCTTGCCCGAGCCGGATGCGCCCATCAGCGCGACCAGCTCGCCGCGGTTGATCGAGAGCGTGATGCCCTTGAGCACCGGCACGTCGAGCTCGCCGAGGTGGTAGGTCTTGGTGATGTTGTCTAGGCGGATGAGTTCCATGTCAGCCTGGCGATTTCGTTTACCGGCCGCGTCGACTGCGGAACTGCGGCGCGAACGGGTTGCGTGCGTCGTCGCCGCCGCCGGCGCCGGCGACGGCTTCGCCGACGATCACTTGCGCGCCTTCCTTGAGCTCATCGGCGATGACTTCGGTGTTGATGCCGTCGGTGACGCCCAGACGAACGCGGACCGGGCGCGCGAATTGTCCGTCCGCCAGCCAGATGGTGCCGTGAGAGCGCTGGCCCATCGAAGGTCGTTCGGTTGTTCCGTTATCACCGGAACCGGCACCAGTGGCAGCGGAGCTGCCACTGCCGTGTGAATTGGGACCTTGCCAGTTGCCGTGGCGCGTCGCGGGTTCGGTGGTCGCGCCGGAGCCTGCGCCGTCCTTGTTGAGATACTTGTCGCGCGCGTCGGGGGCGATCTGCTCGGTGTCGCTGGGACTCCAGCGCAGCGCGGCGTTGGGGACGATTAGCACGCCTTCGTGCTTGGCGATCTGGAAGTTTGCGTTAGCCGTCAGATACGGGAGGAGCGTGCCGTCGGAGTTGTCGGTGACAATCTCGACGGTGTAGGTGACGACGTTCTGCGTCATCGTCGCGTTGAGTCGCACCTTGCCGACGGTTCCTTTGAACTTGCGGTTCGGGAAGGCGTCCACCGTAAACGCAACTTGCTGCCCCGGATGAATGTTGCCGATGTCCGCTTCGTTTACCGACGCCCACACCTGCATGCGGGTCAGGTCCTTGGCGATGAGGAAGAGGCTGGGGGCGTTGAGGCTCGAAACGACCGTCTGTCCGATGTTGACGCGGCGGTCGATGATGACGCCTTTAACGGGCGAGGAGATCGTGCAGTAGCCGAGGTTGCGGACGGCGCGATCGACGCTCGCCTGCGCCTGCGCGACCGCCTTCTGCGCCTGGACCACCGCGGCGTCGCCGACGGCGACGTTGGCCTTGGCGGATTCGAAGGCGGATTGATAGGCGTCGTAGTCCACCTGCGCCAGCGCATCGGAGGGGCCGAGCTTCTGAGCGCGGTCCCAGTCGCGCTTCGCCTGGTTGAACTTCGCCTGGAACTGCAGCAAATCCGCTTGCGCCCGCGCCACGCCCGCCTGCGCCTGTTCGAATTGCGCTTTGGCGGATTCGAGATCGGACTGATAGAGGATCGGATCGATCTGGGCCAAAATCATTCCCTCTTCGATCTGCGAGCCGTAGTCGATCGACTTGCCGTTCTTGTCCTTGCCGAACTCGGTGATGCGCCCGGCGACCTGCGCGCCGACGTCGATGACTTCCTCGGGCTCGACGGTTCCGGTGGCGCCGATGGTGGCGGCGATGTCGCCGCGGGTGATGGGCTGGGTCTTGAACGAGCCGGTCTGCTCCGATCCGCGCGTGAACCAGGCGGCGGCGGCGCCGACGATGCCGAGCAGGACGAGCAGGATGACGAGATTGCGAAGCCAGTGGGTCATGATGGGTTCGGGTCGCAGGTCAATGGTGGTCCGGCGGGCGCAGGGATGTTGCGCCGGCGAAGCACAATACTGTATCCGCGAGGGGGCGGATTATTCCGCGCGGGGCGGCGTTATGGAAGAACGACCGCGTCGGGATATTGCTCGGCAAAGCGGGTTTTGTAGTACGCCGCCTGAGTGTAGGACGAGATCGGGCCGATCCGCAGCACCGAATGCCCGGCGGAATCGGCGGCGGTGGAGGCGGCGACGCCCTGGCGTTGCAGCTCGGCGGCGGCGCGCGTGGCGGAGGCGGGGGATGCGAAGGTCGCCAGTTGGACGAAGAACGCTCGCGCGCCCTGATGTTCGCGCGCCCGCTGCGCGGGGACCGTGTTCGGGTGAAGCTGCTGCACGTTGACGAAGGTCTGGTCCGCCTGCGCGAATTGGCCCAGCCGCTGTTGCGACAGGCCGATCCGGTATAACGCCCACGCCTTTAGATCGTCCTTATCGAGCTTGTCGTAGGCGGCGCTCCACTGACTGATCGCGGTGGGATAGTCATCCTGAAAATACGCGACGTTCGCGAGGCTCGCGCGGATGTACGCCTCGAGCGGCTGCCTGGGCATCTGCTCGAGCGCCTGGATGTAGGCGGCGCGAGCCGACTGAAGATTGGCCTTCGCCTCCGCCTGATCGCCGGCGGTTTTTTCCTCGAAGCTGCGGCCCTTGAGATAGAGCGCCTCGGCGGAACCGGGGCCGTGCGGAGCGCTCAGGAGAAATTCATCCGCCTTGGCGATCGCTTCGTTGTAGTCCCTGGCATCGAGCGCCGCATAACCGGCATTGAGTACGGCGGCGGGTTGCTGACGGACACCCGTCGACGTGGTGCTCTTCTTGCTCGCACCCCCGCCACATCCCGTTATCAAGTTCAAAACGACGATGGTGGCAGCGAACTTGTGACCGTTTCGCATCGAGTTCCCGTCAGGTAAGGTATCGGCTAACAAGGTTAACCATGCTTTTCGAATCGCTCTTTCAACATGCCGACCGTCAGCCGCACGAAGTGGCGGTGATCGACGACACGGGGCGTTACACCTGGCAGCAGTACGCCGCCGCCGCCGCCGGATTGGGGCTTTACCTTTCGGTGCAGACGGACAAGCCCCGCGTCGGCCTGCTGCTCCCCGCCGGGATGGGCTTCGCCGCCAGTTTCTACGGAACGCTGCTGGCGGGCAAGGGCGTGGTGCCGATCAACTTTCTGCTCGGCGAGCGCGAGGTCGCGCACATCATCGCCGACAGCGGGATCGACACGGTGGTGAGCATCCCGCTGCTCGCCGGGAAGCTCAAAGACACGCCGCTCAAGATCGTCGATCTCTCGCAGCTTGCGAAGATGCCGCCGGCGGCGATCACGCCGAAGTTTCCTTCGCCGCAGTCGTCCGACATCGCGGTCATCATGTATACGAGCGGGACGAGCGGCCTGCCCAAGGGCGTGCAACTGACGTACGGAAATCTCGTCAGCGACGTCGAGGCGGCGATTCAGCACGCGTCACTCAAGGGCAGCCATTCGTTCCTCGGCATTCTGCCGCTGTTTCACTCGACGGGATTGCTCGCGACGCTGGTCGCGCCGGTGAAGCTCGGCTCGCGCGTGGTCTACCAGGGGCGATTCAGTCCCGTCGCCGTCGTGAATGCGATCCGCGAGCACCAGCTCTCGATCATCGCGGCGGTGCCGAGCATGTACGGCGCGATGCTCCGCATGAAAGACGCCGGCCCGGAGGACGTGAAGAGCCTCTACGCGGCGATCAGCGGCGGCGAGCCGCTGCCGACGACCATCCGCGAGCACTGGGAAAAGAAGTTCGGCAAGCCGATCTACGAAGGCTACGGCCTGACCGAGACCATCGGCCCGATCGCGTTCAACGTCCCCGGGGCGATCAAGGGCGGCTCGGTCGGCCGATTGCTCCCCGGCGCGGAAGTGCGCATCGCGGATGAAGACGGCAAGGCGCTCCCGCAGGGCGAGACCGGCGAAGTCTGGCTCAAGGGCCCGATGATCATGAAGGGGTACTTCAATCTGCCCGACGAGACGGCGAAGGCGCTCACCGCCGACGGATACTTCAAGAGCGGCGATCTCGGGTTCGTCGATTCCGACGGCTACCTCCACATCACCGGCCGCAAGAAGGACCTGATCATCGTCGCCGGCGAGAAGGCGTCGCCGCGCGAGATCGAGGAAGTGATTTTGCAGCATCCGGCGGTGCGGGAGGCGGGCGTGGTGGGCAAGAAAGATCCGTCGCGCGGCGAAGTCGTCGTCGCCTTCATCACCCCGAGGGAAGGTCAGACGATCAAGGCGGACGAGATCCGCGAGTTCTGTCGCAGCAAAGGCATGGTGCAGTGGAAGATCCCGCGCGAGGTGTTCGTGGAGAACGATCTCCCCCACACGCCGACGGGAAAGCTGCTCAAGCGCGTGCTCGCCGAGCGCGTCAACGCACCCCCTGCGCCAACCCCGCCGACGGCGCAAGCATGAAGACGCGATCGCGCGGCCCCGGCACATCACTTCCGAGCGGCGGGATGCCGAAATACGTCCTCGAGAACCGCTCCAACTCCATCGGATCGACGATCACCAGCGGCGAGCCTTCCTGATTGCCAAGCCATGCTGCCAGGATCGACTGATCCGCCTGCACGTCCACGTCGAAGACCGTTCGATAACGCAAGCGCGACGTCGGCACCTGATAGAGGAACGCCCTGGCGTCGCCGACAAGCGCGATCGGCCCGGACGTGGCGGCGATCGCATCCTCCACATCCTGCGGCAGGATTCCTTTGAAGCTTTCGATGCCGAGGACCTGCGCGCTGCACAGCGGCGAAACTTTCTCCGCGAACACGCCGGCGGTGAGTGCGAGGCCGATGATTGTGATCGACAGCGCGACCGCGGCGGCGAGGTAACGCTGCCATCGTTGCTGAAGTAGCGCGATCCCGATCGCCGCGAGCGGGGCCGCGCTGGTGTAGAAGCGTCCCTGCAGGTGCGTCAGCGCGATCCAGAAGATCAGCCACGCGAGCAGCAGCGCGAGAAGGATCTGCGCTTCGCGCCGACGGATCGTCAGCAGCACGGCGAGCATTCCGAGCGGGATGATGACATAACCGAAGCGCCAGTTGAGGAAGATCTGGTCACGCAGTGCCGACAATCGCGGCGACTTCGCCTGGTGGTTCGCTTCGTTCCATCGCTGCGTCTGCGCGGGGCTGAAATGCGCGTGGCCGAGCATGTGCTGGGCTTCGGGGAAGACGGGGTTGCCCGCCCAGATGACGTTGCGGATCAGCCACGGGGAAAACGTCAACAAGGCAGTGAGGCTGAGGACGATCGCCGATCGGACCGATCGTGTCGCGGCGAGCAGGATGATCGGGAGCGGGATGAGCAGCAGCGGGACGGAGGGGAGTTTTGATCCACACGCGAAACCCGTCATCACTCCTGCGATGAACGCGCTTGAACAATGCGTCCCCGCGCTCCGCTGCGCTGCGCCCCGGGGCGCAGCGCGGCGGAGCGCGGGGATTGATTCGCGCAGAACCCACGCGATCGCAAGCGTGCCGAAGAGAAGCACCCCGCCCTCGTTGTACGCGACCGGCGCCAGCAGCATCGTCCACGGCACGTTCGCCATCGCGACCGCGACGAGGATCGCGAGCCACTTCGACGCGAACAGCCGCGCCGTCGCGTAGACCGCCGCCACGCTCAGCGCGGTCATCGCCACGTGCATGAGCTGCGCGAGGTACATCCCGGCCCTCGAACCCCCTTTGAGCTGCATCGCCTGCTGGTTTTGCATCTCCACGTTGTGCGGGAAATAGGTGATGACGTTGTGGTGCAGCGGAACGATCCGACCCAGCTCGTACCACTCGCGCGGGAGCTGAAGGTGATATTCCAGCACGTCGTACCCGTGCGGCTCATCGCCCCAGAGGATGCCCGGCGGGGCGAACGCGGCGACGAGGACGATCGCCAGCGCGGGGACTGCGAGAAGCCAGAGCCATTCGGCGTCCGCCGGAGCGGTCAGCCATCGCGTGACGTCCTCTCGCGAGATCCGACGCGCTCGCCAGAGGAGCAGCGCGATGCCGACGGCGACGAGCGCGATCGCGATGACGCGATGAAGCTGACCGGCGAGACCGAGAAGAAGCTGGAGCAGGCTGAGAATGCCGATGCCGGCCGCGATTGTCGTAACGATCGTGAGCGGGCGCGACGATTCATCGTCCTCCGCGCGGATCCGCAGCAATGTCCCGAATCCGGCAGCCGACACGAGCCACGCGAGCAGCACCGAACCGTCGGAGAAAAGTCGATCGAGCACGATGCTCCACGACGGCCCGGAGATCGTCGCGAGCAGGATCAGCAACAGGACGATCGCGACGGCGATGACCATCCACCGCCGCCGCCACGGCTGTGGCGCAGCAGACGACGCCGGCGACGCTTCGGCCGGGTTACGGCTGCTGCGGAGGTTCGCCTTTGCCATCGTCCTCGTCTTCCTGGTCTTCGAGCTGGAAGAGTTTTTCCATCGCGTGGAGGTACGGCGTCATGCCCGCCCCGCCGTGCGCGCCGTCGCGGAGCATGCGCACGGGATCGTGCAGGAGCTTGTTGACGATCCGGCGGGCGAGCTCTTCGATCTGCTCCTTGTCGGCGTCGCTGGCGCCGGCGAGCTTGTGCAGCGTGCGCTCGACCTCCTCCTGCGCCAGCGCGTGATGGCGCTTGAAGAGCCGATCGATCATCGGGCCCATCTCGCGGGCGCGGTGCCACGCCAGATACTTCTCGACCTGATCGGCGATGATCATCCGCGCGTGCTCGACGGCCTCCGATCGCTTCGATTGGGTGTTGGAGACCACCTGCTGGAGGTCGTCGATGTTGTAGAGGTAGACGTTCGTCAGCTCCCCCACCGCCGCCTCGACGTCGCGCGGGAGCGCGATGTCGATCAGGAAGATCGGGCGGTACCGCCGGGCTCTTCGCAGCGGGTCGAAGCGCGATCTGGTGATGATCGGGATCTGCGAGCCGGTGGAGCTGACGACGACGTCGGCGGCGACGAGCAGGTCGTCCAGCCGCTCGAACGCCACCGCTTCGCCCCCGAATTTGCTCGCGAGCTGCCGCGCTTTCTCCGGGCTGCGGTTGCAGATCAGCATGCGCCTGGGCTTGAGCGCCGCGAAGCTTTGCAGCACCAGCGCCGCCATCTTTCCGGCGCCGATGCAGAGCACCGTCTTGTCGCGATAATGATCGAAGATCCGCCCGGCGCAATCGACGGCGACGCTCCCGACGCTGACGCGGCCCTCGGCGATTTTCGTCTCGCTCATCACCTGCTTGCCGACGGCGACGGCGCGCTGGAAAAGCGGGTTGAGCGACGCCCCGACCGCGCCTGAGTCGCGCGCGGCCTCGTACGCATCGCGCACCTGCGCGATGATCTGCGTCTCGCCGATCACCATCGAGTTGATCGACGACGCGACCGAGAACAAATGCTCGATGACCTCGCGCTCGGCCTTCTGGTACAGGTGCGGCTTGAGCCGATCGGCCGGCACGCTGCGCAGGCCGGCGAGGAAGTCGATCATCTCCTGCTGCGTCGGGCGGCCGTGGACGGCGCGCGAGGCGTAGAGCTCGACGCGGTTGCAGGTATTGAGCAGGACGGCTTCGCAGCCGTCGAACTTCTCGCGCAGCGCGCCGAGCGCGGCGGCGCGCTCATCGGGCGTGAAGGCGAGTCTCTCTCGCACCTCAAGCGGCGCGGTGGAGTGATTCAGTCCCAGCAGAAGCAGGCGCTGCATGACGGGTCAGCTCGCCCCCATCGGAACCAGCAGGACGGTCAGCAGCACGCCGAGCAGGAGGACGAACCCGACGACGCTGAGCACCGCGACCTTTCTGCCGCGGAAGCTCGGGTTGATCGGCGCGTGCAGCACGATCGCGTAGACGACCCACACGCCCACCGCGAGGATCACCTTCGCGATCGGCGTGTGTTTCCCTTCGGCGAACATCTGCACGCCGCCGGTGATCATGCCCACGGTCAGCAGCGCAAAGCCGAGCGTGACGGCGAGCATCGTCACCTGCTCCATCCGCTCGAGGCTTCCGAACTGCGGGCCGACGGGGGATTTGCTGCGCAGCCGGCGGCTGACGTAGACGTACATCGCGCCGCTGGCCGCCGCGATCGCCAGCGCCAGCGATCCGCCCCACGCGCTGAAGGTGTGCACCCACCACCAGGCGTTGCGGACGACGTCGTGGTAGCCGCGCTCGGAGGTGCGGCCGAAGATGATCGCCGCGCCCAGCAGCAGGATGACGATCGGCATGACGAACCAGTCGAGCACGCCGAGGCGGCGGTGACGCTGGATGTAGAGGATGAACAGCGCCAGCAGCGTCGCCAGCCAGATGAGCGCGTCGAAATTATCGCCGATCGGGATCCATCCCCCGCGGGTGGCGCCGTGCCAGACCAGCACGATCGCCGAAGAGACGATTCCGGCGACCAGGCATGCGACGGCGGCGAGGCGCAGGGCCGGCCGCTCGCCCCACGCCCGCGCGATCGACATCCCGCCGCCGACGGCGAACAGCACGATCGCGACCAGGAGAAGCGCGAGTTGAGGAATGGTCGGCATGGCTATGACTGACTGTCGCGCAATTCAGGATACCGCGCGATGAGCCAATCTCTCAGCACGGCGTCATTGGAAAGCGCCAGGTCGGCGACTTCATCACCTGCGAGATCGCGCAGGGCGGCGCGGCGGCGGTCCGGGTCACTCATTTTCGAGATGACCCACGGCCGCAGCGATTCGCTCGCATCGGCGAGTTTGCTCCAGCGGTCGTCGAGGGCGCTCGCGAGCTGATCGCGGATCTTCGCCGCCAGCGCGGGCGCGCCGCCGATTGACACCGCGACCGTCACGTTGCCGCGACGGTGCAGCGCGGGAACGGTGAAATCGCCGGCGGCGGCGTCGTCTTCGCCGATGTCGGCACGGTTGACGAGCAGCCCCGCCGAATGCGCATCGCGTACCACCGCGGCATTGACGTCAGCCCGGTCGGTCGCGGCGAAGACGAGCCCGGCGCCGTCGAGATGGCGCTGCGCGTACGGTTCGGCCACGCGCTCGACCGACTCCGGCAGCGCGGCCGTCAGCTCCGGCGCCACGACGCGCACGCGGGTCGCGCCCGCCGCGAGCACCCCCGCCGCCTTGCGCGCGGCGACGGCCCCGCCGCCCACTATGACGACGAGGCGATCGCGCAGGTCCAGGAATAACGGATAGCCGTTTCGCACTTTCGCTCGTTCAATCGTACCCGCGGCGAACCTATCATTCGAATTGACATGGCCACCCCCCGCGCCCGCCCCCACCCCCGCGCCCGCGCCAAGACGATTTTCACGATCGGCCACTCGACGCGCACGTTCGAGGAGCTGGTCGAGATCCTGCAATCGCACGGCGTGCGCGCCGTCGCCGACGTGCGGACGATCCCCAAATCCCGCCGGCTCCCCCACTTCTGCGCAGATTATCTCGCCAGGCACTTGCCCAAGCACGACATCGAGTACATCCCCTTCAGGCAGCTCGGCGGCCTGCGCCGGCCGACGAAGGACTCGATCAATTCGGGCTGGCGGAGCGAGAGCTTTCGCGGCTACGCCGACTACATGCAGACGCCGGCGTTCGAAGAGGGCCTGGAGGAACTAATGCAGCTCGCGCGGACGCAGCCGACGACGACGATGTGCGCCGAGGCGGTGCCCTGGCGCTGTCATCGCTCACTGATCAGTGATGCGCTGCTGGTGCGCGGGTGGCGCGTCATGGACATCATGAGCGCGCGCAAGACGAACGAGCACAAGCTGACGAAGTTCGCGCGCGTGGAGGGAAAGACGGTGACGTATCCGCCGGAGCAAGAAGAACTGTTTACGTAATGGTGTCAGCCGCGCCACTTGTTCGTCACGACCCCGTCCTTGATCTCGACGAACGCCGTCCCCTGTTTCTCCTTCTTGCTCGAGCCGCCGAAGATCAAAAAGATCGCGCCGTTGCCTTCTTTCACCTCGGTGTACTGGTACTTCCAGACCTCTGAATTCGTTTCCGGCACCGGTTTCTTCTCGCTCGGATCGCCGAGCGTCGCCTTCACCCAGCCGGCGGTCGTCTTGCCCGGCTCGATCTGCGAGAAGGTGCTCTCGGCGACGTAGTTGCCGGTGGTCTTCTCCTGGTTGCTGCTGGTCACCAGGCAACCCGCCAATGTCAGCGACGCCATCACGATGAACCAACGCGCCCGCATGTCCCGATTCTCCTTCCGTCGGCGATCTCAGCTATTGTGACACGGTTTGGCGTCGGACGATAGTTGTTGGCGAATCGCACGTCATCGCTTTACCTTCGGCGTCTATGAGCGAACTGCGCGTGGGATTGATCGGCGGGACGGGATTGGGCGAGGCGCTCGGGCTCGAGCACGCGGGACGGCGTCATGAGATCGACACGCCGTTCGGCCGGCCGAGCGATGTAATCGTCGAAGGCGAATGGGCGGGCGTGCCGCTGCTCGTGCTGGCGCGACACGGGCTGGGGCATCTGCTCAACCCGTCGCAGGTGCCCTATCGCGCCAACCTCTTCGCGCTCAAGCAGCTCGGCTGCACGCACATCCTCGCCAGCGGCGCGGTCGGATCGCTGCGCGAGGAGTACAGGCCCAAACAGCTCGTCATCCCCGATCAGATCATCGACCGCACGACCCGCCGGGCAAGCAGCTTTTTCGAAAAGTCGGCGGTACACGTCGAATTCGCGGAACCCTTCTGCCCGCTGCTGCGTCAAATCCTGCGGGAAGCGGGCGAAGCGCACGACGGCGGGTGCTACGTCGCGATGGAGGGTCCGGCGTTTTCCACCCGCGCGGAGAGCCTCATGCACCGACTCTGGGGCGCAGATCTGATCGGCATGACCGCGATGCCCGAGGCAAAATTAGCGCGCGAAGCGGAGATTCCGTACGCGCTGGTCGCGCTGGTCACGGACTATGATTGCTGGCGGCAGAAGCCGGCGCTGGCGGACGCGAAGGAGCAGCAGGAGAAGGTCGATCCGCACCTGCTGCTGAAGGAGATTCTCGGGAACCTGAAAGCCGCAACGGCAAACGCGATCGCGCTCGTGCGGCGGGCGGTCGAGATCATGGACAAGCGTCGCGATCAACTTCGGCAGTGCCCGGCGAGCAGTGCGCTGGAGCTGGCGGTCTGGTCGGACAAATCGAAGATCGCGGCCGATGAGATCGAGCGGCTGAAACCGATCTGGGGCCGATACTTCGGCACGTGAGTCGGAGACGTACTCGTCATGACCTTGCGCATCGAGGCGATCGTAGTCACTGCTCTGCTCGCGGCGGCGCCGGTCGCTCTGGCGCAGCGCGCGTTCGGTCCCGGTCCGAGCGATCGCGCGCGACAGAGCGTCTACGTGCGCGATTCCGCCGTCGCCGGCGAGAAACTGGCGCTGGCCGAGCGGATGGAGCGGCTCAAGGAGTGGGACAAATCCGCCGACGTCTACCAGGAGATCGTTCAGAAGTACGCCGACCGCGTCGTCCCCACCGCCACCGCGGAGAACGGCATCACCACGCGCTACTCCAGCGTCGTGCTCGAAGTGCAGCGGCGTCTGGGCAAGTGGAATGACGATGGGCTTCGCGTCTATCGCGGCCGATACGAGGCGCCGGCGGCGGCGCTGCTGGAATCGGCGGGGAGCGACGACGTCGCCGCGCTCAATCGGGTCATCCAGCTCTACTTCGCCACCGATGCGGCGAAGACCGCCGCACTTCGGCTGATGGAGCTTTACATCGAGAACGGCGAGTTCTCCGCCGCCGCGTGGATCGGGCAGCGGCTGCTCGACAATCACCCCGGCCTGGGAGCCGATGTGGCGAAGGTGATCTTCCGCACCGCGCTGGCGCTGCACCTGGCGGGCGATGAGGAAGCGGCCCGCGCCAAGCTCGACGACCTGAAGAAGAATCACGCCGGCGCCGTCGGCCGCGTGCGCGGGCGGGACGTCGTGCTCGCTGACGAGCTGGGGAAGATGCTGGCCTCCCCCCCGCCGGTCGCGCGCGGGGGGGCGGACGCGGACTCGTGGCCGATCTTCGGCGGGGACGCATCGCGCGGCCGCGTCCCCAATGCCAACGGACAGCCCGGCGCGAAGGTCGCGGAGATCCCGGTCGTCCGCTCGCGCGCCCTCCCGATGCCCGCCGACCGCCGACGCGCGACGGATGACGCCGACAAGCGCAGCCGCGAGCTGGGCCTCGGGCTGGGCATCATGCCGTCGGTCGATCGCGGCGAGCTGTTCTACCAGGACAACAAGCGCGTCTACGCCGCCAGCGTCGACAGCGGTCTGCCGCTGCCGGGTTGGGCGATCACCTACGGCACCGGCGCGCGGCAGCGCTTCGCCTCGAAGAATGAAGCGCTGGAAGCGACGGGCAATTTGCAAATGACGGTGACGGTGAGCGACAACGCGGTCCTGGCCGTGCTCGGCCAGCCCGCGCCGCGCACGCTGGACGAAGCGGCCGGCGTGGTCGTGAGCACGCACGAGAGCCATCTCGATTGCCTCGATCGCACGAGCGGCGCGGTCAAGTGGTCGATCTGGCCCAGGCAGTTCCCCGAATCGCAGAAAGACCTGCGCACGCTCGACCTGAGCGGCTCGCCGCTGGTCGTCGGCGACAACGTCTACGTCTGCGCGCGCGGCGGGAAACCGATGCAGTTCGAAGACGCGTACGTGCTCTGCTTCAACCTCGCCGACGGGAAGCTGCGCTGGTCGTGCTATCTCGCCAGCGGCAACGCGCCGGGCGACAACTTCAACGGCATCCCGCCGGTGCTGTCGGACGTCGTCTCGCACCTGGCGTACGCGGGCGGGCGCGTCTACGCGTGCACGAATCTCGGCGCCGTCGCCGCCGTCG
This sequence comes from Phycisphaerae bacterium, assembly GCA_025936175.1. Classification (GTDB taxonomy): domain Bacteria; phylum Planctomycetota; class Phycisphaerae; order Tepidisphaerales; family Tepidisphaeraceae; genus JAICTV01. Next base: position 18,361 of record JAICTV010000008.1, read on the forward strand.
ATGCGTACGCCGGCACCATCGCGTGGCTCAGCGTCTATCCCAAGCAGCCCGCGACGCCGAACTACATGGGCGGCTTCCAGGGTCAGGGCGTGCAGGTCAACCTGCCGGGCTCGCGCAAGCCCTGGGCTCAGAATCCGGTCATCGTCCGGGACGGCAAAGTGTTTGCGCTCCCGACCGACAGCGACAACCTGTTCATCTTGGACGCCGGCAGCGGCGAGCAGATCAAGCGGATCCCGACGGCTGAATTCGACGACGCCGACACGTTGCTGGGAGTCTTGCGCGACAAGCTGCTGATCGCGTCTCTCAGCCAGGTCTTCTGCGTGAACTGGTCAATCTATGACGCACAGAAGCCCGACAACAATCGCGCGTGGTACGCGAGAATCTCCCCGCCGACGGGTGATCCAAATGTGACCGATAAGGACGACAAGGACACCATTCGCGGGCGAGCCTTTGTCACTCACGAGTCTGTGTTCGTCCCCACGCGCTGGAACATCCGCCGATTGCAGATGTCGGACGGCCGCGTTGTCGAGGTCTATCCGAAGAACGGCGCGTGGCCGAGCGGACAGGGACCGGGGAACGTGCTGGTCACGCAAGATCAGGTCATCGTCGCGGGATCAGACAGCATCGACATCTATAGTGACCTCTCGCTGGCCCGCGCGAAGCTCGACCAGCAAATAGCCGCCGCACCAAACGACCCGACGCCGCGGCTCAAATACGCCGAGACGCTCTTCGCCGCGGGTCAGTTCGATCCGGCGGTGCAGAAGCTGGACGAGGCGATCGGGTTGCTCGGCGGGATGAACGCGATGCGGCCGGGGGCGGAACGCGACCGCGCCTTCTCCCGCGCGCTCACCTTCGCGGAGCGTTTCGTCGATCCCAAGGCGGGCGCTTCCGATCCATCTCGCGCGGCGGCGATGTACGACCGAGCAGGCGCGGCGGCTTATAGTCCCGCGCAGCAGGTCGCCTATCGCCTCAGCCGCGCGCGGTTCAGTCGTAATCAGCACGACTTCGCGTCGGAAGTGCGGCTGTACCAGGAGATCCTCTCCAGCCCGCAATACCGCGGCGTGAACGTGCCGGCGGAGGACGGCTCGGGAATGACGCTCGCCTCGCTGATCGCCGAATCATCCATCCGCGAGCGGCTGAAGTCCGATCCGTCGGCCTATCAGCCCTTCGAGCAGGCGGCCACGGAAGCGTTCGCCAAGGCGAAGCAGGCGAACGATCCGGCGCAGATGCTCGCGGTCGCGCAGACGTACCCCAACGCGCGGGTCGCCCCGCAGGCGATGCTCGCCGCCGCCGACGCTTATGAAGCCACCGGCCAGCTGCGCCCCGCCACGCAGGTGCTCAACCAGCTCTATCGCAAGTACCGCGACGTGATCGACAAGCCGCGCGTGATCGAGGCGATGGCGCATTGCTATCTCGCGCTTCCCGGCGGTGTGGAGGTGGCGATCGGCCGATTGAACGAAGGCGTAAAGGCGCTGCAAGGCACCGCGCAGATTGCGCGTCCGCTGCGCCTGCCCGATGGGAGCACGATCGAAGACGTCAGCTTCGGCGCGGCGGTCGAGCTGCTGCAGAAGTACGCGGCGCGGCTGGAGCAGGCGTCGCTGCCGGATTTCCGTCTGCCTCGACAGGAACCGGGACACAAGCCCAAGCCGTTCCTCCCGGAGACGCCCGAAACGATCATCCGCGATGTCGACGCGCTGGTGCTTCCACCGCCGCACGAGCTGCGCGCGCTCACGCGCAACGACCGCGTCGTTACCTGGAGCAAGAGCACCGGGATCGCCATTTATCCCGTCGGCGCGGGGGAGCCCGCGGCGCGCGCCGAATCGGCGAAGTTCGCGTCCAAGCCGTTCGGCGTCTGGGTCGGCGATGATCTGGTCGCCTGGAACGGGGAGAAGGTCGCGTTGATTCGCGGCGACAACGGTTTGATCGTCTGGCAGCAGGAGGTGAAATCACTCGCTCCCGCCGACATGCCGCAGAACGATGTCGAAATCGCGCGGGTCACCGATGGCGACGACGCGCCGGCGGCGGCGGGCGGGCCGCAGGTCATCGTCGGCCCGGGCGCTGCGATCCTGGACAACCAACAAGTGCAATTCGCACGGCGGCAGCGGCTTCAGCTTTTGCTGGCGCAGCAGCAGCAACAGCAGATGCGCGCTGCCGCAGGAGGCGGCGACGGCGCCGCCGAGCACATCGCACACCTTCGCCCGGTCGGCGACCGCATCGTCGTCGGCACCACTACCGGTCGTATCGCGGCTTTCGAATTGAACAACGGCAAGATCGCGTGGCAGACGCGCGTCGGCGATTCGGCGCTGCTGCAGATGGTCGCCTCCGACGACTTCGTCGCCGCGCGCTTCAACGACGATTACGGCATGCAGATCGTCGCGCTGGACGCCTTCAACGGGCTTCCGGTCATGCGCCGCGGCTACGCCAGCACCGACGGGCAGCTTCCGCTCAACATGGCGCTCGCCGCCGACGGAACCCTCGTCTGGACCTTGCCCGATCGCCTGTGCGCCAAGGACCTGTTCGATTCCGGCAAGGCGCTGAAGTTCGGCGACGGTCCCGCCGGCAATGCGGGCAACGCCATCTTCACCGGAATGGCCCTGCCCGAACAGCTCATCATCGCCTCCGGTCGGATCTTCGCGTTGAGCGACGGCGGGCGGATGGTGCGCGAGTATTCGACCGAGTCCGGGTTGGTTCCGGATTCGGACAAGAATCTTCCGACGACCGATGCGAGCACCTATCTGCGCACCGTCGGCACCCAGATGTACGTCATCTCGCTTCACCAGGTGCTGCCGGTGAACATCGATCCGCTGAAGAAGAACCCGCCGACCTGGTCGCCGCCGCCAAGTTCGTATCGTCCGCCGTGGCTGGTTGACGCCTTCATCGGCAAGATGCACTTCGTCGCGCTGGATCAACCGGGTGGAAACGCAAACCAGCCGCCGCCCCGCGCGGCGAGCACCCACTACCGCCTGCTGGCGTACGGGCGTTATCGTGGCGGCGAGTCCGAGAGCTTCAAGATGGACCAGGACCCCGACATCGTGGTCCCTGCGGGCATCGACCAGTGGCAAGGCGTCGAAGGCGGCTTCTATTATCACGCCGGCGATCGCACCGCTCGCTTCCTCAAAGGCGCCGGCCCCGCCGCGTCGGACGCGGCCACCAAACCGACAACCGCCGCGTCCAAATAACCGATATTTTTGTCCGCTGTATTGTTTCGACAATGCGACGGCGTATAATTCGCCCCGGAGACGTCATTATGCCCGCTACCACCGCGCCGACCGCCGTCCAGAATCCCCCGCTCCGCGATCGCGTTCAAGGCGTGATCAACCTGATCCGCCCGGCGGTGCAGGCGGACGGCGGGGACATCGAGCTGGTGGACGTCACCGGCGATGGCGTCGTCTCCATCCGCTTTCACGGCGCCTGTCACGGCTGCCCGAGCAGCACGATGACCCTGCAAATGGGCATCGAGCGCAACCTGCGCGACAAGGTGCCGGAAGTCACACAAGTCATCCCTGTCGCGTGAGCGCGAGCGCGCCGCAAAACCAAATCTGGATGCGCGCGGCGATCGCCGAAGCGAACAAGGCTCTGGCCGCGGACGAAGTGCCGATCGGCGCGATCGTCGTTCATGAACCTGCGCAGAAGGTTATCGGCCGCGGGCACAATCGGCGCGAGACGGATCACGATCCGACCGCGCACGCGGAGATCATCGCGCTGCAACAGGCCGCACGCGAGCTCAAGAGCTGGCGACTGATCGATTGTGCTCTGGTCGTCACGCTGGAACCGTGTCCGATGTGCGCGGGCGCGATCGTGAACGCGCGCGTGCCGCGATTGGTCTACGGCTGCGCCGATCCGAAAGCGGGCGCGGTGCGGACGCTGTATCGCCTTTGCGAAGACGATCGGCTGAACCATCGCGTCGTCGTGGAGGAAGGCGTCCTCGCCGATGAGTGCGCCGAGCTGCTGAAGAATTTCTTTCGCCGCCAGCGCGCGATGGGGAAGAAGTAGTCGCGGACGTATAATTCGCCACGATCGTGGCGGAGGCGGCGGACAAACATCTCTCCCTGGATCAGCCGGGGAAGCGGCCACCGGCTTATTCCATGCGCGCGCTCGGGAAGAAGAATCTCCCTGAGACGCTGGACCTCGACGGCGTCACCTGGCGGCTCACCCGGACGCACAAGCACGACTTTTGGGCCGTCACCGGCTTCTACGAGAACGGCCACGGCGAACGTGCCGTGCTGAAGATGGGCCGGACCGAGCCTTTCGCCGGCGTGCCGTTCGAATGGGTCGGCCGCTGGCTGTGCAGGCGCGAGATCCGCTTCTACACCCGCTTGAGCGATCTGCCGAACGTGCCGACGGTCATCGGGCGCGTCGGGCTGACAGGGTTCCTTCACGCCTTCGCGCCCGGTGCGCCGCTGAGCAAAGAACGGCCGGTGCCGGACGGGTTTTTCGATCACCTCCGCGGCCTCATGCTCGAATTGCACCGTCGCGGCATCGCTTACGTGGACGCGAACAAGCCCGAGAACATCCTGCTCGGCGACGACGGGCTCCCGCATCTGATCGATTTTCAGATCAGTTGGGATCTGCACGAGCTGGGCGGCAACTTCGTCAACCGCTGGTTCCTCCGCCGCCTCCAGCGCGCCGACATCTATCACGTGCTGAAGCAGAAGAAGCGCCTGCGTCCGGACGAGCTGACGGAAGGCGAGCGGGAAGCGGTCGCGCGGCGCAGCAGTCTCGTTCGGATTCACCGTGTGATCAGCAAACCGTACTTCAAGCTTCGCCGCAGCACGTTTAAACGGTTGCGCGAATCGGGGAGATTGCTTCCGGAGGGAAGCAAGTGAACGTTTGATCTCCGTTGGAGGTTATCCTGGGACCGTCGCGCTTCTTAACAAACCCTCTCAGGATGACGGTGCGGGATTTTCAAAGCATGCAAAACAAAAAGCGGCGCGAGTTTCGCTCGCGCCGCGCATCCATCCTTCCCAATCGATCGTTGCGGATGTGCTAGAGGATCCGCGGAAGCCGCCGGATCTGCCGGAAGACGCCGATTCCGCCCAGCATCGTCAAACCCGTCCAGACCGCCGCGGGCAGCGGGATGACCGCGCCGACGACCTGTCCGGTGAACGTGCCGTTCTGGGTGGTGAAGACACGATAGCGGAACTGGCCGTCGCCGTTGTCGCCGATCGTGCCGAGGTCGGTCGTGAACTGGACGCTGTCGCCGCTGGTTTGGAACGGGAGCAGCGCTTTGACCGGGCCCCACCCGCCGGAGTTCGAGCCGCCGTCGCCGCTGGGGCTGCGGACGGGGAGGCCCTTGCCTTCGAAAATCTCTCCGCCGCGAACGACCGCATCGACGTCGTTGAAGCCGATCGTGCGGCCCATGCTGGTGGAGTCGGCGTCGATCTCGTACTGGAACGCGTCGGGCTGGCCGTTGTCGACCGCGACGAAGTCGGGCTTCTGATCGAAGGTGAGCGTGAACGTCGCGCTGTTCTTGGCGCGGTCGACGCTGACGCTGTTCGAGACGATATGGAAGTCGACGGGATCGGCGTTGGCGTGCGAGACGATGCCGACGGTGGCGAAGACGCAAGCGGCTCCCGCCGCGGCGGCTGCTGATGATGACCTGCGGACGCGCGTGCGACGCATGAGGGCTCCTCAACTGCGTGCGTGCAGAACTCGTGCAGCGGCGCCGTGCTCGGAACATCCCTGTGCGCGAGACGCCGCTCTGAGCTATAGTCGTCGCGACTTCAACCGACACTTGAATATTGGAGCGTGGTAAAGATGAACGTGCTGGTCGCCGGCGGAGCGGGGTATATCGGTTCACACACAGTCAAGCGGCTCAAGGAGGCGGGCCATGCGCCGGTCATTTACGACAACCTCTCGCGCGGGCATCAGCAGGTCGTGGAGATCCTCAAAGTTCCCGCGGTATTCTCGGACCTGAACGACCGCACCAAGCTCACGCAAACCCTGCGCGATCACAAGATCGACTGCGTCATGCACTTCGCCGCGTACGCGTACGTCGGCGAGAGCGTCGAAAAGCCGCTGATGTACTACTGGAACAACGTCGCCACGACCATCGCGGTGCTGCAATGCATGCAGGAGGTCGGCGTGAGCCGTTTCGTTTTCAGCAGCACTTGCGCGACCTATGGCGATCCGGAGCGCGTGCCGATCACGGAGGATGAGCCTAAGCGTCCCGTCTCGCCCTACGGCCGATCGAAGCTGATGGTCGAGCAAATCCTGGCGGATCAGATCATCGCGAATAAAAATTTCAGCTTCGCCGCGCTGCGGTACTTCAACGCCTCGGGCTGCGCGCTCGATGGAACGATCGGCGAGGATCACGACCCGGAAACACACCTGATTCCCGTGACGATTCAGGTCGCGATGGGCCTTCGTCCCGCGCTGCAGCTCTTCGGCACCGATTACCCCACGCCGGACGGAACGAACGTGCGCGACTACATTCACGTCGAAGACCTGGCGGATGCTCACATCCTGGCGATGGAGAAGCTCAAGCCGGACGAGCCGATTTACCTGAACCTCGGCACCGGCCGCGGGTTCAGCAACCGCGAGATCATCGCGACGGTCGAGAAGGTGACCGGGAAGAAGGTCGCCGTAGAGGAAGGCCCCCGCCGGGCGGGTGACGCGGTCGCACTCTACGCCGATCCATCGAAGGCCAGGCAGGTCCTCGGCTGGGAAGCGAAGCACAAGGACCCCGAGACGATCATCCGCTCGGCGTGGAACTGGTTCAGCAAACATCCCAAAGGATACAAAGGCTGACAGAGCTCTCTCTCGACCCTCTGCTGCAGGGGCGAGGCCGGCCTCGCCCGCATTTGCGAATCGCGCATTTTGCGCCAGATCCGAAGAGTCTTCTTCGCCCTTTGCTTGTCGTCGCAATCCGAAGAGAAGGCGAGGCCGGCCTCGCCCCTACCTTCGTTTCAGATTGATGCGAGCCGCATCCCTCGCGGCGGTGAAGGTGCCAAAGAGCCGCACGGCCGCGCCGTAAAGCGCGGGATCTTCCCGTCGCACGGCCGAGTCGGCCAGGTGCTTCCCTTCGCGTTTCGCGGATTTCAGCGCTTCGATGACGTCCTTCCTGGTCCACGCGCGTCGACGGCGGACGTCGTCGGGATTCACCTTCGCCGCCCGCAGCGCGCGGTCGTAGCTGCCGAAATGACGAACCGCCGCCGCGTGTAATCCTGAATCGTCCTGCTGGATCGCGCCGCTGTTGAGCGGCTCATCGTCCATCGCGCGGGCGCGGAGCTCGAAGGCGACGGTGTTGCGGTCCCAGCGGCGATAGCGGCTGACGTCGTCCGCATCGAGCCCGGCGGCGGAGAGCGCGCGGTCCCATCGTCCGAACAATCGCGGCTGCAGGCTTGCGAACGCGGCGCGGCCGAGCTCGTCGCGGCGCTTCGTCACCGCCGACCAGTGCAGATCGTCCCCGGCGCGACGCGCTTCCTTGATCAGCCGGATGATCGCCTGCTTTGTCCAGCGCGGGCGTCGGCTGACGACGGCGTAGTCGATCCCCGCCGCTTCCACCGCCGACCGGTATGATCCGAAGTGATATGCCGCCGCCGACACCAGCGACTGTTGTTTCCCCGCCAGCGCGTTGTACGAGAGGTTCGCCCCCTTTTTATACAGGCGTTTGAGCTCGGCCTTGATGCGGGGTTTGTCCCAGACCATACGTGGCGGCGCTCGCCGGTTGAAAGTTACTGGGTCTGATGGAATCGCTCAATGTGCGGAATTGCGCCATCGAGTCGTCGGGGCATCGAGTCATCGGGTCATTGAGCCATTGTGGAATGCGACGTAGCGTCGGTATCAATGACTCAATGACCCGATGACTCAATCACTCAATCCCATCAGCGGCGTGATCAATCTGGATAAGCCGGCGGGCATTTCTTCGGCTCGCGCGGTCGATCAAGTGAAGCGGCTTCTGCCGCGGGGGACGAAGATCGGCCACGCCGGGACGCTCGATCCCTTCGCCACCGGGGTGCTTCTGCTGCTGATCGGAAAGGCCACAAAGCAATGCGAGCGGCTGATGGACCAGCCCAAGCAGTACCAGACCACGATCAAGTTCGGAGCCACGACCGCGACCGACGATCCGGAATCACCCGAGCAGCCGTGGCCACAAGCGATCGTGACGCCCGTCTCCGTCGAGCAGATTCAAGGCAGGCTGCCGATGTTCACCGGCGCGATTCAGCAGCGTCCGCCGGCGTACAGCGCGATGAAGATCGACGGACGGCGCGCGTATGACGTCGCGCGGCGCGGCGGGGAGGTGAAGCTCGAGCCGCGAACGGTACACGTCTACGGCATCGAGCTTCTCGACTTCTGCTGGCCGCTGCTTCGCCTGCGAATTGACAGCGGCCGCGGGACGTACATCCGCTCGATCGCGCGCGATCTGGGCGAAGCGCTGAACGTCGGCGGCTATCTGACGCAGCTCCGCCGCATGCGCGTCGGGGAGTTCTCGATCGACTCCGCCGTCATGATCGAACGATTACAAGCCGACGGCGTTGATGCGCATCTGCATCCGATCGCGGCAAAATAAAAACCGTCCCGCAAAAGGGACGGCTCATTCGATGTTGCGCGTTGCGGCGTCGCCGAGCACTTACTTCGGCACCACCTTCGTCGCCTTGAGTCCCTTCCCGGACGACTCGGCCTCGTACTCGACCGATTGCCCTTCCTTGAGGCTCTTGAACCCATCCATCTCAACGGCCGAGAAGTGCACGAAGACGTCGTCGCCGCCTGAATCGTCGGCGATGAATCCGAATCCCTTCTGGTCGTTGAACCATTTGATCTTGCCCGTAGCCATAGCCCCGACTCCTACGTGTTCGACGCACGCCGGCCGAGTCGCTCCCACGCGACACGTCTTGCGCGTGACACCGTCCGACGCCCCGGGGTTTGCGACATCGCATCCGCGCGGGGCTGAACCTGGTGCCCGAGGTTCAGCGATATGCGACAAAAATCATAGCGAAACGCTTGTTTTCGCAATGAGTAAAGTTACTAAGGGGTTTACTTCACACAGCGCAGGCGTAGAGCGGGCGGGCGGGTTTCCCTATAATCCGCCGCGGCTTCGAATTTCGAGGCAAAACACCGAAGGTCAGGAGACAAGCGTGTCCACCGCAGTCGCACCCGATTACACCGCCCCGCTGCTCGGGGGGCGTTATCACTTTTTGCTCAGAAGATTGCACTCGCTGACGGGGATCGTGTTCGGCGGGTATCTGGTCGTTCACCTGCTCGTCAACGCCAGCATCGCGCAGCTCGGCACGGTCTACCAGGTGCAGGTGAACAAGATCCACGACCTCCCGCTGCTCTGGGCGATCGAGTGGGCCTTCATCTACCTGCCGATCCTGTATCACACGGTCTACGGCATTTACATCACCGTCACCGGCCAGCCCAACGTCGCCAACTACCCCTACGCGAAGAACTGGTTCTACCTGCTGCAGCGGATCAGCGCGATCATCATCGTCTGTTTTATGGTCTTCCACGTCTTTTCGCTGAAGTACGGCCTGTTCGGCCAGAACCTCAGCTTCGACCCGCACAACGCCGCCGCCACCGTCCACCGGCACATGGGCGTGAGCTTCATCATCCCGTGGTTCATCTCTCCGCTGGGCATCCTCGCCTCGTGCTATCACTTGGCGAACGGATTCTGGACGGCGGCGATCACCTGGGGGCTGACGATCAGCGCCGATGCGCAGCGGCGCTGGGGCTACGCGTGCGCGGGACTGTTCGTGCTGACGTTCATCTTCGGCATGACGGCATTGATCGCGTCGCAGAACGACGCGCTCGCGCAGCCGGCGACCGGGCAGACTGTGACGGTGCACGGAACATGAACCGCGAGCTCATCGAAAAATACACCGACGGCGCCGAAAAGCTTTCTCTCGCCATCCGCGGGCTGACGCGCGAGGATCTGCTGGTCGTGCCGCCGGCCGATGCCAACGTCGGGCTCTGGTCGATCCAGCAGGTCGTCATCCACTGCATGGACAGTGAACTGATCTCGACCGACCGGATGAAGCGGATGATCGCCGAGGAAAATCCCGCGCTCGTCGGGTACGACGAGAGCAAGTTCGCCGCCAACCTCTTCTATCACGAGCAGCCGGCGGATGCCGCGGTGCAGATCGTGGCGCTGAACCGCAAGTCATTCGCGGAGGTGCTGCGACGCCTGCCGGAAAGTGCGTTTCGACGCGGCGGGAACCACAGCGAGCGCGGGCGCGTCGCGCTCGGGGATTATCTGAAATCTGTCGTGGAGCACCTCGAGCATCACCTCCACTTCATTCACAAGAAGCGCGCCCATCTGGGCAAAGAAATGTGGTAGGTTTTTTCCGTAGCATGGGCGTCCTCGCCCATGCTTTCAGAGAAGTCGAACAGGCATGGCCGAGACGGCCATGCTACGAAAAACATGGCAACACCAAGTAAAAAACGCGTGATCGTCGTCGGCGGCGGACTCGCCGGCCTGGCTTGCACCATCAAACTCGCCGAAGAAGGCGTCAACGTCGATCTGTTCTCGATGGTCCCGGTGAAGCGATCGCATTCTGTTTGCGCGCAAGGCGGGATCAACGCGTGCAACGAGATCGCCCGCCAGCAGGGGTATTCCGAGTGGGAGCACTTCGACGAGACCGTCCTCGGCGGAGACTATCTCGCCGATCAGCCGCCGGTGCTCGAGATGGCCAACTGGGCGCCGAAGATCATCGACCTGCTCGACCGCATGGGAGTGCCCTTCAACCGCACGCGCGAGGGCCAGCGCGCCCTTCGCCTCTTCGGCGGATCGCTGTTCAGGCGGACGTTTTTCGCCGGCGCGACGACCGGGCAGCAACTCCTCTACGCGCTCGACGAGCAGACCCGCCGGTGGGAATCGGAAGGACGCGTCAACAAGTACGAGTTCTGGGAATTCCTCTGGCCGATCATCCACGACGGCTCGTGCGTCGGCATCGTCGCCCAGGACATGCGGACGATGCAGATCCGCGCGTTCCGCGCCGACGCCGTCGTCATGGCGACGGGCGGCAACGGTTTGATCTTCGGCAAGTCAACAATGTCCGTCATCTGCACCGGCGGCGCCGCTTCACGCTGCTATCAGGCGGGCGCGAAGTACGCAAATCCGGAGATGATGCAGGTCCACCCCACCGCCATCCCCGGCGAGGACAAGTGCCGCCTGATCTCCGAGAGCGCGCGCGGCGAAGGCGGCCGCATCTGGGTCCCGCGCACGCCGGGCGACAAGCGCCGGCCCAACGACATCCCCGAATCCGAACGCTATTACTTCCTCGAAGAGCGCTACCCCAAGTACGGCAACATCGTCCCGCGCGACATCGCCACGCGCGAGATCTTCCAGGTCTGCCAGGAGGGGCTCGGCGTCGGGGGCGGGAACATGGTCTACCTCGATCTCCGCGACGAGGTGAAGCGCATCGGCCGTCAGGCGATCCTCAACAAGCTCGAAGGCATTCTCGAGATCTACGAAAAGTTCGTCGGCACCGATCCGCTCGATGAGCCGATGAAGATCTTCCCCGCCGTCCACTATTCCATGGGCGGGCTGTGGGCGGGCTTCACGAAGGACGAAAAGACGGGCGGCCTGAAAAAAGGCGACCCGAGCAACATGATGACCAACCTCCCCGGGCTCTACGCGATGGGTGAGGTCAGCTTCGCGTATCACGGCGCCAATCGCCTCGGCGCCAACTCGTTGCTGAGTTGCATCTTCGATGGTCTCTTTGGCGGAAGCTGCATCAAGAACTACATCACCGACGTCGTGAAGATCGCCGCAGCGGACCTGCCGCAGTCGGCGTTCGACGCGGGCGTCAAGCAGGAGACCGAGAAGCAGAACTGGCTGGTCAACAACCAGGGCGATGAGAACCCGTACCTGCTGTGGCAGGAGATGGGCGTGTGGATGACCAACAACTGCACCGTCGTCCGGCACAACGAAAAGCTCGAGGAGACGCTGGTCAAGTGCGAGGAGTGGAAGCAGCGCTACCAGCGCGTCAAGCTCTCCGACACCGGCATGTGGACGAATCAGAACCTGTCGTTCGCCCGAGCGACAAGGGACATGATCATCCTCGCCGAGGCGATCTTGAAGGGCGCGCTGCTCCGCAACGAAAGCCGCGGCGCGCATTACAAGCCGGCGTTCCCGGATCGCCACGACGCGGAGTTCCTCAAGGCGACGATCGCAACCTACAACGCCGCGGACAGTTCGGCGCAGATCAGCTACGGCCCGGTCGATACGAGCCTGGTCGTTCCGCGCGCGAGGACGTACGGGAAAAAAGCGGATGAGCCCAAGAAGGCGACCGCCGCGACGGCAACGCCCGCGGCCGCCGCGGCGCCTGCGGCGGTGTGATCCCGCGCTCCTCGTGCTTCTCGCGCAGGCGCGCGGACTATGTGGCTTGGGCGTCTCGTCCGAGCGTTCCCGCGGAGCGGCTCTTGCCGCAAGCGCTCGGGCAAGATGCCCGAGCCACATAGATTACTTTGTTCCGGGGATCTTCTTCTCGACCTGCGCGCTCAGCTGTGCCGCCACCGGCACCACCTGTGCCGGTCCGCGATCCGCAGCGGGGGCTTTGTCGCCGCTGCTCATCTCGAACTGACCCGAGAGCAGCACCGTCGCCCCCTTCGCGTCCGGCTTGAATCGCGCCCGCACGTCGAAGGGCTGCAACTGCACTTGCCGGCCGCTGAGATAGATGCCGTACGGCGAATCCTCGCGCTGCGCGACCGTCGGCATCTGGAAATGCCACTCCGCCTGCGCGAGCTGGTCGGCGTCGGTGATGTCCAGCTCCATCTTGAGATAGAAGCTGTTGCCGGTATAGCTGTCGCGCAGCGCCTCGCGCGGGTCATCGCTAAACAGCAGCGCGACGATATGACCGTTCTCTTCCTCCAGGCGCACGCGGGCGGCTGGGAAGATCGTCGTGTGGCCGTTGATGTTGATGGTCGAGACCGACGGGAGCGTCGCGACGGGAACGGTCGAAGGCAGCGTCGACGCCGGTTCGCTCGTCGCCGAGGGCGCCGTCGCGACCGGATTGGAAACCGTCGGCGGCGGCGATGGCGATCGTTCGCAACCGATCAGCGTGACCGACGCCGCGAGCGCCAGGCCCGTCATTGTCCTCGAGAAATCGCGAAAAGTTTGCGTCACAGAAATCCCGTCGCGCGGAAGTATACCATTGGTCATGACACGCGTCGCGCCGCTGGTTCCCGCCGAGAGCGATCTGCTCTGCGAGTTCTGCGGGTACACGCTCAACGGGCTCCCGGACGGGGCCAACTGCCCCGAGTGCGGCGTGCCTGTCACGGCCAGCCTCGGACAAAAGCGCGCGCCGCCGGTATGGGAATCGGCAAGTTCTGGCGGAAAACTGTCGTCGCTCGGCGCGTTCGTCAAGGAAAGCCTCTTCATCATCTTCCGCCCGACGGCGTTTTTCAAAACCGTGACCACGCGCGGGGACGTCGCGCGGGCCGCACGATTTGGACACGTTCACTGGCTGCTCGCGTCGATCCTCTTCGGCACCGCCGGGTGGATGCACGCCGGCGTCTTCTACATGTCCGGCCTGTGGACGGCGCGGACGTTTAGCCACGCGATCGGCGCGCTGCTCCTGACGATGATCGCGTACCTGGGACTATGGTGGACGACGTGGGCCGCCGTTCGATTGACGGCCTGGGAGGCGGCTTATCGCGGCTTCCGCCTGCCGCTGCCGGTCGTTAGTCGCGGCATGTATTACCACGCGGCACACTACCTGCCGGTCGCCATCGCCACCTTCGTCACCGTCGCCGGCTACTGTCTCCTGTTGCGTCTGCGCGTCTTCGGCCCGGACACGCTTACCGAATACCTCTACGTCCTCTGCGCGGAAGTCGTCGCCGCCGCCGCGTACCTCTTCCACACCTATTGGATCGGCATGCGGAACATGATGTACGCGAACAGGTGACGTTGTCGGGGGTTTGATGTTTGAGGCTTTGATGTTTCTTCAAATTTCAAATCTCAAACCTCAACCTACAATGCTGCGATCGTGACCGGATTCTGTTCTTCACCGCACTTCGTCGATCACGACACCGGCCCACATCATCCGGAGCGGCCGGACCGCATCCGCGCAATTCACCGCGCGGTCCGTGCCGCGGGCATGATCGATTCGCCCGATCCGTTCCCCGATTTTCAGGTGGATCTCGGTCCGATCAGCGGCCGCGGGGTTAAGCTCGTCGAGTTGACGCCGAAGCACGCGGATCTGAAGTGGATTCTCAGCGTTCACACGGAGCAGTATTTCCATCACGTCCATCACGTCTGCGAGCTCGGCGGCGGAATTCTGGATCAGGGGGACACGCCGGTCAGCGTCGATAGCTGCGACGTCGCGCTGCTTTCGCTCGGATCGTTGCTGACGTGCTGCGACGCCGTGATGGGCGGGAAGGTTCAGCGCGCCTTCTCCGCCGCGCGTCCGCCCGGCCATCACGCCGAGCCCGATCGGCCGATGGGGTTCTGCCTCTTCGCCAACGTCGCCATCACCGCCAAATACCTGCGTCAACAGCACGGCATCACCCGCATCGGCATCGTCGATTTCGACGTCCACCACGGCAACGGCACGCAGGCGTGCCTCGAGGACGATCCAAATAAGCTTTTCATCTCGATGCACCAGCACCCGCGCACCTGCTACCCCGGCAGCGGGTATGAGCACGAGACCGGCACCGGCGCAGGCGAAGGCTACGTCATCAACATTCCCTTCCGCCCCGGCGCGGAGGACGAACAGTATCTGGCGGCGATGGAGGAAAAAGTCATCCCCGCGCTCGACGCTTTCAAACCGGAAATCATCCTGATCTCCGCCGGCTTCGACGCTCACCGTGACGATCCGCTCGCGCATATCAACCTGAGCGAAGAATGCTTCGAGAAGATGACCCGCCGCCTCGTTGACGTCGCCAACGTCCACTGCCGCGGCCGGGTCGTGAGCGCGCTCGAAGGCGGGTATAACCTCCGCGCGCTCGGGCGCAGCGTCGTGAGGCATCTCATCGGATTGAGTCATTGAGTCATCGGGTCATTGACGATTGAAAGAGCGGCTGATCAATCGTCAGTGAATCAACGGAACAATTGTCAGTGAACATGATCGTCGACGCACACCTGGACCTCTCGTACAACGTCCTCCGCGGTCGCGATCCGACCCGGCCGGCGGCGGAACAGCCGGTTGTTGACAATGAAATCGCAACCGTCGGGCTGCCGGATCTGATCGCGGGAAACGTCGGCTTAATCTGCGCGACGATATTCTGCTCGCCTAAGAATTATCGGGGGTTCGGGTACACGACCGCCGACGAGGCGCGGTCGAGCGCGCTGACGCAGCTCAACTGGTACCGGCAGCAGATCGATGAGGGGCGGATCAACTTCGTCAAATCGGCCAGGCAGTTGCCGAAGATCGACGAAACGCTCGCCGGGCCGCTGCGAGCGATTCTGCTGCTCGAAGGCGCCGACGCGATCCGCACGCCGGAGGACGTGCCGGAGTGGTTCGGTTACGGATTGCGGATCGTCGGCCTCGCGTGGCGCGGCACGCGCGCGGCGGGCGGAACCGAAGAACCGGGGCCGCTGACCGATTTCGGTCGCGCACTCGTCAAAGCGTTCGACCAGATCGGCATCATCCACGACGCATCGCACCTCGCGGACGAATCGTTCTGGCAACTGATGGACCTGGCGGGCGGCCCGGTGATGGCGTCGCACTCCAATTGCCGCTCGGTCGTGCCGACGGATCGACAGCTCTCCGACGAGATGATCCGCGCGATCGCGCAGCGCGACGGCGTGATCGGCGTCAACTTCTACGACCGGTTCCTCGTGCCGCCCGAGCAGTACCGCACGCGGCCGTGCACGTTCGCCGACGTCGTCGTCCACCTCAAGCACATGTGCGACCTGATCGGCGACGCGAAGCACGTCGCGATCGGCACAGACCTCGACGGCGGCGTCGGGCGGGATGATGTGCCGCAGGAGATCCGCACGGCGGCGGATTTGCCAAAGCTCGGCGAAGCGCTGTCATCCGGCGGATTCAGCGATCATGATGTCGCGGGGATTCTCGCGGGAAATTGGCTGTCATTCTTCGCGCGAGCGCTTCCCGCCGGCTGACGCGACCAGGGAGGGCG
This sequence comes from Phycisphaerae bacterium, assembly GCA_025936175.1. GTDB lineage: Bacteria > Planctomycetota > Phycisphaerae > Tepidisphaerales > Tepidisphaeraceae > JAICTV01. The sequence continues at coordinate 34,387 of JAICTV010000008.1, forward strand.
AGGCTCCTGCCGAGCCGCGTGCGCGGAGACAGATGCCGGCTCGGCAGGAGCCTCGCTCTCCCTGGGCATATCGTCAGTCGTCGAAAAACTTCCTGGCGCCCACGAACGTCGTCCGCAGATGTTCGCGCGACTGCACGTCGTCTTCGTAGACGCCGTTGTGGAAGCGCGAGGAGTGGATCATGTTCCAACCGCCGGTGCTGATGCCGACGTGCGTGATCTTCCGCTTGTCGCTGGCGCCCTGATCGCCGCCGAAGAAGAGCAGATCGCCCGGGCGGAAGGGTTCGGTCGCCGCGCGCGGGGCGGCTTCGAACTGCATGTCCGCATCCCGCGGGATCGCGTAGCCGCTGAGGCGATGGATGAGCTGTGCCAGGCCGGAGCAATCGATGCCCCAGGCGCTGCCGCCGCCCCACAGGTAATACACGCCGCGAAACAGGCGCGCGTCTTCGATCATCTGCTGTCGCGCGCGATCAGGCTCGAGCGGCAGCAGATCGAGCGGGCGCAGAAACTGGCGCGGCACCCAGCCTCCCGGCAGCATTTCGCCGCAGAGTCGCACGTGCGCACAATCGTGATCGAGCTTGATGACTTCAATCCGCGTTCCCGCGACCAGGCGCGAGAGTGACTCCGGGGGGCGCGTGTCCGGCCGGTAAATCGCCGGCGAGGGTGCGGTGATAATGTGCGTCGCGCGTGGCGGCGGCGCGTCGCCCAGATAAGGGCGGTAGGCCCACCCGAGATAACCGTCTTCCGATCGCACCAGCGCCCACTTCTCGCGTTCGCTCAGCACGTCCAGCCGCGAGCCGTTGGTCATCTGCGAGAGCAGCTCGGAGACGAAGCTCGGCTCCAGGTGCAGGTCCGTCAGGTTCGTCGCGACATAGAGCGATCGCTTCGGCTGATCCGCCGGAAGCTCATCGACGAGTTGTTGCAGCTTCGCGTTGATCACTTCTTCACCACCCCGACGCCCGGGCGATGCGGGAGCGAGATCTTTGCATTGCGATCGAACTGAATACCGTCGAACGGATCGTTCGTGATCAGCAGCGGCGCGTCCAGGTCGAGCCAGTCTGCCAGCCCTGCGAGGTGCGCCATCGCGGTGATGCCCAGCGACGTCTCGATCATGCACCCGAGCATCACTTTCATTCCGAGCTCGCGCCCGCGCTTGCAGATCCGCAGCGCCGGCAACACGCCGCCGAGCTTCATCAGCTTGAGGTTGATCCCGCGCACGCCCGCGCGGCTGAGCTGCTCGACGTCATCCATCGTCTGCACGGATTCATCCGCGACGATCGGGATCGGCGTGTGCTTCTGCACCTCGCCCATCGCGGCGATCTGCTCGCGCGGCAGCGGCTGCTCGATCAGTTCGAGGTTAAGCTTCTCGAGCCATTTCAGATTGCGCAGCGCCTCATCGACGGACCATCCGGCGTTGGCATCGACGACGAGCCGCGCATCCGGCCGCGCTTCGCGCACCGCGCGCACGCGCGATTCATCGTCGTCGCTGCCGAGCTTCAGCTTGATCAGGGGGTAATCCGCGATCTGCTTGGCCATCTTCGCCATCGCATCCGGCGTATCGATGCTGATCGTGAAGCACGTCGCCAGGTCTTTCGGCTCCGGCAGATCGAGCAGCCGATACATTGGCACGCCTTGCTTCTTGGCGAGCCGATCGAGCAGCGCGATCTCCAGTGCACACCGCGCCGGCGCCGGGCCGTCCGGAATCCACGCGGCGATTCCGTCGAGAGAATCCGGCAGCGGCTTGTCCTGCTCCGCGGCCCGCTTCCAGCAATCGGTCATCGCCGACGGATCGACGCGATAATAAGGCGGGATCGTCCCCTCCCCCCAGCCTGCGTCGTTCGCGAGGCGGATCCAAAACGCCTTGCGCTCTTCCGTCGCCCCGTACGACAGGCGGAACGGGTTCCGCAGCTTCAGCGTCAGCATTTCCCATGTCAGCGAAGGCTTCTCTGCCATTGGTGAAACAGTCTACGCGCCGCGGACGAGGCAACAAACGCGCGCCGATGCCGATTGTTGCCCGCCGGGCGACAACGCGGAAAACACGTTGCAATCGATGGCGCCGGCCCGCACGACAGAGTCGACGTCCGGGTCGATTATTGATCGCGATCAGATCGGACCCTCGTTATGCGCGGCAGAGTCACCCTCGCGGGGAACGAATCGTCCTCATAAAACGCGAAAGCCGAAGACTCCAACAACGGTTAACTCATCCGCTGCTCACGCCGATGCGATGGGTGAAGGAGATGCACTGATGAGCATCAAGATTCTGAACCGACTCGGCTTCTTCATGGCCCTGGCCGCCTTCGGGCTGGCGTACGCGCTGCGGCTGCAATGGTCGTGGCTCACCACGGGCATCGTGCTTGCGATCGGTGCGGGCATGTGCCTGGCGCTGGACGTCATGTGGCGCCTCGGCAAGGGCAAGCGCAAATGGTTCAAGCCCGCCAACGGCGGCTGCGTCTTCTACCTGCCGCTCTGGTTCCTCGCCCTCGCGTGGCTCGGCCTGAGCGGTTACGTGACCTACATGGGCCCGATCCCGGCACTGGCCAAAGCCGCGCCGCAGATGACGTGGACCGCCTCCGCGCAAGCGCAGTCGCAGCAATCGCAACAGCAATCGCAGCCCGCCAAGGCGAAAAGCAGCAGGCACTAAGCGGGGCTTCTGTCAAAGCGTTTGCCCGTCAGCGTCGGTGACATCGGAGCCGCTAGGCGCAGCGACATCCTGAGAGCGTGCCTTGGGAGGGCGCGTGCGAGGAGTTGTCATGCTGAGGTAATCCGAAGCATCTGCGTGCCCGTACCCAGATGCTTCGGAATACCGCAGCATGACAGCGCGTTCTACCGGCGCGCTGCAGTTGGCGCGAGCATCCGAAGCGTGGGGACATTGAGGAATGCGCGGGCGGAGCGACGCGGCCAGCGGGACGTCGCGACGTTCCGCGTGCGCGTGTATCCGCCTGCTCCTGGCGATGCCGTTGCCCGGTTACCGACGCCGTTAATTGGTGCTACGCTTGGCCATCATGACGATCCGCCCCGCCACGCCCGCCGACGTTCCGACCGTCAGCAAGATGGTCGACAAGATCGCGGAGCTGCACGAGCGCTGGGACTCGGCCCGGTATGACTACAAGCCCAACCCGGGGCAGATGTATCGTCGCTGGCTCACCGCGCGGTCCACCGATCCAAACAGCGTCTTCCTCGTCGCCGATCACGAGCGGCTGATGGCGGACGTGCCGTTCCTGGTCGGCTTTCTCGTCGGCACGATCGAAGAGCCGATCCCGATCTATCGCATCGAGAAGTTCGGCTTCATCCACGACCTGTGGGTGGAAGAGGACTACCGCCACGAAGGGATCGGCCGGCAGATGACGATGCTGGCGATCGAGCGGTTTCGCGAGTTGGGCTGCGCGCAGGTGCGCCTGGAAACGGCGGCCGCCAACGAGCCGGCGAGAAAACTCTTCGCTTCCTGTAACTTCCGTCCCGCCAGCATCGAGATGTTGGTAGAATTGGGCCCGCCGCCGGAGGCAATGCCGCCACAGAGCAGGCGCAGCGATGACGCAACATCAGGCGAACCTCGCCAATGACCGCCGGACCTTCTGGCCGCGCAGCGGGCCGGCCATCTCGTTCGCGCCGGACTTGGGCGACGACCGGCCCTGCGAGAACTGCGGCTACAACCTCCGGGGATTGCACTTCAGTTCCGCCTGCCCAGAGTGCGGCGCGATGTGGGGCATCAACGCCGCCGACGCTGAGCCGATCGCGTGGAACGAAGATGCGACCGTCGGCAGCTTCTTCTCGACCGCGATGATGGTGCTGACGGGCGGCCGCGATCTCGCCGCTCAGGTCTGGACGCGCGATACGCTCTGGCTCGGGCTCGCCAAGCGCTTTCGACGAATCAACGTAACCGTCGGCACCATCGCGCTCACGCCGGTCATCGTCGCCGTGCAGGCGGCGTTCATCGGCTGGAACGCGGCGCTGCTCTGCGTCCCGCTCGACGTGCTCTGCGTGCTCTGGTGGAACATCTGGCTGACCGCGCAGCCGGCGATGTTTCTGAAGGACAAAGGTTCGCCGACGCCGTCGAAGCGGGCGGCGGTGCTCGCCTCGTACCTTTCCGCGGCGTTGCTGCTTTCGCCGCTGCACCTGCTGATCCTCGCGATCCCGCTGCGGTTCTCCGACGCTGATGCGGTCAACCTCACGATCACGCTTCACCTTCCGCTGCTGTTCATCCAGATGCTCATCGTGTGCGCGGCGGAATCGGCGCTGTTCTGGCAGCTCGTCGATCTGCCGAGGGGAGTCGCATTCGTCACCACGCTGCTCGCGAAGCTGATCCACTCGTTCTACGCGGCGGCGTGCCTCGTCGCGGTGCCGGCGATCGCCGCCAACATGGCGAGAAGCGCGCTCGGCGGGTAGTTTCACCCTCGCCGTGATTCTCTGCATCGGGACAACGCCGGTCCTGCAGCGCACTTTTACCTTGGCGCGGCTCAACCTCGACCAGGTCAACCGCGCGATCTCCACCGACGAGTACGCGTCCGGCAAGTCCATCAACGTCGCGCGCGTCCTGCATACGCTCGGCGAAGAGGTGATCGCGACGGGTTTCCTCGGCGGGGACAGCGGACGCTTTATCCGGGACGAGCTCAGCGGCGGCGGTCTGGCGACGGATTTCATCACCGTCGAGCCGAAAACCCGCACTTGCATCACCGTGATCGATCAGTCCGCGAGCACGGTGACGGAACTGGTCGAGGAATCGCGCGAAATCGAAAAGCCGGCGTGGTCAAAGCTGCGATCACGCATCGCGGAACTGCTGCCCAAGGCAAAAGTGATGGTCCTCTCCGGCTCACTGACGCCGAACGCGCCGGTGGACTTCTATTGCTGGTGCGCCAACCGCGCGACCGACTCCGCGATCAACACCGTCATTGACGCCAGCGGCGAGCCGCTCCGCCGCGCGCTCGCCGCGCGGCCGCTGATCGTCAAGCCGAACCGCGCCGAGCTGGCGAAAACGCTCGACACGCCGATCGAATCCGATGCCGCGCTGCGCGATGCGATCAAGCAGCTCATCGATCTCGGACCGCACTGGGCCGTGATTACCGAAGGCAAGGCCGGCGCGATCGTCTCGAACGCAAGCCAGTTCTGGCGTGTCCGTTCGCCGAAGGTCGAGGCGGTCAATCCGATCGGGTCGGGGGATTCGCTCGCCGCGGGATTGGCCTCCGCAATCTCGCGCGGCCAGCGCATGCCCGACGCGTGCACGCTCGCCGTCGCCTGCGGCGCCGCCAACGCGATGACGGCCCGTGCCGGAACCGTTCGGCCCGACGACGTCGCGGAGCTGCTCGAGAAGACTACAATCGACCCGTGGTAACGGCGCAACGCCACCGGGGGACGCTGATGATCAAGCGACGGTCATTCTTCGCGATCGTTTTGCTCGTCGCGTCGCCGCTCGCGCTCGCGACCGACATCGAAGGCGTCCAACCCGCCGCGCTCGATCAGCCGCGCGTGCACATGCACCTCCGCCGCGATCCGCACGGTCAACCGCTCAGCGCGAAAGCGATGGGCGAATCGACGATCAACGTCCAGGCGTTCCTCGACACCGGCGCGAGCGGGATTCTCTTGAGCAAGACGACCGCCGACGGCCTCGGCGTGAAGCGCGAAACCGCCGGCAAGGACGACGTGACGTTCACCGACGTCGGCGTCGGTGGCGGCGATCGGTTCAACGTCTCCGACCCGCTCTATGTCTACCTTGCCCCGTTCGGCAAGAACGGCGAGCCACAATCAGCCGACCTCTATCCGATCTCGCTCGGCCCCGTCCGCGCGCAGATCGGCGCATCTGCCGGACTGCTCGACATGCTCACCGGCGGGCTCGACGTCGTCGGCATGCCCGCGATCAAAGGCCACGTCATCGTCGTGGACCCTAAGCCCGTCGATCATTTCGATGACACGATGCGCGCCGGGCTCTTCGACGCGCGCGACAAGGCGAAGATGCCGAAATGCGACCGGCACGTGAAGCTGAGCTTCGCATCGTTCCAGCGCTTCACGACGCTGGAACCCGCGACCGCGCAGTGGCCCACTCTCGCGGACAACCCGTTCATCGGGCCGAATCCGACGCTCGCAAACGCGCCGCCGGTTCCGGCCGTCACTGTCACTCACAACGGCAAGCAATCGACGGGAAGCTGGCTCCTCGACACCGGCGCTGCCGCCTCGATGATTTCGAAGAAGCAGGCGGAAAAACTGGGCATCACCTACGTCGAAGGCACTGAAGGCACCGGCTCGCCTAAGCTCAACGGCGTTCCCGACGATCGGCAATTCACGTTCACCGTCGGCGGCGTCGGCGGGTCGAAAAAGTCCGCCGGCTTCTTCATCGATTCCCTCGCGCTGCCAACGCAGGAGAAGGACCCGATCGTCTACCGCGGCGCGCCCGTGCTCGTCTCCGACATCACCGTCGAAGATCCCAAGACCCACGAAAAGATCACCCTCGACGGCGTCTTTGGCATGAACTTCCTTGTCGCCACCGCCAACGTCCAGGAATCCGGCCTGATGCCGGACATCAATCACATGACCGCGGGGGCGTACGAGTGGATCGTGATCGACGCACCGGCGGCGACGCTCGGGCTCAAGCTCAAGCGCGAGTTCGAGAAGCCGGGCGATCGGATCGAGATCAAGCCATCGTCACCAAGAGCTGCGCCCAAGCGCTGAACGGCGTCACGCTGTGACAAACGCCACTTCTTCGAACACATCAGCGGGCGCGAGGGCGAAACTGATCTCCACCGGATTCCTCCCTGCCGCACGCAAGTCGAACGCGGCGATCACCATCTTTTCGGACCTGGCCAAATCGTCGAGCCGCTGCGAAGAACCTTCGAGATCAGACGGCCCGAGCGGACGAGACATCGTCCCGTCGGGTTCGAAACGCACGGCCTCGGCTTCGCCGGCGGTGTCGCTGTAGTTGACCGCGATCACCGGCGCGCCCGCCGCCTTGGCCAGATCGGCGTGGAATGCGTCATCCTTCCGCGGGTCATCAAAACGCTTCTTCGCCGGCGCGAGTTGCAGCACGTTGCACCACGCCATCTCCTTCGCCCGCGCGACGACGTACGCGCGCTTGCCGGGCTTGAACGATTTGCCGTACGCGTCCGGCGTGACGCTTCCGCCGATGAGCTTTGCGATCGCCGCCGCCGTGGTCGCGGCGTCCGTCTTGATCAAGACCTCTTCGAAGTCCTCCCACGTGTGCACTTTCGCTTCCAGCGGACGCACCGGGGCCTTGTCCGCGCCGATCGACTGGAGGTACTTCATCAGCGGCTTGCTCCGCGCCCAGTCGGCGGCCTCGTAGGCGTTGAGCGCCGGCAGATCTTCGGCACGATCCTTCAGATCGCGCGCGAACAGGTCGGCGCCCGCTTCGATCAGCCGTTTGGCGACCTCCAGATGACCGCGCTCGCACGCGCGGATCAGCGGCGTGGTCCACACGTCGTACTTGTTCACCTCCGCGCCGGATTTGACGAGCAGATCAACCAGCGGAAGATCGCCCGCGTAAGCGGCGGCGGTAAGCGGCGTGCTGTGGTTGTGGTGCGGCATGACGCGGTTGATGTCGGCGCCGTCGGCGATCGCCGCGCGGGCGACTTCCAGTTCGCCCTTGTTGACGAAGAAAAGACGGACCGTCGCGTCGTCGCCGCGTGCGCCGGCGCCGGACAGCAGCTCGACGATCCGCGGATTTTCCGCGCGCCGGATGCGTCGCGTCTCGCAGCGGTAGTGATCGAGAGCGTCGTTGCCGAAGTTGTCCTTCGCCGTGGCGTCGGCGCCGTGCTCGAGCAGCAGGCGCAGCAGCGCTTCGCCGCCGTGCGGCGCGTGCTGCGTGACGTCGCCGATGGTCAGCGTGTCGCCGCCGGCTTGGCCGCGGCTTTCCTGCAGCTTCCTGAAGTTCTCCAGGTCACGATCGCGTTCGCTGGCGGCGTCGGCCAGTCGCATGAGCGGCGTGCGGCCCCAACTGTCACGCGCGTTCACGTCCACGCGGCGCTCGATCATGGCGGCGATCACGTCGAACGCGCCTGTCGTAACCAGGCCGTGAAGCGCGGGCACGGCGCTCGCGCCGGTGGTGAACGTCTCGGTGGCGTTGAGATCCACGCCCGCGTCGGCCAGCGCGTGGATCGCCGCCGGGTTACGTGAATAGCCGCACGAGCGGATCACCGTCCCGCTGACGTGCGGCCTGTAACGCTCGAGAATGTACTTCAACAGATCGAGCGGCCCGTTGCGTCCAATCCCCAGGAGCGTGCTCTCCATCACGTCGTCGGGCACGGCCTTCCGCTCGATGAGAAGATCCATCACCGCGCGATGGTTCTTTCTCGCCGCGACTTCGAACGGATGCGACCCCTTATCGCCGGTCGCTTTCGCGCCGGCATCGAGCAACACCGCCAGCGCGCGCTGCGCGCCCGCTTCGACGGCGCGCTGCACCGGCGTTTTGCCGTCGATCTTCTTGTTGTGACTCTTCGAGCCCTCGATCGCGCGCTTCACCGACTCCGCGTCGTCCGCTTCGATCGCCGCCACCAGTGCATCTTCCATGCCCTTCCTTATTCGATACCGACTTCCCGCCCCTTCTCCGCGCTCGCGTACACGCCGTCGAGCATCTTCTGCACCAGCAGCCCGTGTTCGCCGGGCGCTTCGTTCTTTCTGCCCTCGCGGCAGACGTCGACGAAATGCTTCATCTTGTATTCGAACACGTCCCACTTTCCGAGCCAGCCCGGCGTCATGTTCATCTGGTAGCCGCCGTGATCGGTGAAGATCTGGCTCGTGTCCCAGACGGCGCCGCCCTTCTCGCCCATCAGCGTGACGTTGAAGATGTCCTTCTCGATGTGCGCCACGAAGGAGGATTCGATGACGAGGATCGTGCCGTTGTCGAAGCGGATCATCGCGCACGCTAAATCTTCGACGTTGTAGGTTTGATAATCCCAGCCGGGCCAGACGGACGCGACTTCGGAAGGTTTGTTGCCCATGTATGTCCACGCGCCGCCGCTGGCGGTGACCGGCCGCGGCGAGCCGATCATGTAGTGCGCGGTTTCCAAAATGTGTACGCCGATGTCGATCATCGGCCCGCCGCCCTGCAGTTCCTTTCGTCCGAACACGCCCCAGTTGGGGATCCCGCGCCGGCGAAGGGCCTGCGCGCGGACGTAAAGAATTCTGCCGAAGGAGTTGGCGGCGATCTGGTCGCGGATCAGCTTCGTCTTGGCGTCGAAGCGATGCTGGAAGCCGACGATGATCTGCTTCCCGTTGCGCTTGGCGGCGTCGAGCATCTTCTGTGCCTCGGCGGAGCTCATCGCCATCGGCTTTTCGACCATGACGTGCTTGCCCGCGTCGAGCGCGGCGATCGTGTTTTCCGCGTGCAACCCGTTGGGCGTGCAAACATCGACCGCCTGGCAGTCCGCGGGGAGCTCGCGAAGCATCTGCTTGTAATCGGTGTACTGCTCCACATCGGGATACTCTTCGTTCAGCCGCTTGAGCGACATCTCGCTGACATCCGCGGCGGCGCAGATGTCCACCTTCTCCAGCGTCTTGAGGTATTTCATGTGCGTGCGGGCGATCCCGCCGCCACCGATGAACGCGACTTTGAAAACTGGCTTGCTCACGATCTCAAACTCCTTTGGTCTTCATCGAAGCGCGCCATGTTAGGAATCGCTTCGTCCGCTGCAAACGGCGCATTTCCTCGTCCGCTGGTGCAGTCCGAGGAGCATGTCATCCTGAGCGGTACTCCGCGAAGGATCTCGAAATCGAACGGTGTTTGTGTGCCGAGATCCCTCGGAATACCTCGGGATGACAAATGCCGCCGGCGTGAGGGCGTTCAGTCCACTGAGCATGTTAGAATCCCCCGCCCATGACCTTCCCCGTCGAGTTCCATATCCTCGGCCGGTCGTTCCCCGCCCACCCGGTCATGGAAGTCCTCGCCTACACCGGCGGCTTTCAGCTCTACCTGCGCCTCCGCCGTCGCAAGCGCTTCCGCGAATCAGCGATCCCGTTCGATCAGACGATGTGGCTTCTCGTCGGCTGCGTCTTCGGCGCGCTGGTCGGATCGAAGCTCCTCGCCTGGGCCGAGTCTCCGCTCGACTACTGGCACGCCCGCGCCGACCCGCGCGTTTGGCTCGGCGGAAAAACGATCGTCGGCGGACTGCTCGGCGGATGGATCGGCGTCGAGATCGTCAAATCGCGCCTCCGCATCCGCCACTCCACCGGCGACGCATTCGTCTTCCCGCTCATCCTCGGCATCGCCGTCGGCCGCATCGGCTGCTTCCTCACCGGCCTGCCCGACCACACCTACGGCAACTTCACGAACCTCCCCTGGGCCGTGAACTTCGGCGACGGTCCCCGCCACCCGACACAGCTCTACGAGATCGCCTTTCTGATCTGCCTCGGCGTCGCCCTGGCGATCCGCGCCCGCCGACCGATGTGGAACGGACGACTCTTTCGCCTCTTCATGCTCGGCTACCTCGGATTTCGTTTCCTGATCGAGTTCATCAAGCCGACGTACAAGCCGTGGCTGGGACTCAGCGCGATTCAACTTGCGTCGCTCATTGGCGTGATCTGGTGCGCGCGATCGCTGCTGCGAGCGAAAACTCGATGGCGACACACAATCGCGACGGAGGTGACGTCAAATGAATGCGCCGCATGACGATTCCGCGTGGCTCGACGCCGCGCGCGTCGAAGCGTGGGCGGGCGAGATCCGCGTGAACCTCGTCCGGCTGATCGCGATCCTGCTCTTCTACTGCCGGCACCTCTTCGAAGTCTTCGTCAGCCCGGCCAATTCGCCCGCGCGCGGGCACTATCACATCGTCGTCACGGCGATCGCGCTCGCGTGGGCGAGCGAGGCGATCATCCTGCACGTCTGGCTCTCGCGCCGGCAGTTTCGCGAGTGGCTCAAATACGCGGCGGTGCTGTGGGACACGCTGATGGTGACGCTCATTTGCGTGGCCGCGGGCTCGCCCGCGACGCCGCTGGCGCTGCTTTACTTCGGCATCATCGCGTCGGCGCCGCTGCGGTTGTCGCTGCGGCTCGTGTACATCGCGACCGCCGCCGCGATGCTCGGGTACCTCTTTCTGCTCGGCTACTACGCGTGGTACGTCATCGGTTTCCATCGCTACTACGCGACGCCGGAGCTGCGCATCAGCCGATCGACCGAGGCGATCACGCTGCTCACGCTGCTCGTGTGCGGGCTGTTCGCGGGACAGGTCGTGCGACAGACAAGGCGCATCGTCATTCTCGGCTCGCTCATCCGCGCCGTTGCCGATGACCGGGAGGGCGAGGCTCCCGCCGAGCCGATTCCTCGGGTGAGCGCACAAACGGCTCGGCAGGAGCCCCGCCCTCCCCGCAATGAAGCCGGGGGTGATCGATGAACTTCATCGCCCTCGTCTGCCCGCGCTGCGGCCGTCGGCTCACCGTCAGCGCGAACGCGCCGCGATTGATCACGTGCCCGAACTGTCTCGGGCGAATCGAGAATCCCGGCCCGCCGCCGGAGATGGAGCCGATCGCGTCTCAGCCGCCGCTGCCCGTCATGCCGCTGGAGCACGAGGCTTCGCGCGACGCCGCCGCCGCCAACGCCGGCGTCATCCTCATCGGCGCGGTGCTGGTGCTCGGCGTGCTGATGGCGCTCTTCTCCATCACACCCAGCGCGCGGGGGTACGCCGGGTCGTTCCTGCTCGTCGGCATCGTGCTGGCGATGATGATCGCGGTCGCCACCGTTATCGCGGCGGGAAGGCGTGTCGGACAGAAGTACACATCGCGTGAGTATTTCGCCGGCGCTGATACGCTGCTCGGCTGCCTCGGCCGCGCGGCGCTGGCATTTCTGATCGTCATTGGCGTCTGTGCGCTGATCTTCCTGAGCATCTGCGGCGCGATCATCTTCTCGATCAAATAAGCGTTGACCACGCGGGCGATACTTGTTAGCGTACGCTAATCTTTATGCCCCTCCGCGCCAGAGCCATCCTCCTGCCGTTCGCGCTCCTGATCGTCGGCGGCTGGCTCTTGCAGGGCTGCCTTTATATCCCGACCTTCAACGCCCCACTGAGCGAAGATCCGTCGAAGCAGGTTGGAGGCGAGCACTCACGCAAGCCGCTCCGTGTGAACGGTGCGACGCGCGATGACGTCGAGCGAGTTCTCGGAATGCCGGAACGCGTCAACGTGGACGGCACCGAGATCGTCTATGGCTGGGAGGCGCGCAAAGGCATCTGGGTCTATCCGCTCTGCTTCCAAACTGAGACCGACGATCAGCGTCGCGCGCTGCTGTTGCGTTTTGACGAACATGGCATGCTGCGGAGCTACGACGTCGGCCGGTACGGCGAACTGCTGCGTTCCCATCGATGGAATTACGGCGGTCGCCTGCGACAATCGCCGTCGCCGCCGCCCGGCGCGCCTTATCGAACGATTCCTCCGACCTGAGAATGGCGCCAATGTCCGATCGACCTTATCTTTTCTACGAGCTGACCAACTCGCTGTGCGCGACGTGCCTGCGCAAGGTCGAGGCGAAGGTCGTCATCGAAGGTGATCGCGTCTACCTCCACAAGTGGTGCCCCGAGCATCGATTCCAGAAAGTGCTGATCTCGACAGATGTCGAGTACTTCAAGCTGTCCCGGCAGACGCTCAAGGCCGGGCAGATGCCGCGGAAGTTCAACACGCCGATCAAGTACGGCTGCCCGTACGACTGCGGATTGTGTCCGGATCACGAACAGCACTCGTGCCTGACGCTGATCGAGATCACCGACGGCTGCAATCTCGCGTGCCCGATCTGCTACAGCGAATCCTCGCCGGCGCGCGTGTCGTCTCATCGCAGCCTCGAGCAGATCGAGTTCATGCTCGATCGCTGCGTCGAGAACGAAGGCGAGCCGGACGTCGTGCAGATCAGCGGCGGCGAGCCGACGATCCATCCGCAGTTCTGGCAGATCCTCGACGCCGCCAAGCGAAGGCCGATCAAGCACCTGATGCTGAACACCAACGGCATTCGCATCGCGAGCGATCGGGATTTCGCGCGGCGGCTGAAGGATTACATGCCGGGGTTCGAAGTCTATCTGCAGTACGACTCATCGCGCCCGTCGCGCCTTCGCGAGCTGCGCGGCGAAGATCTGACCGACGTCCGCCGGCGCGCGATCGAGCATCTGAACGAGCACAACGTCTCGACCACGCTCGTCGTGACGCTCAAGAAGGGCCTGAATGATGATGAAATCGGCGAAATCCTCGATTTCGCGCTGAAGCAGCGTTGCGTGCGCGGCGTGACATTCCAGCCGATCCAGCACGCCGGCCGGGCGGACGATTTCGATCCCGCGACCGATCGCCTGACGCTCAGCGAAGTTCGCCAGCAGATCCTCAAGCAGCATTCGCTCTTCAAGCCGCGCGACATCGTGCCGGTGCCGTGTCATCCGGATTGCCTCGCGATGGCGTACGCACTCAAGCTCGATGATTGCGTCACGCCGCTCACCGGCATGATCGACCCGCAGCTCCTGCTGCACGGCGAAGGCAGCACGATCATGTACGAGCAGAACCGCCCGCTGCGCGAGCTGCTGTTCAAAATCTTCTCCACCGGCGCGAGCCCATCAAGCAGTGCGACGTCGCTGCGGCAATTGCTCTGCTGCCTGCCGCAGGTCGCCGTGCCGGGACACGTCACCTACAACAACATCTTCCGCGTGATCATCATGCAGTTCCTCGACCCACATAATTTCGACGTGCGCAGCGTGAAGAAGAGCTGCGTGCACATCATCCATCCGGACGGGCGGATCATCCCGTTCGACACGTACAACCTGTTCTATCGCGACGGGAAGGAGAAACAGCTCGATACGCTGCGCGGCGGCGATCGGCTCACCAGTTTGAGCATTAACGGCGAGAGGACGATTCACGCGTGAGCGATGCGGGCGGCCAACAACCCGATGATCGGCAGCGGCCGCTGGAATATCGGTCCGGCGTTGATGAAGCTCGCGATCGTCCCTGGCCGCATGGTTTCCAAGTATTGCTTGGTGCGATGACATCCGTAATCGTGATCGCCTTTGGCGTCTTCTTCTCCTTCGCGATCAACGACAAGGTCGCGCCCATCATCGTGCTGGTGCTGCTTTCGATCGGACTCGGAGCGCTCGGCGCACACGCACACACGGACCCGCGCCGCCGCGGTTACGCATTCGGCCTCTGGCTCGGCATCGGTTTGATGCTGCTGTGCGAAGGCGTGTGCTTTTCTGCAATGTGATGCGATTTGGCGTAAGTCCTTATTTTTCGCCAAAGCGCGAAAAAATCGCGGACAAATCGTTATGCGGCCTGGAGTAGGAACGCCTCGTACGCCGCCGCCTGCCGGACGATTCGATGCTTGGATGAGTCATGAGTCGTCGGCGTAGCATCGTGCGGCTAACGCGACGGCAGAGGTGCTGGGCGAAAAATCGTCCCGCGTGAATGCGATTGATGCTACGTCTCCGCAGTCACCGGATTTTCCAGCGTTCCAATTTTTTCGATCTCGACCGCCACGGTATCCCCCGCCTTCATCCACACGGGCGGCGTGCGCGCAAAGCCAACGCCCTGCGGCGTGCCGGTGAGCAGCACCGCGCCGGGGCGGAGGGTCATCGTGCTGCTCAAACTTTCGATCAGCGCGGGCACGTCGAAGATCATGTCGGCGGTCGTGTGGTCCTGCATGACGTTGCCGTTGAGGATCGTCTTGAGCTTGAGCGCGTTGGGATTGGGGATCTCGTCCTTCGTTACGATGCAGGGGCCGAGCGGGCAGAAGCCGTCGAAGCTTTTGCCGCGCGCGAACTGTCCGCCGCCCAGGGATTTTTCGCGCTGCCAGTCGCGCGCGGAGACGTCGTTGGCGATCGTGTACCCGAAGACGTAATCGAGCGCGCGGTCGCGACTGACGTGCTTCGCGGCTTTGCCGATGACGACGGCGAGCTCGCCCTCGTAATCGATCTTGTCACTGCGCATGGGGATCGGGATCGGGTCGAGCGGGTTGTTCAGCGTGTTGCTGGCCTTGATGAACAGCATCGGATTCTGCGGGATGCCCGAGCCGCTCTCGGCGGCGTGCTCGCGGTAGTTGATGCCGATGCAGAGGATATCGGTCGGGACGATCGGGGCGAGGAGCTTCTCGATCTTGAACATTTGATCGGTCACCCGCCACTGGCCGAAGAGACCTCCGTCGATGATCCGGGCGAATTCGCCATCGACATCCTCGCCCAGGTGCGTCTGCCCGCCGGAAATAAACCGAACGATTCGCATGTTGCGAAAACTAAGCGAACGCAGCGGCTTTGGCTATAATGCCGCCGCTTTCGGGCTTCACGTCGTAACGCTGCATCGGCACAGGGAACGGAAACTATGCGGCGAAAGTCGCGCGCCGGATTCACGCTGGTCGAGCTGCCCGCAGTGAGCGAGAGGGAAATCGCAGGTTTCACCCTCGTCGAACTGCTGGTGGTGATCGGCATCATCGCGGTGCTGATCTGCATCACGCTGAGCAGCGTCGCCGCGGCGCGGCGGCAGGCGAACCTCGTCGTCTGCGCCGCCAACCTCCGCCAGGTCGCGCACGCGTGCATGCTCCACGCGCACGATCACCGCGGGTATCTTCCGCTCGCGGGCCTGCTGACGATCGATCAGAACATCCCGTGGGGCCCGCAGGTCATCGCCATCGGCACCAGCGACACGGAGCAGAAGCGATACACGTACGCTTCGGCGCCCGGCACCGGCGTGGCGCAGATGATCGTCCCGCTCCCCGCCGCCACCGCGCCGTACCTGCTCAACCGTCACCTCGCCTACGACAACTGGAACACGCTCGACCAGCAGCTCAACAACAACCGCGGCGTCTGGCAGATGTTCATGTGCCCCTCGACCGATGCGATGCAGCGCGACCGCGCCGGCTTGGGCGCCGGCGACGCCACCGTCGTCGGACAAGGCACGATGATGTCGGTCTCCACCGGCAACTTCATGAGCTTCTTCTGGTCCACCAACAGCGACTTCGCCATCAACGAAGGCGTCTTCGGCTACGACTACCGTCCGCGCTACGGCAACCGCCGGCTGGCGGGAAACCTCGGACGGATTCAGCGTCCGTCGGAGCTGGTGCTCTTTTGCGACGCGAAGAACGCGAGGCAGGTCGATCCGACCTTCCCGTCGAGCTTTCGCGATCCGTGGATCATGATGTCGCCGACGCTCGACGGCGCGCAGCCGGTGACGCTGGCGGACGTGCTCGCGCAGAATGCCGCCAGCGTGATGCCCTACCGTGCGCAGCTCGACAAGCTCCGC
>JAICTV010000284.1 GCA_025936175.1 Phycisphaerae bacterium
CTTCGGCGAGGATGATCGCGAATGCGAGATAATCCGGCTCTTTATGGAACAATCGCTGGCGGCCGTTGCCCCGATTGAGGACATGAACGCAAACGTCCGGCTCGATCCGACGCGGGGAACGTGGCACGCGCGGAAGTATATCAGAGAGCGCGCGCGGTCATAAAGGGAAGCGACCCCTTTATGACCCCAGACGAGCGTGAGCGGTCATAAAGGGAAGTGACCCCTTTATGACCTCCGTTATGACTGCGGTGTGGGCGGGCGGCGCGTCGGTGTCGGGTGGATCCGGGCGATGTCGATCATCATGCACGCGCTGACGAGCGACGACGACGGCGAGATCGTCGATTGCCTGCGGCAGCTCAAATCATCGCACGCGGGGACGGGGCTCATGCACGAGCCGTTCTGGAAAGATGACGTATCAACTTACACGCGCTCGTGGTTTGCCTGGGCGAATTCGCTGTTTGGTGAGCTGATTTTGAAGCTCTCGCGCGAGTGGGCGGACGTGTTTAAAAACGTCTGATGTTTCAAGCGGATTCTGACGTCGCGCGACTCAACCGAGAGCGCGCGGGCGAGTAGTATCTCCGAAGCGGCGGCGCGGTGACCGCGTCCGCCGTCGAGGAGGTTTCGCGTGACGCGATTTGTCTTTGGTCTAAAGCGGTGCGCGCTCGATTGCAGCGCGCGGGTCCACACTTACGTCATGCTGAGGCACTCCGTAGCATCTGCGTTCCACGGTGAGCCGCTGCCGGATCGCGGCCAGATCGTCCGTCGAGTACGGCTCGACCGAGCTCGCCGAAGTCCGCTCAGGATGACGGCCCACCGACGCTGCATGCGGACTAGCGCCGCTCTAAGTCCCATTTTGTTCATCGTTCTGTCGTTCGGCTTCGCCGGCGTCGGTATCGCGCGCGGCGAATCCGCCGACGCGCAGCAGCTTCGTCCGCCGGCGGTGCCGCTGGTCACATGTGATCCGTACTTCAGCGTCTGGTCGTTCAACAATCGCCTCAACGACGCCGACACGCATCACTGGACGGGCAAGCCGCAGACGCTGCTGAGCCTCGTGCGGATCGACGGCAAGGCGTATCGGTTGATGGGCGACCAGCCAGGCAACGTGCCGGCGATGGAGCAGACGTCGCTGAAGGTGCTTCCGACGCGGACGATCTACACCTTCGCGGGCGGCGGCGTGAAGCTGACGCTGACGTTCATGACGGCGATGCTGCCGGATGATCTCGATGTGCTCTCGCGGCCGGTGACGTACGTGACGTGGCAGGCGGCGGCGACGGACGGCAAGGCGCACCAAGCGGCCGTGATGCTGGCGGCGGGCGGCGATCTCGCGGTGAACACGGCGGATCAGGCGGTGATCGCGGGACGCGAGAGCTTCGGTGATCTGAAAGCGCTTTCGATCCGGTCGGAAGAGCAGTCGGTGCTCAAGAGCAAGGGCGACGATCATCGCATCGACTGGGGGACGCTGTACCTGACGGCGCCGCAGCAATCCGGATCGGCAATCGGTGCGGCGACGACGATCGCCAGGACGTTTGCCGACGCGGGCAAACTTCTGCCCAAAGATGACACGCGCTTTCCGCGTCCGGTGCGCGACGGGCTGCCGTCGATCGCGATCGCGGTGGACCTGGGCAGCGTGAACGATCAAGGCGCGAGCCGGCACGCGATCATCGCGTACGACGATGAGTTCTCGATCCAGTACATGAAGAAGAACCTCCGCCCGTACTGGCGGCGCAGCGGGATGGACGGCGGGAAGCTGCTGCAGGCGGCGGACAACGATTACGCGTCGCTCGTCGAGCGCTGCGCGAAATTCGATAGGGAGCTGATGGCGGATGCGAAGTCGGTCGGCGGCGAGAAATATGCCGACGTCTGCGCGCTCGCCTACCGGCAGTCGCTGGCGGCGCAGAAGGTCGTCGCAGATTCGAGCGGCATGCCGATGTCGTTCTCGAAGGAGAACTTTTCCAACGGCTGCATCGCGACGGTGGACGTGTTCTATCCGCAGCTCCCGCACTTTTTGCTGATGAGCCCCACGCTGGCCAAGGCGGCGCTCGTCCCGCTGCTGAACTACGCCTCATCCGATCGCTGGAAATTCGATTTCGCGCCGCACGATCTCGGGACGTATCCGCAGGCGAACGGGCAGGTGTACGGCGGCGGGGAGCGCACCGAAGAGAACCAGATGCCGGTCGAGGAATCGGGAAACATGCTGATCCTCGTCGGCGCGGTGGCGAAGATCGACGGCAACGCCGATTTCGCTGGCAAGCATTGGCCCACGCTGGTGAAGTGGGCGAAGTATCTCGAGGGCAAGGGATTCGATCCGGAAAAGCAGCTTTGCACCGACGATTTCGCCGGACACTTGGCGCACAACACGAACCTCTCGATCAAGGCGATGATGGGCCTGGAGTCGTACGCGCTGCTGTGCGAGATGCGCGGCGATCACGCCGAGGCACAGCGCGTTCACGGCATCACCAAGGGCTTCGCCGAGCGCTGGGTGAAGGAAGCCGCCGACGGTGATCACTTCCGCCTGACCTTCGACAAGCCCGGCACATGGAGTCAGAAGTACAATCTCGTGTGGGACAAAGTCCTGGGTTTCAATCTCTTCCCCAAAGACGTGGCGGCGAAGGAGATTGCGTTTTATCTGACGAAGCAGAACAAGTACGGTCTGCCGCTCGATTCGCGCAGCACGTACACGAAACTCGACTGGATTACATGGACGGCGACGCTGGCGGAGCGGAAGGAAGATTTCGAGGCGCTGATCGCGCCGGTCTGGCGGTTCCTGGACGAGTCACCGTCGCGCGTGCCGATGACCGATTGGTACTACACCGACTCCGGGAAGCAGCAGGGTTTCCAGGCGCGGCCGGTTGTCGGCGGGGTGTTCATCCGCATGTTGGCCGATGAAGCGATGTGGAAAAAGTGGGCCGCTCGCGGGCAGAAAGTCGGCGGCGACTGGGCGGCGATGCCGAAGGCGCCCACGATCGACGTCATCGAATCGGGATCGAAGAACGACGGCGTGATGTGGCGCTATTCGACCGATCGCGCGCGGGATGGATGGATGACCGCCGGCTTCAACGATCGCAACTGGAAGCAGGCAGCGGGCGGGTTCGGGACCGACGGCACGCCGGGCGCGATCGTGCGAACCAGGTGGAGCACGCCGGAGATCTTCATCCGCCGCGAGATCAGCGTGCCGGCGGGCGTCGATTTGCAGTCGCTCTCGCTTTACATGCATCACGACGAGGACGCGGAGGTGTACCTCAATGGCGTCCTCGCCGCGAAGGCGCACGGGTTCACGGGTGATTACGATTTGTTCGACATCCTGCCCGCGGCCAAGGCGGCGCTGAAGCCGGGGAAGAACCTTCTGGCGGTTCACTGTCGGCAGACGACGGGCGGGCAGTACATCGACGTGGGGTTGGCGCGGCTGAAAGAGTAGTTGAGCGGAGGCTTCATGTCACTTGCCTCCCTTCGTAGCATGGCCGTCTCGGCCATGCCTTCTCGTCCCTTCTCGGATTTTGAAAGGCATGGGCGAGACGCCCATGCTACGTTGAAGCGCGCACTGCGAATCTCTTCTTTCACATCACATTCCACCCGCGGAGGCGGCGGGGAAATCGAGGCGGAAGATCGTGCCTTGATAGCCGACGAGGTAGATCGCGCCCGCGTCGTCGGCGCCGAAGGAGGCGATTTCTTCGGGTGATGTGCAGAGCTGGCGGATGCTGGTGAGCTTGCGGTCGGAATGCTTCAGGCCCCAGACGCGCTTCGACGTGAAGTCGCCGCAGATGTAGACGCCGTAGAACGGCGAGGTTTTGTCGCCGCGATAGACGTAGCCGCCGGTGACGGAGTTTCCGAGGCGCCGGTTGTACGCGAAGACCGGCGGCGTGAACGCCGCGGCTTGGCCTCCAGCGCCGGCAGAGCGATAGCGATTCGAGAACAGGTCGAAGCCTTCGTAGACGTTCCAGCCGTAGTTTTCGCCGGGACGGACGAGATCGACTTCTTCGATGCGGTCCTGTCCGACGTCGCCGACCCAGAGGTCGTGCGTCAACGAGTCGAAGCTGAAGCGCCAAGGCTCGCGGAAGCCGTAGGCGAAGATTTCGGGGCGTGCGCCGTCGGGGGCGCGAGCAATGAACGGATTGTCAGTGGGGATCGCGTACGGCTTGCCGTCCTGCTGGTGATCGACGTCGATGCGGAGCATCTTGCCGAGCGGCGTGCGGAGATTCTGAGCGTGACCTTCGGGATCGCCCTGCGGGCCGGTGTCGCCCATTCCGATGTAAAGAAAACCGTCCGGCCCGAATTGGATTCCGCCGCCGCTGTGGACGTCGGTCGAGCAGGGGAGCTCGATGATCGTGCGCGACGGCGTGCCGGAATCGCGCTGAAAGTCTTCGGATGCGATCTTCTCCGACACGCGCGCCACGATGCGATTGCCGTTGAGGACGAGCTGGTGCTGAATGTAGTACTTGCGGTTCTCGCGAAAGCGCGGGTGGAAGGCGATGCCGAGCAGTCCCGTCGCGCCGCCGGGACGGATCTCGCTGCGGAAATTGCCCCAGAGGGTTTTCGATTCCGCCGCGCCGGCGCCGATTGCGAGCTTCCACACGCGGCCGGTTTGATGCTCGCAGATCAGGAACGTGCGCGGCTCGCGGGGCAGTTGGCCCATCCAGCACGGGGCTTGGAACCGATCCTCGATCTTGTGAATCGGCGTGAGCGCCACGGCGGGGCGGAGCTCGGGGATCTGCGACGGCATGCCCTGTCGTCCGACGTCGGCGACCGAGGGGAGATGCAGCGAGACGAGGTACTCGATCAGGTCCGCGAATTCCGATTGCGACAGGCCGGTCTCGAGATCGTTCGGCATGAGCGATGCGCTTTGCGTGCGCCTCGTCTTGATATCGGACGTCGCGATGCGCTGAAGTTTTCCGGCGCCGTCCATCACCCCCAGGTGATCGTCGTTCGATTCCTTCACCACACCGACAAACGCGTCGCCTGTTTTTGTGGTGACGACGGTCGTCCCGTAGCCGATCGCGATCGTCGACGACGGATACAGCACGTGATGGATCAGCTCCGCGCGCGGATACTTGTCGCCGATGGTCAGGAGATCCGGACCGGCGCGGGACGCGGAGCCGTCGGTCGTGTGACAGAGCGAGCAGGCCAGACGCTGCTGATCGGCGAAGAGCCTTTTACCGGCGTCGGCGTTGCCGGGATGGGACATGGCGAAATCGCGGTAGCCGTCGCGGCGTCGGTTGGAGGCCGTCTCAGCCGGGACGCGCGTCAAACCCACGTCGATCCCCTGCCCGCCGTCGTGCTGGAAGCAGTGGACGGCGACGACGATCTTCGCGCCGGGCGTGAGGAGCTTTCGCGCCTCGGGGCGGATGTCCATCGGCGTGTAATCGCGGACGTAGCCGCCCGCGCGCGACGCGAGGATGCCGTCGAAGTAGATCTCGACGTCCTCGTCGTGGAAGACGTTCAGTTGCAGCCGCGATGGATCGAAGCGATCCGCCGGCAGTGTGATTTCTCGGCGGAGGTAGATGTCTGCTGTGGACCAGCGCGTGTTGGCGTTGATGGCGGGCGTGCCCGGCGTGCCGAACGGCGCGCGACCGCTTTGCCAGGCGGAATCATCGAAGTCGCGAGCGGTCCAGTTGTCGGCCGGGGGCTTATGGAAGGTGTAGCGCCACGTCGCAGGCGTTTGCTGCGACGTCGGGATGACGTCCTGTGCACTTGCAGGCGCGACGGGCGCTGCCGCCGCGATGAAAAGAATGATCGCGACCGCGGCCGTCGCACTTCGACAACACATCAGTTGTGAATCGCCTCGTGATCGTTGTTCCACATCGCCGCCACGCGGTTCCACGGCAAAGTGCCCATCGGATACTTGATCGACGGGTTCTTCAGATCGTACAGCACGTACTCCTTGTTGAGCATCCAGGAGACGTGGCCGTCGCACCAGAGGAAGTTGGCTCCCCCCTTGTGCAGCGGCGCCGGGGCCTGGCCTGGATCGCGATC
>JAICTV010000057.1 GCA_025936175.1 Phycisphaerae bacterium
CGGTTGGTTCGCTCGCCTGATTCCCGAACCGCGAACAATTCCGCGAAATCAGGACTTGCTTATCCAAATATAACGGGTATTATTTGGATATCAAGGTACAGATATCTTATTTTTCTGCATCGGCACTGCCCGGGGACTGATGTGATTTCACAGTCGGCGGAATATTCTCTTCGGGCGGTACTGTGTCTGGCGGACGCAGGCGCGGCGTTAACGACCCAGCAGATCGCCCTCGTCACGCGCGTGCCGGCGGGGTATCTCTCCAAGGTCCTGCAGAACCTCGCCCGCGCCGGCATCGTCTCGTCGCAGCGCGGGCTCAACGGCGGTTTCACGCTCGCGCGACCGCCGACTGAATTGACGCTGCTGGAAGTCGTGGCCGCGGTGGAGAAATCCCGCCGCATCGGCGAATGTCCGTTGGCGATCCCCGAGCACGCCGTGAACCTCTGCCCCCTCCACCGCCGGCTCGACGCCGCCGCCGAGGCGGTCGAGCGGTTGCTCCACGCCGCGACGATCGCCGACCTGGTGAAGGAATCGAAGAACGAGCCGCACGTTCACGCGTGCCACGCGAACAAGGAACCGTGTCATGCAAGACATGTTGCCCTGCGAGATTGAGCAGATGCTCGGTGACACGCTGATCGGCCGGCTCGCGATGGCGGATGCCGCCGGCCGGCCTTACACGATCCCGCTCCCCTTCTGCTGGCACGACGGAACGATCTATCTGCGCCTGCCGCTGCGCGGGCGCAAGGGAGACGTGCTCAGCCAGAACGATCAGGTCTGCTTTGAAGTCGATCAATTCACGGACACGCTGGACGAGTACGCGTCGGTGCTGATCGAGGGCCGGCTCATCGCGGTCGAATCGACCGACGAGAAGATGATCGTTAAGGCGCTGAACGAGAAGAAGTACAACCGCCTGCGGCGCGGCTACCGTCCCGGCCACGGCCGCGCGACGGCGCTGGCGTCGCTGCCGATGCGGAAGATGATCGTTTCGCGGATCAGCGGGCGTAAGAAAGAGTCCACGGTTTCTGCAGCCACGCTGGCCGCCGCGAACTAATCGTCATCGTCGTCACGATCCGCCGGCGACACGCCGCGCATCACGGGCATCGGGGAATTCGAGCCGCGCATCATGTGCCAGACGATCTCGTCCAGCTCGCGCGCCGGCGCCGCGTCGGCGTGCGCGAAGTCCATCTTGTCCGACGCCTGCGCCATCTTTCGCCACGGGTCCGATCGCCTCAGCTCCGCCGCCAGCGGGTTCACCGTCGCGATCAACTCCTTCGGCGGGCGGATCGCCTCGAACGGCCCCGCGTTCGCCGGCTTCGTGTCCCAGTTCAGGATCGGATCGGCGACGGCGTCGTACTGCGAGAGCGGCTTGAGTCCGAGCAGCAGCTCGATCGTCTTGAGCATGCTGTCGGTGTTGTAGAAATGATGATCGACGCTGGCCCGCTTGATCCAGGGGCTGATGACAAAGCCCGTCGTGCGGTGGGCATCGACGTGATCGACGCCGCTCTGCGCATCGTCCTCGATGACCACGATCGCGGTGCTTTTCCAGATTGCTGATTTGCTCACCGTCTCGACGACCTGGCCAAGCGCGTAGTCATTATCCGCCACGTAGCACGGCGGCGTGTGCGCGCCGGATCGCGCGCCGGTGGTGTGATCGGTCGGAAGGCGCAGCATGATGAACGTCGGCACCGCCCCGCCGGTCGGATCTTTCGCGAGCATCATCTTGAATTCGCGGTTCCACTCGCTGAATCGGCTGGGCATCTCATGCTTGCCGAATTTCGTGGTCTTCCAGAGGCAGTTCTTGTCGCCGGTCTGCTTGAAGTAGAAGCTCGGCGCGTCGCTGTCGGGATAATCCATGTCGAATCGGCGGAAATCGACGTCGGTGATGCCGTCGAGATCGTGCCCGCCGGGCATCAGACCCTGTACCGCGGGAAGATTGTCCGGCCCGCCGATGAACCCCGCCGTGCGGTCGCCGAAATCCATGAAGAAGCCGTAGTTCCGCATCGACACGCCCGCCTCGCGCGCGGCGTCCCAGATGTTGCGGCCGGTGCTTGCGACGTCGGGGATCGGCTTGGCATCCTTGTGGAACGGCTCAAACTTCCAGAGCAGCTTCCCGTTCGCATCCCGCGCCGGCGCGCCGCCGACGGGATAGCCGTTGTTCATCCCCTCGAAATCAAACCGCCGCCCGCGGCCGGAATAGTTGTACTGGATGTTGCGGATGACATAGGCGTTGGCCATGCCCTGCGTGGACCAGTCCCACCCGTCGCCGCTTACCTCGCCGCAGGCGTAGAGGTTGTCGAGCAGCACGAAGCGCTCGGCGAGCGCGTGCTGATTGGGCGTGATGTCGCGCCCGAAGAGCAGCAGCGATTTATCGCCGTTGCCCTGCGGCATGTCACCGAGGATCTGATCGTACGTGCGGTTCTCCTTGATGATGTAGATGACGTGCTTGATCTTGCCGGACTGCAGGCCGATCGACGCGAGCGGATTCTCGCGCGGCTTCTCTAATTCATCGAGCCGGTTCTCCTTCAGCACCTGCTGCGTCGCCTGCTCAAGCTTCTTGCCCGTCGGGATCTCGCTCGCGCAGACGTTTCCTTCAAGCACCGTGAGCGGCGTCATTTTGTTCTTCGACGGATCGTGTCGATCGGGGCGGTTGTTGGGATTGCGGACGCTCCAGCCTTTGGCGTTGGCGACGAGCAGGTGCTTCCCGTCGTGCGTCACGGCCAGCGCGCTCGGATACCAGCCGGTGGGGATATAGCCGAGAAGCTGCGACTTGGCGACGTCGATCACGGCGACGGCGTTCATGTCGCCCAGCGCGGCGTACAACGTCTTCTGATCCGGCGAAAGCGCGAGCGCAACCGGCGAGACGCCGCACAGATCCCGCGCCATCTTCGGCCGCAGCAGGATCGTCCCGGTAATGCGATCGGATTGCGTCTCGATGACCGAGATCGTGTCGCTCTGGGAATTGCCGACAAACAGCGTCCGCTCGTCGCGCGAGAGGAGGACCGCGACGGGGTTGTCGCCCGTCGCCAGCTTGCCGGCGAGCTTCGGATGTGTCGCGTCGCGCGTGTCGAGGATGTAGAGGGCGTCGTCGCGTTCCGATGCGACGTACGCCTTGCTCCCATCGCGGAGCACCGCGATGCCGAGCGGGAAGTTTGACGTGCCTTCGTAGCTGTCGGAGAACGTGTAGCGGCCCAGCTCCTTCTTCGCCGCCGGATCGTAGATCGCGACGCTGGCGGTCAGCTTCCATGGATCGAATTCGCCCGCGGCGTTGTTAGTGACGTACAGCCGGCCGGCGTCGTCGGTCGCCAGGCCCGCGGGGAAGTCGCGCTGCTTCGTCGCGCGGATTTCGTCGCGCAGGGTCAGCTTGCCGTCGGAAGAGAGATCGAGCACGGCGATGCTGTCGTGCGCACCCTGGGCGGCGTAGACCGTCTTGCCGTCGCGGGAAGCGGCAAGGCCGTAATAGAGGCCGTTCGACTTGGGCGTGCCCTGCCGCGCCGTCGTGTTCGCGGCCTCGCCCCCGGGAGTGATCGGCTGCGATGGCGCGATCGCACCGCTCGCGTCGCGGTTCAAAAATTCGACGTGCGACACGCCGCGGCCCGTGCTCGTGCTGATCGACCAGAGCGACTGGTAATGGCCCATGTCGCTGGAGATCACGAACCGCCCCTCCGGCGTCGCCATCAAATTCATCGGCAGGCTGCCGACGTCCTGCCCGCGCTCGGCGGGCAAAGAGATGTACTTACCGGTGATCAATGGATCGCCCTTGGGCGACCACGCCGACGATTCGCATCCCGCCAGCACCACCACCCCGATCACGGCCGCAATCATCTTCATGAAGCCCATATTCCACCGGCACTTAGAAAAAGTCACGCCGCCGCGCGCAATAACCTCGCCGACTCTGCGAATACCCCGGCATCTCATTTTGGAGGCAAAGCGCCATGATCACCAAGCTGCTCAAAACGTCGCTGATTTCCGCCGCCGCGATCGGCATCGCCGGCGGCGCGATTTTCGGCCACGACGCGTTCTCGTATCTGTCCAGCTCCGCACGGTCGGTGCAGAGCGCCGTCAAGGATTCCGTCCCCATCGAGTTCCAACTGCGTCGCGCCCGCGACCTCGTTGACGACATCATCCCCGAGATGCACGCCAACATTCGACTGATCGCGCAGCAGGAGGTCGAGATCGAGAACCTGCACAAGGACATCGACCAGAGCCGCACGCGCCTCACCGACGAGACGGCACAGATCCAGAAGCTGCGCGACGCGCTGGCGACCGCCGACAAGGCGTCGTTCAACTTCGCGAACATCACCTACTCACGCGATCAGGTGAAGGAAGACCTCGCGCGGCGATTGGAAAATGTGAAGGAGGGGGACCTGGTCCTCTCCAGCAAGCAGCGCCTGCTCGAGAACCAGACCAAGGCGCTGGCCGTCGCGACGCAGGCTCTGGAGCGCACCAAGTCGCAGAAGGCGCTGCTCGAGAGCCAGATCGCCGCGCTGGACGGACAGAATCGTCTGCTCCAGGCGACCGCCGCGGGATCGGGCATTCAGCTCGACAACTCCAAGCTCGCGCAGAGCGAGCGGCTGATCAGCGAAGTGAAGAAACAGCTCGACGTGAGCGAGCGCGTCCTCGCCCACGAATCGCGCTTCGCGCACGACATCCAGGTGGACGCGGTCAGCGAGAAGGAAGTGATGTCACAGGCCGAGGAGTACCTCGCCTCGGCGAAGAAGTGACGCGTGGACCGGGCACCGCTCGGCCACGTGTCATCCCGAGCGGTACTCCCGAGGGATCTCGGACGCCGATTGACTTCGAGATCCCTGGATCACCCGCAAGCGAATACCCGTGTACCTCGGGATGACACGTCTCGTCCGTGACCTGTCATTGGAGATGGAGCCGTGCTGATCCTCCGCGTGCGACAATCCGAAGTTGCCCTGGCCGACGGACGGCTGGACGAGGCGTACGAGCTCGCCGTCGCGCACGACGTCGCTCGTCATCGCCGCGGCCAACGGCTCATCACGCGAGTGGCGGCCGCTTTGGTCAAGCGTGGCAACGCGCATCTCGCCGCCGGTCAACCGCGCGAGGCCCTGACAGACTGCGAGAAGGCGGCGAAGATCGCCGGCAACCTGCCCGAGGTCGTCGCGCTGCGGGCCGCCGCGGTCGATGCGGTTTCCCAGGCGCAGCGCGCCGAGCGGCGGGAAGCGCGAGCGCTCGCGGCCGCGCGTCAGCGGATCGATCACGGACATCTCGATCTCGGAGAGAAGCTGCTCGCGGACATTGCGCCGGACGTCTCCACAGTCGGATTGCTGAAGAACGACATCGAGCAGCGCAGGCACGTGGCCGCCGAAGCCGCGCACGCCGCTCGGGATGCATATCAGCATGGAAACGTTCGGCTCGCCTCCGAGCAACTGAACCGGGCACGAGCCGCGGACCCGAGTCATGACGACGTGCTCGATCTCGCGCCGAAGATCGAGTCGGCGCTGCGCGAAGCATTCCAGGCTGCACTCGAAGAAGGTCGGCTCGATTCGCTCAGCGATCTGTCCCCACAGACGACCCAGCAGCGGCTCATCGTCGATCACCTGCAGGAAGCCGCATCGCGAATCGCTTTGAGCGATTTCGCCGAGGCTCGCATTATCCTCGCCCGGCTCGAGCCGATGCTCGGAAACGCCCGCTGGCTTAAGGGGCTCGTCCAGCAGCTCGATCAGGCGGAGGAGGCGACGACGCAGCTTCGCATCAGTCCTCTGGCCTGGTTAGAAAATCGGAGCGAACAAAGAATTTCGCCGCAGCCGCGCGCGGCCATACCATGGGGCCCGTCGCCCGAGCCGCAACCCTTTCGAGCCATGAAGCAGATGGATGCGATTCCCTCACAACTTCTGCTGCAAGCGGATGGGGTCGGCTCCTTTTTCATCTTTTGCCGCCCGCAGATCACCATCGCGCCGATCAGTTCTGCGGTGCAGGCGGATCTCCCCGTAGTCGCCGAAGCGACCACGCCTGCCGTGTCGATCGAGCGGATTGACGATGATTATTTTCTCAAACCGTCCAACCGGTTGCTCAACTCGGGTGACAAGATCGACCTTTCGCCGCGCTGCCGCTTCACGTTCGCGCTTCCCAGCGCCGCCAGCACCTCCGCAGTGCTCGATCTTACCGGCACGCGGCTTGTGCGCGGTGACGTACGCCGCGTCGTCCTGATGGATCACGATCTGATCATCGGCTCGTCCAAATGTTGTCACATCTGTGCCGAGGGCGTCGATAAGCCGATCGTCCTGCACGCTCGCGACGGACGACTGTTCTGTCAGGACAAGCCGATCGCACTCGGCGAGCACACGTCGGTCGGGGACTTTCATTTCGTCGTGACTTCCGCGAGTGATGCACCGCCGCATCGCGCAGCAGCTTTGGGGTAGGCGACATGTGGAACTTCCAATACAAGCACGGCGATCGCCCGCTCGACGGGTACACGATCCAGCGCGGCGCCGGCCGCGGCGGGTTCGGAGAAGTGTATTACGCCATCTCCGACTCCGGCCGCGAGGTCGCGCTCAAGGCGATTACGACCTACGAGCAGATCGAGCTGCGCGGCATCAGCCAGTGCATGAACCTGAAGAACCCGCACCTGGTCAGCATCTTCGACGTCAAATACAACGACCAGGGCAAGCCGTTCGTCATCATGGAGTTCGTCAGCGGCCCGTCGCTGCGACAGCTCATCGACGAAGCGCCGTCGGGGCTGGGAACGCAGAAGGCCGCCTTCTTCCTCCGTGAGATGGGCAAGGGACTGACCTACCTGCACGATCACGGCATCGTCCACCGCGACCTGAAGCCCGCGAATATTTTTTACGAGAACGGCTACGTCAAGATCGGCGACTACGGCCTCTCCAAGGCCATCGCCAACACGCACACCAGCGCGCAGACGATCACCGTCGGCACGGTTCACTACATGGCCCCGGAAGTCGGCGCCGGCAAGTACGACCGCGGCATCGACATCTACGCGCTGGGCGCGGTGCTCTACGAGATGCTCACCGGGATGGTGCCGTTCACCGGCGCGAGCCCGAGCGAAGTGCTCATCAAGCACCTCGGCTCCGAGCCCGATCTGAAGGGCATCGAAGAGCCTTTCGCCACCGTCATCCGCAAGGCGATGGCGAAGAACCCGAACGATCGCTACCAGAGCGTGCAGGAGATGGTCGAAGGCGTCTTCGGATCTGAGCACATCCGACAGAGCGTCTCGGTCTTCTCGCCGGACCAGCTCTCCGTGATTGCGGCGCACGCGGCACAGCGGGCTCCGGTCGGCACGGCCGCGATCGGCGGGTCGGCGGGCGCGGAATCAAACAATCCCGATCGCGCCACCCGCGTGGCGGTGAAGCTCAACACCGTCGCCGATCGCGTCGCCAGCTTCGGCGAGCGGATGGTCGACTTCGGCGTCCGCGCCGCGGGCGCGGCACGCAATCCGAACCCGATGAACAACGGCATTTCGTCGCGCGCGATGGACGTCACCCCGCCGCCGGTGAACGACTCGATGAGCAGCGGCCAGCGCCGCTTTGTCGGCGTGATCGCCGCGCTGGTGGCCGGCGTCATCGGCGGATGCGTGACGAGCGAGCATCGTATCGAACCCGTTGCGGTCATCTTGTTCATCTTCACTGCATCGGTCGGCGGAGCGGTCGGAATCATCCTCGCGGTCCGTCGGCTCACGCCGCAGATCCGCGGGGAGTCCGAAACGATCCATCGCATCGCTGTCGGCGGGATGGCGTCGCTGCTCGCGGCGCTGTTCAGCGTCCCGTTCTGGGGTCCGGGCGTCGTCAGCCGCGACCCCGCCGCGCTCTGGCTCCCGATCCTGGTTCCGTTGTTTTTCATGGACGCCGCCGGCTGGGCCAAGTCCGATCGTGAGGAGCGCGTTTCCATCTGGGGCAGCGTCTTTCTCGCCGGACTGTTCGCGTTCATTCTGATGACGATCTTCCACTCGGGATCGTGGACGCCGGTCATCACGATGGCGGCGATCTGCACCGTCACGCAGATCCTTTCCCCGTTCGATTCCAACGCCCCTCAGCGCTTGGCCAAATCCGATGCGCCTGCGGGGAAACCGAGAACCGTGTTCGCGCAGGCCTTCGCCGCCGTCGACGCAGCACCGGCGTCATCGCGCAAGGCGGCCTGGTATCAGTACCGCGTGCGCCGACGCATCGAGCGGCAGCAGTGGAGGCAACTCCGCCGCGAGCAACGCGCGATCTACCGCCGAGAGCGCGGCGGGTCGCTGCTCTCGTTCCCGGCGTTCGTCTTTATCGTGCTGGCGTGCGTGGTGTCGCTCGCGATGGCGCTGCGTTTCGTGGACGCGCTGGCGGCGGGCTTGCCTGATCCCAGCCTGCTCTACCACCTTCAGCACGACGTCTTCGCCGGGTACTCCGACTGGCAGCGGTTGCTCTTGAAGCTGGGCGCATTCCTCGTGGTCGTCACGACCATGCTCGCCGTCACCACGATCACGCTGGCGCGGCGTCACCGCGGGCCGCTCCACATCCTCCGCGGGGTGTTCGGCGTGCTGATGCTGATCGGCTCGATGTTCACGATCGGCGGAGCGTTTCGCTTCGGCGACTGGGACGAGATCGCCGGCTACGTGCTGCATCATCAGCCGGCGCCGGCGGTCGCGACTTTCCTGAACGGCTTCAACGGAGTCATCATCCTCAGCGCGGTGATGTTCGTGGTGGCGATCATCATCATCGCCTGGACGCCGCGCCGCGATCCGCCGCACCTCGACGACAATTACGCCGCAGGCGCTGTTGCGCCCCCACCGCAGTCGGCGCCGACAGCGACACAAACGAAAACCGAAGGAGCCGCCGCACCATGAAAGCCGCCGCTCTCATCCTTTTCGCCCTCTCGTCGATTGCCTTCGCCGTGCCGGCGACGCCGCAATCGTCGAAACTCTGGGCCACCGATCTTCCGGCGTTCATGAACGAGCAGCCCGGCGGTCACTGGATCGTCGCGCGAAATGAGAAGCCCGCGCTCAGCGCCGCCGAGGCCGAGCAGTTCGCGCGCCGCGATGCCGCCCGCGCCATCCTGCCGATCGTCCGCGAGAAGCTCGCCGGACCGGTCGATTCCGAAAAGCTCACGCGCGTGATCGAGGCGACGATCGACCAGGACAACTGGATCGTCGATCGCCAGATCGATCGCAACGACCGGCCTTACGCCACGATCTGGAACGCCGCCCTGCTCGTGGACGCCTCTCCGCGCAACGTCAATCTCCTTGCGCGGCAGCTCAACCACGTCATCCAGGTCAAGCGCAGCCGCCTCGTCGCCTGCGTCTTCGCGTTCATGGTCCTCTCAGCGATCGTCGGGTGCGCGTACATATTCTTGAACTGGCTCACGCGCGGCTTCTTCCGCGCCAGGCTGGCGCTGGCGTCGATCCTGGTCATCGCCCTCGGCGTCGCGGGGATGGTCCATCTGCTATGATGTCCGCCGCACATGGCTGAAGCATCCGAAGCGGACCGATACCTTCTCGGGCAGATCGCGCGTGGCAGCACCGACGCGTGGTCGCAGCTCGTCACCCGCTATCACGGGCGGCTGCTCGCGTTCGCGCGCTCGCGCATCGCGAAGCGCGAAGACGCGGAAGACCTCGTGCAGGACACGTTCCTGCGCTTCCTTCAGGCGTTTCGCGGGTTTCGCGAGGGCGCGAGCGTCGAGACGTTCCTCTTCACGATCCTGCGCCGGCGGATGATCGACCACTTCCGCGGGCGGAAAGTCGCGAGCTGCTCGATCCAGGACGATTCTGCGTCCGGCGGAATGATGGCCGACGCGGATCCCGATGCGCATT
This sequence comes from Phycisphaerae bacterium, assembly GCA_025936175.1. Classification (GTDB taxonomy): domain Bacteria; phylum Planctomycetota; class Phycisphaerae; order Tepidisphaerales; family Tepidisphaeraceae; genus JAICTV01. The sequence goes on from JAICTV010000057.1 coordinate 9,767, forward strand.
CGCCGAGCTGGTATGTCCGGCGGGACGAGCAGACCGTTCTGCTGGAGCGCGGCGTCGCGGCGGGACTCGACGGCATGATCCGCCGCCTGCGCGATCAGAAGCGCCTCGACGATCTCCGCGTCATCGAGCTGCTCTTCTACGCGCAGCTCCGCAACAAGGAGGTCGCCGCCGCTTGCGGCATCGACGAGAAGCAGGTCGCGGTCATGAAGTTTCGCGCGCTCGATCAGCTCCGCCGGCATCTCGAATCGAGCCTGATGCCGGCGCAGTTCGCGGCGCTGCGGCAGATGCGCTGGGACGATGCTGACAACGCGGATTCGGTCCTCACGCGCGCGTGGGAATCACTGCGGCCGACGTGCCCGAAGCGCAGCACGCTGGGGCGCTACGTCCTCGGCACGCTCGAGCCGGCGTGGCGCGAACACGTCGAATTTCACCTGAACAAACTCGGCTGCCGATTCTGTCAGGCGAATCTGGAAGATCTGCGCAAGGAGACGGCCGCCGAGCCGGCGGCGCCGCTGCGGCAGCGCATCTTTCAATCGACGGTCGGGTTCCTGAGTCACGCCAGCGCGCAGCCGCGATAACGTGCGCGCAGACTACGATTTGGTCGTCTGGATCTCGGCGGCGACGCGTCCCGCCGCAGCGTGCCGATATTTGCGGCGATAGCTGCCGGGCGTCATCCCGACGCGCATCCGGAACACCGCCGCCATGTATTCCGGATGCCTAAAGCCCGCCTTCTCGGCGATCGTCCGCACCGCCAGATCCGAGTACTTGAGCAGCTCTTGCGCCTTATCCATCTGCACGCGCACGATTTCATCGTGTACCGATCGCCCCAGCGCCGCCTGGAATCGCCGCTGCAGCACGCTGCGCGAGACGGGGACGCCGTCGGCGACGTCGGCGACCTGAAGGCCGCTGCAGGCATGTTCACGGATCATCTTCAGCGCGGCGGAGATGACGGGATCCTCGATCGCCGAGATGCTTGTCGATTGCCGCACCACCACCGTCCGCGGCTCGATCAGCAAATCCGTCTTCGCGGCGACGCGCTCGCCGTTCATCATGCGATCGAGCATCGCGGCGGCTTGATAGCCGACCTCTTCGTGATTCGGGCAGACGCTGCTGAGCGGCGGATCGCAGATCGCGCACAGCGAGTCGTCATTATCGACACCGATGATCGCGACCTCCTCCGGCACCGCGACGCCGACCTGCCGGCACGCCTGTGTCACCGCCGGACCGATCTGATCGAAGCAGAGCATCAATCCCAGCGGCTTGGGGTGATAGCGGATCCAGCGACTGACCTCTTCGATGAAGTCGTCCCACTGCTCGGCGAGGTTGCGGAAATCGGGGAGCTCCAGAAGCGCGCAGGGGTAGCCGGCGTGGTTGACCGCTTGCTCGAATGCGCGCCGGCGTTCGTCCGACCAGCGCTCGTTCCGCCAGCCGATGAAACCGAACTGCCGGAAGCCGCGCTCGATCAGATGGTTCGCCGCGAGCCGGCCGATGGCGAAGTTGTCCGGGCCGACAAACGGGAACGGATGGTCCGGGCGCGTGCCGAGCACGTCCACTCCGAAAGCCTCTGCCTCTCGCACGGCGGCGACGATGGAATCGGTATGAAAGCGCGCGATCACGCCGTCACCTTGCCACTGCCGCAGCCATTTAGGGACCCACCCCTCGACGAAAAGTTCCTGTCGCGGTTCGTGGTGCGTGGCCCACGGCCCGCTCTCGCGCGCGTAGCGTGCGACGCCCCGGAGCATGTCGCGGCCCGCGCTGATCTGCGTCTCAACCAGCAGCGCGATGCGCGGGAGCGAGGTTCGATTTCGACGAGAACTTCCCACCGCAGCGGCGATCGTACAAGCTTTGGCGGGCGATGTGGAGAACTATCGCCCGCCGGGCAGCATCTGCACCTGCGCGCGGATATACGTTGCGTCGACGCCGCGCGCGAGGCGCACACGTGCATGCGACGGCGATTGTGCGCGTGCGCTTAACCCTTCCCGCGTCCCATCTTGTCGAGCTGCTCGCGGATGGCGGCGATGTCTTCCGGCGACGCCTTCTTGAGCGACAACGCCTGCAACACCAACTGCTTGGTCGATCCGCCGAATGCCCGATCCAGCAGGTCCTTGAGCATCAGCTTCTGTGTCTGCTGCTCGGAGCTGGTGGGATGGAAGATGAGCGGGCGGACGGTCTCGTCGCGGCGGACGTAGCCCTTGTCGTGCATGATCTGCACGAGCTTGAGCACGCTGTTATAGCCGCTGTTGCGGACCTTCTTCAGCTCGTTATGGATCTGACGGACGGTACATCCACCGTTGCGCCACATGACTCCAAGAATCTGGAGCTCGGCGTCGGTGGGACGAGGTAAACGGGGTCTTGCCACGCCGAGTATTATATCACTTCAAAGCGCGCATACGAGAACTTGCCCGTTTCGTAACAGGTTTGTGCGAGAAGTCCAACTCGCGCGGGAGCCCCGAACGACGTCCACGCCGATATGAATTCGTGGGAACTCTACTAGGCATTTTCGATTAATCAAGGATTTTTACGTATGGTGAACAACTGTTTACCTGATAACAAATCGCTTGATCATCCCGCGCTCTTGACATCGCCCTGTTCAGCCGATTACAAGTCTGGCGACCTATGCAGCGTTTGTCCCTGCTTCCGGCCCGACTTTCCCTGGCCCTTCCGGGTCTCGGGAATCTTCGCGCCTGATCGCACGGCCACGCTGCCCAGATGATTTTTGCAGGCCCTGCGATCGTGGATCGCGGGGTTTTTCTTTTTTGGGGCAGGCGCGGGTCCTGCCGCCCCATCTTCCGATTCGGGACCCAAGCTCAAGGAGCCGTGTCATGGACACCGTACGAATCTTCGACACCACGTTGCGCGATGGCGAACAAAGCCCCGGCGCGACGCTTACCCGCCCGGAAAAGGTCGAGATCGCGCGGCACCTTGAACAGATGGGTGTCGACATCATCGAAGCGGGGTTCCCGATCGCGTCGGACGGGGACTTTGAATCCGTCCGCGCGATCGCGGCGGAGGTGACCAGGCCGGTCATCTGCGGCCTGTCGCGCTGCACGCCGAAGGATGTCGAGCGCGCCGGAGAGGCCGTGAAGCACGCTGCCAAGCCGCGCATTCACGTCTTCTGCGCAACTTCCAAGATCCATCGCGAGCACAAGCTCAAGAAAGGCCGCGAGGAGATCATCCGCATCAGCCAGGAGTCGATCCGGCAGGCGTTGCAGTACACGAAGGATGTGGAGTTCAGCCCCGAGGACGCGAGCCGGACGGAGCTGGAGTTCCTCGAAGAAATCGTCGCCGCCGCAATCGAAGCCGGCGCCACGACGATCAACATGCCCGACACCGTCGGCTACGCCACGCCCAAGGGATACGGCGAAATCTTCGCGCACATCAGGCGGAAGCTGAACACCGACGCGCGCGGCGTGATCCTCTCATCGCACTGTCACAACGATCTCGGTCTGGCCGTCGCCAACTCACTGGCGGCGGTAGAGAACGGCGCGCGGCAGGTCGAGTGCACGGTCAACGGCATCGGCGAGCGCGCGGGGAACGCGGCGCTGGAGGAGATCGTGATGGCGATCAAGACGCGTCACGATTTCTATCACCTCAAGACCAACATCGACACGACCAAGATCTACCCCGCGAGCCGGATGGTCGCCACGCTCACCGGGCTGCTCGTCCAGCGCAACAAGGCGATCGTCGGGGAAAACGCGTTCGCGCACGAGGCCGGCATTCACCAGGACGGCGTGCTCAAGTACCGCGAGACCTACGAGATCATGGACCCCGCGCACGTCGGCATCGCCAAGAACGAGCTGGTGCTCGGCAAACATTCGGGCCGGCACGCGTTCAAGGACCGCGTGACGCAGCTCGGCTACACGCTGAACAACGAGCAGCTCGAGGCCTCATTCGTGAAGTTCAAAACGCTGGCCGACAAGAAGAAGGAAGTCTTCGACGAGGACATCGAAGCATTGATCGACGAGCAACTGGAGCTCGATCAGAAGCTGTGGGAGCTGGCCGGCCTGCAGGTGACGTCCGGCAGCAACACCGTCCCCACCGCGACGATCACGCTTAAGGGCTCGAACGGCGAGATGCTCCAGGACGCGAGCATCGGGGACGGTCCCGTTGATGCGATCTATTCCGCGATTCAGCGTCTGACCGGCGTCCGCGTGAACCTGACCGACTACCGCATCCGCGCGGTGACCAAGGGGAAAGACGCGCAAGGCGAAGTGCAGATCGAGCTGGAGCACAGTGGCAAGAAGATCCGCGGCCGCGGTGTCAGCACCGACATTCTCGAAGCGTCGGCGCTGGCGTATCTGGCAGCGATCAATCGGCTGCGGTCGATGACGTCGCGCGAGAAGCTCGTCACGCAGCACTCGGCGATGTGACCGACGAACCGCTTTCCTCTCCCGGAGATCCCCCACTCCGGGAGAGGAAAGTCATCGTCGGCCGGCATGTGAAAGATCGATCGCCTTAAACCCGATCCTTTTCGCCGTCTCCTCCGAGGCCAACTGAAAATCGCCTCGCTTTGGATCAACAAACTTCACGTCGCGAAAAATCGTTCCCTCGTCCTCCCCGGCCGCGCGCCATTGCTCCCATGTCTTGTCCCCGGCGCGAAAATCCTGCTCCGCGATCGGGCCGTAAAGGTTGTGGTCGAACTTCACCTGCACCGGGGACGATCTGGTGAGCGCGCCGCTCGTCCAATAGACGATGTTGCGCTCGAAGGTAAAGCTGAGGTGATCCTCTTCGCGCGTGCGCGCGACCTGCACCTCGCCGCCGAAAGCGAAGATGTTGTTGCGGACGATGTTGTTCGCGCCGTAGTGCAGGTGGAAACCGCCGTGCGTCGTGCGATAGATGATGTTGTTCTCGGTGATGACGTCAGAGCTTCCCTCGTCGAGATACACGCCCCAGCCGCCGTACTTCACGGCGGCGATGTCGTGAATCAGGTTGTCGCGGATGACCGTGCCCTTGCGCGCGCCCAGCAGGTAGATAGCGCCCATGTCCGAGAGTATCGGACCGTCACCATCGGTGAGTTGGCCGATGTGATGGATGTGATTCTGCTCGATGACGTTGTCGCGGTTGAGCGAGTCGCCGTAGCCCCAGCTCCAGCCGGCGGAGATGCCGGAGTAGTAGAGGTCGTGAATGTCATTGTGCTCGATCCGATTGCCGGCGGATTGGCCGATCCAGACGCCGACGGCGCTGGGGAAGACGCGGCCGCAGTTGGCGATGGTGCAATCGGCGATGACGTTGGCGGAGGATTGATCCGCCGGTGCTTTGGGAATCGATGCGTCGCCGATTTTGATGCCGCCGGCGCCGAGATCGTCGAACGTGCAGTGCGAGACGCGGCAGTTCTGCGCGGATGGGCCGAGATCGATCGCCCAGGTGCCGAGATGCTCGAAGGCGCAATCTTCGAACGTGCAGTCGCGAAGGTGATCGCCGCGCACGGCCGCCGGCACGGGGAGAGCCGCTTGATCGAATCCACCGTCGTCGTTCGGGCGCGTCGTCGGAACCGTCGTCGCACGTGGCTCGGGCAGCATCCATTGCGTGTGGGAGAACGTGATGCCGCGGATCGCGACATTTTGCGCGCCGTTTAACTCGACGAGCGTGGTCGTCACCGGCGCGATCGCGTCGATGTGCTCGATCTGCTGCCCCGGCATCGGCAAATAGTACATCGCCCCGCCGGCGCGATCGAGGAACCATTCGCCCGGCTGATCGAACCAGCGCGCGTCGCCTTCGAGCCAGTACGGATCGTTGGGCTCGATGCGCCAATGACTGTGCCGCAGCAAGGTCGCCAGGTGCTGTGCGGGATCGACCAGCGCGATCGGAAGGCGCGATTCGACCCATCGCGAGCACACGATCGCCTCGGCGGCGAAAGAGAACGGCCCCGCGGGCACGTCATCGTCATTGAAGCGGAAGCGATGTTGGCCCCGATTCCATTCCGGACCCGCGTCGGGCGATTCTTTCACGCGGAGGAAGCCGCGGTTGGGCTGACGCGCGCGGGTGGCCAGCTTGTTGTCGATCCAGAGCTGGCGGAAGAACCATCTGCCTTCCTTGACCGCCGGCACGTCCGCAGCCCAGCATTCGCGGCCGTTGAATTTCGCGTTGTGCCAGCCGGAGATGCGTTTGCCACCGCTGAAGACGACTTTCTCGCCCGCCGCCGCTTCGATCGTTGTGCCTGAATCCGCTGCGGAGAGGCTGATCGCGTGATCGAGCGCATAGGTCCCGGATTTGAGACGAAGAGTCGCGTGCTGTGAGCGCGTCTGCTCGATCGCGCGCTGCAGCGCGCCGGCACTGGTATCCACCGCGATCACCGCCGCAAAGACACCTTGTCTCACGGCGATCGAAAGCACCAGCGCCGCCACGATTCGATGGATGGTCATGCAGCATCACCTACGACCGGCGCGTCGTCGGCGTTGACCCGAGGGGCCGGCCATTGCAGCGCGATCAATCCAATCGCGGAGAGCAGGAGCCACGCGTTGAAGATCCGCGGCACGGGCGTCGCGCAAAATCCGCGGTCACGTTCTGAGGCAGCGGGACGTCGAAATGAGCGTGCGAGCGGCGTGATCGAGCAGTCGCACCGGTGCGCTCAGCGCAATCGAAAAACGTGCGGAGGCGATCGGCTTGTGACCGCGTCCTTTCGCAGACTATTGAGGAAGCAGCTTCGCCAACAACTCGGCGTAGTAGGTGATGATCAGATCGGCGCCGGCGCGCTTGATCGCGATAAGCGATTCGAGCACCGCGCGGTCCCGGTCGATCCAGCCGTTGCGCGCCGCCGCCTCGATCATGCTGTACTCGCCGCTCACCTGGTACGCGACGACCGGCACGTTCACGTTCTTGCGGACGGTCGCGATGATGTCGAGGTACGGCCCGGCAGGTTTGACCATCACCAGGTCGGCGCCTTGCTGGATGTCGAGCAGCACCTCGTGCGTTGCCTCCTCCACGCCGCGCGCCGGATCCATCTGGTAGCTGCGCCGGTCGCCGAACTCCGGCGCGCTGTCCGCGGCGTCTCGGAAGGGACCGTAGAAGGCGCTGGCGTATTTGACCGCGTACGAGAGCACCGAGACCTCCGGGAAACCGGCCTGATCGAGCTCGCGGCGAAGCGCGCCGACCGTTCCGTCCATCATCCCGCTGGGCGCGATGATGCCCGCGCCCGCGCGGGCGTGATTGACCGCCTGCTGCACGAGACGCGCGACGGTCTCGTCGTTCTTCACCGTGGACTTGTCTTCCGTCATCGGCCCGCAGTGGCCGTGGCTCGTGTACTCGCAGAAGCACAAATCGGTGATGCCGATCATCGGGATCTTCTGCTCGTTCACCTTCCGCAGAAGCTTGCACACAACGTTGTCCGGATCGAGCGCGGGAGAGCCGGCGGCGTCCTTCTTCTCGCGCTCGATCACGCCGAAGACGAGGTACGAGCCGAAGCCTTCACTGGCGCGCGCGGCGAGCCAGTCGGCGCAGACGTCGATCGACATCTGATGCACGCCCGGCATCGACGCCACCTCGCGCTTCTCGCCTTTGCCCTCGCGCACGAAGACCGGGAGGATGACGTCGCTGCGGCGGAGCGTGACGCGCTGGAGCATCTTGCGCATCTGCGGGTTCAAGCGGAGCCGCCGCGGCCGGATGGGGAGATCGAGTGAGTCGGACATCGTGATCCGATTATACGCGGTCGCAGGCGCAGATCATCGGCTCTCGTGCGGCGCAGGGAAAAGGAAGATCAGGACCTGATCGAAACGCTTCGCCCATGCTCCCTCGTTGTGCTGCGCCCCTTCGATCACGCTGACGTGAAAATCTTTGCCGGAGGAGAGCTTTTGATCGTACAGCAGCCATTCCAACCGGCGGACGTCTTGAACGTGCGCGTCCTGATCGCCGGCCGAATCGCCCTCGGCGGTGCCGACGTCGAGCCACAGGCGCGTGCGTTTCAGCCATGACCCGTCCCGGTCGATCCTGTGAAGCAGCTCACGATCATTCCACCAGAGCGATGGCGACATCGCGGCGCAGGCGCCGAAGACGTCGGGCCTCTCGCGACACGCTTCCATCGCGATCAGCGCGCCCATCGACGACCCGCCGATCGCGGTGTGCGCGCGATCCGGGTTCGTACGATAGCTTCGGTCGACGAACGACTTGACCTCATCGCAGACGAACTTGATGTACGCATCGCCGCGGCCGATGGAACCGTACTTGCCGTTGGCGACACGCGAGACGGAGTATTCGTCCAGCCGCTCCTCGCCCGCATTGGCGATGCCGACGATGATGATCGGCTCGATCGCTTTCTCGTCGATCAATCGCGCGGCGGTCTCGTCGGCGAACCACTCGCCGGCGAAGCTGGTGCGCGCGTCGAAGAGGTTTTGCCCGTCCTGCAGGTAGAGCACGGGATAGCGGCGGTCGCGATCGGCGCCGTAGCCGGGCGGCAGGCAAACGTAGAGCGCGCGGTCGTTGTCGAGCACGTTGGAATGGAAGCGCGGGTGAATTTTGATCGCGTCGTTCTTCTTGGCGCTCCACGGCGTCACCGCCGACGCCTCGGTTGCCGCGTCGCCGGAAGGCCGGTACACGAGGTCCTTCCACGCTTCGACCGAGAGGCTGATGAGCTGCGCGTCGCTGGCGGCGACGACGCGATTGGCGATTTCGCCGCCGTCCGCCTTCTTCTCCACTGTTTCCCAAGTGCCGCGCGTGAGCTTGAATTCGACCGGACGTCCGCGCGGGAGCGACGCCGACGCGACGTAGGTCCCGTCGGCGTCGCGCGTCATCTGCAGTCCTGCCGGGGACCAGGTTCCCAGCTCGGGCACGTCGCCGCTGAGGAAGATCTTGGCGTGTACCGGCGTGTTGGAGGGGACCGTGACGCGAAAGGTGACCTGGGCGTCGAGCGGCGCGGGCGATGCCGCGGCCGGCGCCGGCGGCAGTGCGCCGGCGCGCCGCAACGATTCAGCGGGCGCGGCGGCGGTCGCGTTGGAGGGTTGCCGCAAACCGAGCGAAATAGCGACGCCCACGGCCGTGACAGCGATGAGCACAACGATACCGAGCGTCCAACGCCCTTGCGTCACGCGGCTTCCTTCCCTTCCGAACCTAACGCTATCGCAAGCGTGTGAAAGCGGCAAGGAACGCGGTGCTTCCGACGGCCCCCCGCATGGCAGTCGCTGTACCGTCCTTGCGGTGACGCGGTCGAGAGGTAACGTGCCCTGCGCCGTGACCGACGCACGCGCCGCATCAATCTCCTCGTCATCCCCACGCCCGCGCGACAGCGAAATCGGCCTCGCGTACGCATTGGCCGCGTACCTCTGGTGGGGCCTGATCCCGCTCTACTTCAAATTGGTCGCGCACGTCCCGGCGATGATCGTGCTGGCACACCGCGTGATCTGGTCGTTCGCGCTGCTGGCGCTGCTGATCGCGCTCTGGCGGCAGGCTCGTGAATTGACCGCGACGATGCGCGACGGCCGGGTGCTCGTCCGATTGTGTTTTTCGACCGCGCTGCTGGCGACGAACTGGGGTACGTTCATCTTCGCGGTAGCGACGAATCGCGTCCTGCAGGCGAGCCTGGGCTATTTCATCGTCCCGCTGTTGAGCGTGGCGCTGGGCGTGGGCGTCCTGCGCGAGCGGTTGCGACGCCTGCAACTGCTTGCGATCGTGATCGCGATCGCCGGCGTCGTCGTCGTCACCTTCGCGCGAGGGGATTTGCCGGTGATCGCGCTGACGGTCGCCTTCTCATGGAGCGGGTACAGCCTGGCGCGCAAGGTGACACCCGTCGGCCCGCTGGTCGGCGTGACGATCGAATGCGCCCTTCTTCTTCCGCCCGCGGCGCTCTACCTCGCCTTTCATCCCGCGACAGGACTCGGGCTCGATCGACATACGTTCCTTTTGCTCACCCTCGCCGGCTTCGTCACGGCGCTGCCGCTGCTCTGGTTCACCGCCGCCACGCGCCGCCTGCGGCTCAGCACCGTCGGCTTTCTTCAGTACGTTGTGCCGACGGGACAATTCCTGCTGGCGGTGCTGGCATTCAAGGAGCCCTTCGGGCGCGCAAACCTGCTCGGTTTCGCGTTCATCTGGATTGCGTTGGCGATTTACTCGCTCGATTCGCTCCGCGCCTGCCGCATCCCCGCCGCGGAGAGCGTCGCGGAAATCGTTTGACGGCGCACGGAGAACCGCCGCGCCTGCGTGCGAGAGCGGCGCGCGTTCGCCTGTAGCGTCGGTGAGCCGTCATCCTGAGCGGTACTCCGCGAAGGATCTGGCCGCGAAGCGGGAGCGGCTCGCCGTGGAACGCGGATGCTTCGCAGTACCTCAGCATGACATAAGTGTCGGCCCGCGCACTACACTCGAGTGCGCACCGCTCTAGCGATCGGAAGAATCGCCCTCCCACGCCGCATTGCTTCTCTCGCCGGATCACTTCGATGACGGCGGCGGCTGCGACGCGTCCGACAGCGGCTGGATTTCCACGTTACGGAAGAGCACTTCGTACCCCTCCGCTTGAAAACCAATTCGGCCCTTCGTCAGCGCAAGCCACGGGGCGGATTTGTCTTCAAGGTTCGGCGCGGTCGCACTGGTCACGCGCGCGGTGACCTGGCCGTTGAGGATGTGCGTGGCGGTGTCGCCGCGGACAATCACCTCGACGGTGTTCCAATCGCCATCGATCTCCTTCGCGCCGGCGGCACGGGCGATCTTCGCCTCGAGCTTCGGCTCATTCGACTGCGGCGACGTGAACGGCGCGCCGCCGTCGGATGCGTCCTCGAACGTCGGCTTCTCTCTCTTCGCCGGGTCGATCGTGGTGGAGACGGATATGCCCAGCGCGACGATCTCGCCGGCAGCCTGCTCCTGCACCTGACACTGAATGCAGAACGGCCAGACGACCGCCGGGTGGCGCGCCCCGTCGGGGCCGTGGATGTGGTAGAGCAAGCCTGAGTTGCGATGCGCGCCCGGCTTGGCTCCCGCGCGCTGCCGGCCCCACTTGTACTGGAAACGCAGATGATAGTCGGCGTACTCCTGCGTCGTTGCGATATATCCGATGGGCGGCTTGGGCGATTCATCCTTGTACAGGTGCAGCACGCCGTCGCCGTCCAACTGGAAGACGTGGGTCGCGTCGCGATCCTTGCCTTCGCCCTGAAGGAACGCCGACCAGCCGGACAAATCCTTCCCGTTGAAGAGCGGCCGCCACGCGGGCTGCGTCGTTTGCGCGAACGCCGATGTCGCGATCCCCAACGCAACAAGAACAAAACGGTTTTCATGCTGTTCCTTACATTGTTCATCGCACGGGCTTCAGTACGACTTCGAAAACGCTCAGCTCTTGCGGCTGCTCGGGTTTGAAGACCAGCTCGCGCTCGCCCGCCGCGAGCGCGAGCTGCCCGAGGTTGACGACGCGAGGCTCTTTCGAATCGGTCGCGTCGGCGTCGTCGGAGATCGACTGATCGCCCGCCTTCACGATTAACTTCGCCGGCTTGTCGCTGATGTAGCGGACGGAGACGTCGAAGGTCGCCGCGTCGTTGAGACGAATCGGCCAGGCGAGCGCGTCATCTGGCCTGGTGAATCCGGCGGCGTACCAGCGGTCCGCCTTGCCGTCGCCGTAGGTGAATTTCCCCGTCGCTTTTGCGTCAAAGGCGAGGAGCTGATTCTCCGGGACGTTCGACGCAAGCAGACGACCCTTGCTTCCTTTCACGTCGCCGTCGGATTCAACGACGATGACGGTGTCGGTCTTGTCGGGCGCATCCGATGGCACATTAATCACGACGTCGCGATCGTTCATTCGCGACGACGCAAGCGGCTTCTTCGAACCGTCCGCCAGCAAGTACGCGCTCTTCACATCGCTCTGCAACCCGCCGACGATCAGCTTCGCGTCGGTCGGCCACTGGAAGACGTGCAGGTAGAGCGTTGAACCTTTGAGAGTCGAATCGCCCCACGCCTGGCGATCGAGCGGCGTGCGCGTCGTCCCGTGAACGCTGTCGCCGTTGACCTGCATCCACTGGCCGATGCCGGTGAGGATGCGCGTTGCATTTTCGTCGATGGTGCCGTCGCCCTTGGGGCCGATGTTGAGCAGCGTGTTGCCGCCCTTGGCGGCGATTTTCGCGATCAGGCGGATGAAAAACGCCGGGGTCTTGTAGTTGTTATCGAGCTTGTTGTAGCCGTACGAACTATTCGTCGTCGGGATCGCTTCCCAGTCGCCGTCGGCCTCGCGCACCTCGGCGGGATTGTCGGCGGTATCGACGTAGTCGCCGAAGTTGTGCCCCATCGCCCGCGCGGCGCGGCCGTTGATCACCACGTTCGGATCGTGCGCCCGCACCGCCTTGACGATGCGGATCTGCTCCGACGCCGGGAGCTTGCCGCCGACGTCGAACCAGAAGATCTCAGGGTGATACATGTCGATCAACTCGATGAGCTGCGGGATCGCCTTCTCATCGACGTACTTCTTCGTCCGCTCGACCATCTCCGGATGCACGTCATACCACTGCACGTATTTGTTGGAGCCGACCTTCTCGTCGAAGAGATGCTTGTCCCCGCCGCCGTTCTGGTAGTCCCAGTCGTTGCCCGGCGCATCGGGATGTTCCCAGTCGAAGGCGTGCGAGTAGTAGAAGCCGAAGTGCACGCCGTACTTCTTGCACGCTTGCGACAGCTCTTTCATCGGATCGCGCTTGAACTTCGTGACGGTGGTGATGTTGAAATCGCTCACCTTCGACGGCCACATCGCAAAGCCGTCGTGATGCTTGGCGGTGATGACGAGATAGCGCATGCCGGCGTCGTGGATGAGCTTCACCCACGCGTCGGCGTCGAATTTCTCGGGGTCGAACTTCGCCGCGATGTTGCTCAGATATTCCTGCCGCGGGATCGTCAGCTGCCGCATGATGTGCTCGGAGTACGAGCCGCCACGGCGGCCGTTGTACTCCCCCGCCGGGTCGGCGTAGACGCCCCAGTGGATGAAGCAGCCGAACTTCGCATCCCGCCACCAGGCCAGTCGCTGATCGCGCGTCGGCAGCGCGTCTTTCCACCAGCCGTTGAGCGCATCGTTGACCGCCGCCTCATCGCGCTGCCGCGCTTCGGGCTTGACGTGCGGATCGACGCGTTCTTCCGGTTGCTGCTGCGCCAGCGCAGCGCAAACACCGAGCGCGAGGCATAATGGGAACGTCAGACGTCGCGTTTTCATCATCATCAGGTCATCCTAATTAGCTGATCGTCGCTGTGAACCAACATCCAGCGGGAGGAATCATGTTGCAGCCGGGTCGTCGAACGCTCATTGCCGCGCTTTCGCTCGCAGCGATCGTCGCGGCGGTCACGGTCGTCACGCCGAAAGCTCGCGGCCAGGCGAAATCGGAAGTCTATCGCGTTGACAAGACCATCCCGCTCGGCGGCGCGGGCGGGTGGGATTTGCTGGCGTTCGAGCCGCAGTCGCACCTGCTCTACGTCCCGCGCTCAACGCACCTGATGGTGATCGACGTCGCCGCCGGCAAAGCGGTCGCCGACATCGCCGGCGGACAGCGCAATCACGGCGTCGCCGTCGTCCCGTCCGCCGGCCGCGGATTCATCTCCGACGGCGGCGCGGGCGCGATCATCATCTTCGATCTCAAATCCAACGCCATTCTGGGCAAGCTCGACGCCCCCAAGGACGCCGACGACATCCTCTTCGATTCCGCAAGCGGCAAAGTGCTTTGCGTCAGCGGCGACGAGGGATGCCTCGTTCCGCTCGCGCCCGACGTCGATCCGACCAGCGGCAAGACCGATGCGCGCATCGATCTCGGCGGCAAGCCCGAGGCGATGGCGATCGACGGCAACGGCAAGGCGTTCGTCAATCTCGAGGACAAGGACCAGGTCGCGGTCGTCGATACCCGGGCGATGAAGGTGATCGATCATTGGCCCGTCGCCCCGGGCGGATCGCCGGTCGGCATGGCGATCGATCCCGCGCATCGCCGGCTGTTCGTCGCCTGCCGAAAGCCGCAGAAGATGATCGTCATGAACGCCGACGACGGGAAAGTGCTGGCGGACGTGGCGATCGGCGCCGGCGTGGACGGCGCGGGCTTCGACGACGGTGAAGATGGCGGCTACGCATTGGCGAGCTGCCGCGACGGCACACTCGCCGTCGTCGGCGAAACGTCGCCCGGAAAATTCGAGCTCGTGCAGACGGTGCCAACAAAGCCGGGCGCGCGAACGATGACCCTCGACCCCGCCACACACACGATCTATCTCCCCGCCGCGGAGATGCAGCCGACGACGCACCCCGGCGGGCGACCGGCGGCCAAACCGGACTCGTTCATGATCCTGGTCCTCAAGCGGCGGTGACGTTCGATCGGCGCGCATCCGCTCAATCCTTCGGAAAATCGGCCGGCAGCGGGAGCGTCGGCACGGGATGCCCTTTGGCATCCTGCTCGGTCTTGTGCAGATGCCCGGTGCGCCCGCCGGACGGGGTAGCGTCCTCGAAGTGGTAGCCGACGATCGGCTCATACACCTCGAGCACGTCGTGCTCCTGCCCCGCTTTCGTGCAGACGATGTCGCCGTCCTTCACGTACATCGTCTTGCCGCCTACC
>JAICTV010000334.1 GCA_025936175.1 Phycisphaerae bacterium
CCCCCCGCGCCCGCCGCGCCCCCCGCGCCCGCCGCCTGCTCGACGGCGCGCTTCACCTGCCGCTGCGTCTCAAAGGCGATGTCGAACCACGCCGTCTCCCACAGCTTCTTTCCCGCGACATCCGCGGTCTTCAAGCCGCGGAACGACAGCGAAGAAGGATTCGCCTCGACGACCACACCGTCCCCGCGCAGCAGCGCGATGAACTGGAATGTCCGATCGAAAATCGCGCGGTAACGCAATCGTTCATGGTCTGCCGGTGTTGGCACGGTACGGAAACTGTAGCGGGTTTTTGCGCGAGGTGTACCGCCACGGCCGGCCGGAACTGTCATCCCGAGCGGTACTGCGCGAGGGATCTCGGCGTCGAACGGTTTTGCTACTTGGAGATTGCTCGGAGCACCTCGGAATGACAATGCGGAGTGGCGAACGCGATGAGGAGCGACAGCTAGCTCTTGAGTCCCGTCATCGCCACGCTCTCGACGAAGTACTTCTGGGCGGCGAAGAAGAGGATCACGCACGGCAGCATGCAGACGACGCTGGCGGCCATCAGCAGGTGGGCGTCGCTCACGCCGTACTGGCCGCGGAAGACGTTCAGCGCCAGCGCGATCGTGCGGTTCTGCGGGGAATTGAGGTAGATCAGCGGCCCCATGAAATCGTTCCACGCCGCCAGGAACGTGTAGATCGCCACGATCGCGATCACCGGGCCCGAGAGCGGCAGCATGAGCTGCCAGTAGACGCGCCAGTTGCCCGCCCCGTCGATCCGCGCGGCTTCGATCAGCTCCTCCGGGACTTGTGAGAAGAACTGGCGGAACATGAAGACATAAAACGGCGACGCCAGCCACATCGGGATCACCAGCGGCCAGAAGCTGTCGATCATCCCCATGCTCTTGAACAGCACGAAGACGGGGATGAGCGTCACCTGCGCCGGCAGCATCATCGTGCTGAGCATCGTCATGAAGAGGATCGATCGGCCGCGGAAGCGGAAGCGCGCAAAGCCGAAACCGACCAGGCTGCAGGAGATGATCTGGCCGACGACGCTCAGGACGGTAACGACGACGGTGTTCGACAGCGCCGGCCAGAAGTCCATCTTGTCCGCCCGCAGCGAGCGCGGGTAGTTGCCCCAGTGCACGTCGGCCAGGTGCTTGGGCGGCGAGAGGAAATCGCCGCTCTGGACGGCGGCGTCGGTTTTCAGTGACGCGTTGACGACGAAGTAGAACGGGACGAGGAAGAGCAGCGCTCCCAAGACGAGGATCGAATACGCGATGATCTTCTCGGAGCGCGACACCGCCTGCATGGAGCGCGACTTTCGCTGCGTCCACGTCGCCGCGGCGCCGGCGGCCTGGACCTGCGGCCGCGGCTGGCCGAGCGATTCGGGTTGTTGTGTCTGCGCCGTTGTCACATTCCCCTTCGTAGCATGGCCGTCTCGGCCATGCCGCTTCGAATCACTGGTCGCTCCAACAGGCATGGGCGAGACGCCCGTGCTACGTAAGCAGTCACGTCTTCAATCCTTCGTAGTACACGAGGTTTTTCGAGCCTCTGAAAATCAGCAGCGTCAACACCAGCACGATGAGGAACAGCACCCACGCCATCGCGCTGGCGTAGCCCATGTTGTGATACTCGAACGCCTCGCGATAGAGCTTGAGCACGTAGAACAGCGAGGTGTTGTCCGGGTCCCCGCTGGTGATGACCATCGCCTGCGTGAAGATCTGGAAGCTGGCAATGATGCCCATCACCAGGTTGTAAAAGATCAGCGGCGAGAGCATCGGGAGCGTGACGTTCCAGAATTTGCGGATTGGGCTCGCGCCGTCGATCGTCGCCGCCTCGTACATCGAGACGGGGATGCCCTTGAGTCCCGCGAGGTAGATGATCATCCCGGCGCCGACGCCCCACAGGCCGATGACCACGAACGCGGGGATCGCCCAGCGGTGCGCGTCGGTGCCGAACCAGTCCGGCGGCGTTTTGCCGACGTGCGCGAGCACCGGGCGGAGGAGGTTGTTCATCAAGCCGAACTTGTCGTTGAAGATCTGCCGCCAGAGCACCGCGAGCGCGACGCCGCTGACGACGCTGGGCACGAAGTAGATCGTGCGGAAGGCCGTGATGCCGCGCAGCCTCAGGTTCATCAGGATCGCGACCGCCAGAGCGAACACCTGCGTGATTGGCACGGCCAGCACGACGTACCAGACGGTGACTTTGAGTGACTGATAGAACGTCGGATCGTTCCCGATCATCTGCCGGTAGTTCGCCGTGCCGACCGAGAGCGCCCCGCTCATCGGCGTCATGGCGCTCCACTTGGTGAAGCTGAGCAAGAGCGAGACGACCATCGGCCCGAGCGTCAGCGCGAGGAAGCCGATCAGCCACGGCGAGACGAAGAGGAAGCCCGCGCGTTCCTGCGCGCGATCGAGCGGGCCGAGATGCTCGCGCCGCGCTTTCCACCACAAACCACTGATGATTGCCGCGACGGCGGCGATGGTGATCCAGACGATCACGTCCCAGCGGAAGGGTTTGAAATCCTCGCGCGCCAGCGGCGAGGTGAGGATCGCCGTCCAGCGGCGCTGCACTGACCGGGCGACGTCCATGTTCGTCAAGCCGGGCTCTTTCATCTGCAGCGTGCGCGAGGTTTCCTGCGCGATCATGCGCGACCACTCTTCCGCCTGCCGCGGGAGCTGCTGAATGCGCGAATACGCCATCGCGTCGATGAACACCTGCGCGTTGTGCTTCGGCATGCCGGGCGGATCGAGGAAGTCCTTGCTCCGCGCGATGCTCATCAGCGGCGGAATCGCAAGCCCCGCGCGCGCTTGCAGGATCGCGCCCTCGGCGCTGCTGAGAAACTTGATCAGCTTGAAGCACTCGTCCTGGTACGGCGTCTTCGCCGCCATCGTCCAGGCGGTGAGATAGATCTGCGACGACTGGAATTTCTTCTCCTTGTACGGCACGGGCACGGTGTCCCAGCGGAAGTTCACGCCGCTCATCAGCAGCGGGATTTTCCAGTGCCCGACCGGTCCGTCGCAGCCGATGTTGCCGGCGAGGAATTGCTGGAAGCCCAGGTCGTTGATGTCCGAGCCGCTGGTGGAGTTGAAGACGCTGTCGTCGCGATGGCGCAGGCGATAGATCATGTCCATTGCCTCCTGCGCCGGCGGCCGATCGAGCAGGACACGGGAGAAATCCGGCGAGCCGTCCGCTTTCGTCGCCCAATAGTCGCCGCCGAAGCTCCAGAGCACGTTGCGGAGGCTGTCGGACCAAAGCTCCAGGTCTCCGCCGTAGATCAGGTGGCCGTTCACCGCGTCGGTGCCGCTGAGCGCGCGGATCTTCTTCATCGATTCCGCAAACTCATCCCACGTCCACCCGTCGTACGGCACCTTCACGCCGGCCTTGGCGAAGAGGTCGAGGTTCACGTACATGACGGACGTGGTGCAGTCTTTGGGCAGGCCGTAGATCTTGCCCTTGCCGATCTGTCCGCTCGCCGGGTCGTAGTGCCACGCCTCGAGCAAAATGGGCCAGAAGTCGTCGAGATATCCCGCGACGCCCGCGGCTTTGTCTTTGTCGATGTAATCATCGAGCGGGCGGATCAGGTTCTGCGTCGCCAGCTCCGGAAACACATCGGGCGGCAGATAGAAAACATCAGGCGGCGTGCCCGCCGCCATCATCGTCTTGAGCTTGGGGCGAAACAGGTCGTACGACGGGTTGATGCGGATGATCTTCACATGCGGGTTCTGCCGCATGTACTCATCCACTTCGTGCTGCACGATCACGTCCTCGGCGCGATCGCCCCAGTGCAGGACGGTCAGCACGATCGGGCGATCGTGCTCGGCTCTCCGCTTGACGATCGCGCGGTGCGCGACGTCATAAAACGACCACACCACGATCAGCAGTGAAGCGAAGGCGAGCAGCAGTCGGATCGCGCGGGCGATGGTCATGTCG
>JAICTV010000181.1 GCA_025936175.1 Phycisphaerae bacterium
ATGATGACGCCGCCGGAGTTCATCGAGCAGAGCCGCCAGCAGATGGAGCAGCTCCGCAAGAGCGGGCGCATCGGCCCGTACGAGAAGCAATACTTCCTCAAGGACGGCTCGCGGCGCTGGCTGCTCTTCGCCGGCGCGGACATGGGCGACGGGACGATCGTCGAGCACTGCATCGACATCGACCAGATCAAGCGCGCCAGCCTTGCATTGCACGAGGCAGAGGCGCAGCTCCGCGGGCTGGTTGATGCGCTGCCGGCGATGGTCTGGGCGAGCGACGTGCGCGGGCAGCACCTGTTCTTCAACGAGCGCAGCGTCGACTACCTCGGGCGGCCGCAGAAGGATGTCATCGGGCGCGGGTGGGCCCCGTCGATCCATCCCGATGATCAGCAGCGCGCTGCGGAGGTTTGGCAGGAGGTGGCGAGGAAGGGCGCGGCGTACCAGATGGAAGTGCGACTCCGTCGGGCCTCCGATGGGGCGTACCGCTGGCACCTGCTGCGCGGCGTGCCGGTGCGCGATGAGAAGGATCAAATCTCGCGCTGGTTCGGCACCGCGACCGACATCCACGACCAGCACACGGCGATCGAAGAATTGCGCGCCGGCGAAGAGCGCTTCCGCGTGCTGGTGGAGAACGTGCGCGACTACGCGATCTTCACCGCCGACGCCGCGGCGAAGATCACCAGCTGGAACCCGGGCGCCCAGAAGACGTTCAAGTACACCGCCGAGGAAATCATCGGCAAGGACGCGGCGATCCTCTTCACCCCGGAGGACCGCGTCAACGACGAGCACGAGAAGGAACTGCAGACCGCGGCGCGGGATGGCCGCGCCTCGGACGACCGCTGGCAGATGCGCAAGGGGGGCGAGCGCTTCTGGGCCGCCGGCGTCACCACCGCCGTGCGCGATGCGGCGGGGCAGAAAGTCATCGGCTTCATCAAGATCCTGCGCGATGAGACGCCGCGCAAGGAGATGGAGGACCGGCTCAAGGCCGCCAACGAGGCGCTGGAGCAGCGCGTCGCCAGCCGCACCGAGACGCTGCGGGCGCACCAGCGGCAGCTCCGCTGGCTGGTCGCCGAGCTGGGGCGAAGCGAGATCCGCCAGCGGCGACTGCTCGCGACCGAGCTGCACGACAACCTCGCGCAGCTCTTGGGCGTCTGCCGGATGCGCATCGCGTCGATCGAGGCGAAGACGCCGGCGAACACGCCCGTCCGCGAGGAGGCCACGGTGGTCAAGGACGCGCTGGGCGAGGCGATCAACTACACGCGCGGCCTGATGACCGACCTCCGCCCCGACGTGCTGGATGAGCACGACCTCCCCGCCGCGATGGAGTACGTCGCCAAGCGGATGGCGGCGCACCAGCTCAAGGTCAACGTCACCGACGACGGCAAACCCAAGCCGATCGATGAGGATTTATTGGGCTTCCTGTTCCAGGCGGTGCGCGAGCTGCTGTGGAACGTGGTGAAGCACGCGCGCACGACCGAGGCGACGCTGACGCTGGAGCGTCCCGACGGCAGCGTCAGAGTGATCGTCGAAGACCGCGGCGTCGGCTTCAACCCGTCCAAGCGCAAACTGCTGCCGAGCGAAGAAGGCGGTTATGGGCTCTTCAGCATCGCCGAGCGCATCGATTTATTGGGCGGGACGATGCAGGTGGAATCGGCGCCGCGGCGCGGGACGCGCGTGATCCTCACCGCGCCGCTGGATGTGGCGGGGAGTGGTCCGACAACCGACGGATTGGCGGCGGGCCAATAATCCGTGTGTTTCTTTGAAGTGGCTTGGGCATCCTGCCCGAGCATTGGCGGCATGAGCCGCTCCGCGGAAGCGTTCGGGCGAGACGCCCGAGCCACGTAAGTACGTCTGCGCGCGGGCGATTGGCGATGGCGCGTGCCCGCGCGGCCAATGCGCGCGCCCGTTTGGTCAAGGCGCGCGCCCGCGCGGCGACGGCGCGCGGGCGATTGGCCAGGGCGCGCGCCCGCGCCGTCAGAGCGCGCGCCCGCTTGGTCACGGCGCGCGCCCGCGCGCTCCGGCCAAACGCCCGATTGGTTTGACCAATCGCCCGATTGCTTAGGCGATTTGCACGATTATTCGGACCCCGCGGCGAGCGGGTGACGTCGTCCGTTCGTTGGGTTACGCTGCGCGCGGTTATCGGCCGCTCGGAACTCCCGCGTGCACAAGACCGTCATCATCAACTGTGTTGGGCTCACGCCGCGTCTCATAACGCCGCAGCACACGCCGCGGATCGATGCGTTCGTCCGCGCAGGAAAACTGGCCACCGTCGGCCCCGTCCTGCCGGCGGTCACCTGCTCCGTGCAATCAACTTATCTCACCGGCAAGTGGCCCAGCGAACATGGGATCGTGGGAAACGGCTGGTACGACCGGACCGATTGCGAGATCAAGTTCTGGAAGCAGAGCAACAAGCTGGTCGCGGGCGAGAAGGTGTGGGACATCGCGCGGCAGCGCGACGCGAAGTTCACGTGCGCGAACGTCTGCTGGTGGTACGCGATGTACTCGAGCTGCGACTACACGGTGACGCCGCGGCCGATGTACCCGGCGGACGGGCGGAAGATTCCGGACTGCTGGACGAACCCCCCTTCGCTTCGCGATGCGCTTCAACGCGACTTGGGCCCCTTCCCGCTGTTTCACTTCTGGGGCCCCGCGACATCGATCGCTTCCACACGCTGGATCGCGGATGCCGCGATTCGCGTGGACGATGATTACGACCCGACGCTGACATTGATCTATCTCCCGCACCTCGACTACGTCTTCCAGCGCCGCGGGCCGGTGGTCGATGCGCCCGATCTTGCGGAGCTGGACGCAGTGGTGGGCGATCTGCTCGAGCAGTGGTCGTGCCAGAAGGCGCGCATCATCCTGCTGTCGGAGTACGGGATCGCGCCGGTGTCGAAGCCGATCCACCTCAACCGCGTCCTTCGCGAAAACGGTTTGCTCGCAATCCGCGAGGAGCTGGGGCGCGAGACTCTCGACGCCGGCGCGAGCAAGGCGTTCGCGGTCGCGGATCACCAGGTCGCGCACGTGTACGTCAACGACCCGGCGCTGGTCGGCAAGGTGCGCGCGATCGTGGAGAGCACGCCGGGCGTGGCTTCGGTCACGCACATCGATCACCCGCGCGCGGGCGATCTGGTCGTGCTCGCGGAGCCGAACGCGTGGTTCACCTACTACTACTGGCTCGATGACGCCCGCGCCCCCGATTACGCGCGAACCGTCGACATCCACCGCAAGCCCGGCTACGACCCGGTCGAGTTGTTCACCAGTGCGTCGAAGCTGACGATCGCGACCAAATTGCTCACGCGAAAGCTGGGCTTCCGCGCGCCGCTCGACGTCATCCCCCTCGATGCGACCTTGGTTAAAGGCTCGCACGGCGTCCCGCCCGCCGACCCGCTCGATGGCGCGATGCTCGCGACGAGCGAAGGCGACCTACTCGGGGGCCGCGACACAATTGAGCCGACGGATGCGATGAACCTAATGCTCCGCCACGTCTTTGACGCGTGATCCCACGCCGGCCCGTGTAGGGGTGACGCCTGCGTCGCCCGCCTTTCGTCGGTGATGCGAAGAGGGCGACGCAGGCGTCGCCCCTACAAGCGAGCGCGCGATACACTAACCTGCATGCAATACGTCCGACTCGGCAAGACGGGATTGAAGGTCTCGCGCATCTGCCTGGGCTGCATGAGCTACGGCGTGAGCGAGCGCGGCTCGCACCCGTGGTCGCTGCCGGAGGATCAGGCGCGGCCGTTCTTCAAGCGCGCGGTCGAGCTGGGCATCAACTTCTTCGACACCGCCAACGTCTATTCCGATGGGACGAGCGAGGAATTTCTCGGCCGCGCGCTGCGCGATCTGGTCAAGCGCGAGGAGGTCGTCATCGCGACCAAGGTACACGGCAAGATGCGGGATGATCCCAACGGACGGGGCCTGTCGCGCAAGGCGATCCTGCACGAGATCGACGCTTCGCTGGCGCGGCTCGGCACCGACTACGTCGATCTCTACCAGATCCACCGCCTCGATCACGACACGCCGATCGAGGAGACGCTCGAGGCGCTGCACGATGTCGTCAAGAGCGGCAAGGCGCGCCACCTCGGCGCGTCGTCGATGCACGCGTGGCAGTTCGCCAAGGCGCTGTATCTCGCCGATCGAAACGGCTGCGGCGCGGGGACGCGCTTCGTCTCGATGCAAAACCACTACAACCTGCTCTACCGCGAGGAGGAGCGCGAGATGATGCCGCTGTGCGCCGACCAGGGCATCGGCGTGATCCCGTGGAGCCCGCTGGCGCGCGGAAGACTCGCGCGGCCGTGGCAGGCGGCGACGCCGCGCAGCGAGAGCGACGAATTCGGCAAGACGCTCTACACGTTCGCCGAAGACAGCGATCGCCGCATCGTCGAAGGCGTCGCCGATATCGCGCGCAGCCGCAACGTCCCGATGGCGCAGGTGGCGCTGGCGTGGATGCTGCATAAACCGTTCATCACCGCGCCGATCGTCGGCGCGACGAAGATGCAGCACCTCGACGACGCCGCTTCGGCCGTGTCGCTGAAGCTGATGGACGATGAGATCCGCCGGATCGAAGAGCCGTACGTCCCGCATCCGGTGATCGGGTTCTGACGATCTCTCGCCGGCGCTCACGAAATTTTTTCCTTGACGCGAGCGTTAGAGCATTGGCATATTCCGCCCCCTCGCGACGCGCCGGTGCGCCCGCGAAGAAAGTGCGAATGACCTTGAGAAAACGAACATTTTCAGCCCCCGACACGGAACGCGATGAATGCGTCGTGACGCCGACGCGCCACGGATATTCCGCGCCCGTCATCGGCGGCAATAGCGCGTTCGTCGAGACCGAGAGGAGCGATCCTCCGCGATAGCTGGATGCATTGACTGTGAATGCACACGGCCCCGGAGGCTTGAAATCTCCGGGGCCGTTTTGTTTGCGCGTTTTCGCGCACGAGACGAACGGACAGGCCGCTCGATGAGCCGGGCGACGCGCACGGATGTTCCGCGCGCGCGTTTCGCCACGGCATCGGAGACGTCGAGCGAGCCGGTGTAGCTCAGTGGTAGAGCAACGGGTGAAAACCCGTCGGTCGTGGGTTCGACTCCCACCTCTCCGACCAGGTCACTGGAGATGACCACTCGCTTCGTAAGCGAGAGTTTGCAACTGCCGCATCCGGCGGCGTGTGATCGATGCGAACGCCGGCCGATTCGCTTGTGCGAGGGATCGGCGGCGCGAAGGCAACTTTGTGATCGAGCGGATATCGCCGTGGCAAGCCGGACATGAGATTGGCCGGCCCGCGCTGATCGGGGGCAGCCGGGCCGGCCGTTGAAACGCGAAGGCCTCTGCCGCGGCTCAAGCTCGATTCCCGTCGCCGACGCGTGGCGTCCGCGCGAAAGCCGCCGCCGGGTGTGGATTTGAAAGAAAAAGTGCTGAGTGCTGCGTCCTGAGTGCTGAGTCAGGACCGCTGCACTCTTCATTCAGGACTCAGGACTTTCCACTCAGCACGGACTCGAAAGTAGGCCGCCCATGTTCATCAAGCGTCATATCGGTCGTTACGAGCGCGGCCTGCTGTTCCGCCGGGGCGATTTCGTCCGGCCGATCACGGGTGCGTCGACGTACCGCCTCTGGATCTGGAACTGGCGCCGCGACCGGCTGCAGATCGTGGACACCACGAAGACGAAGTTCGAGCACGCGCAGCTCGACCTGCTCGTGCGCGACGATCGGCTGCGCGAGCAGCTCATCGTGCTCGACCTGACGGACGCGCAGCGCGCGCTCGTCTGGAAGGACGGCCGCCTGCTGTCGATCGTCGGCCCGGGCCGGCACGCGTTCTGGAAGACGCCCTTCCAGATCCACGTCGAGACCTGCGACATCGCCGAGTTCCGCTTCACGCACCCGAAGCTGCAGGCGGTCCTGCAGCACCCGGATGCCGTCAAGTGGCTCGACGGCGTGCAGGTCGAGGCGAGCGAGGATGTCCTGCTCTACCGCGACGGCGTGCTGATCGACCGACTGTCGGAAGGTCTGCACGTCTTCTGGAAGGGCACGGGCAAGGTGCGCTGGAAGACGATCGACCGGCGCGAGCAGGTCGCCGACGTCGCCGGTCAGGAGATCATGACCAGCGACAAGGTCAGCCTGCGCGTCAACCTCATCGTCACGTACCTCGTGTCCGATGCGGTGCGTGCGACGCAGGCGTCGGCGGACTTCGCGCAGGCGCTGTACCGCGAGGCGCAGCTCGTCCTGCGTGCGGCGGTCGGCGCCAAGTCGCTCGATTTGCTCCTGGCGGACAAGGAGTCGGTCGGTGGTGAAGTGCGTGCCGCGCTCGTGTCGCGCGCCGAGCAGCTCGGCGTGACGGTCAAGAGCGTCGGCCTGCGCGACATCATCCTGCCGGGCGACATGCGCGTTCTCCTGAACCAGGTGGTCGCGGCACAGAAGGAGGCCGAGGCCAACCTGATCAAGCGGCGCGAGGAAACCGCCGCCGCCCGCAGCCAGGCCAACACCGCCAAGCTGCTGGCGGAGAACCCGCTGCTCCAGCGTCTGAAGGAGCTGGAGCTGCTCAAGGACGTGCTTGCGGACACGCACGCAACGTTCGTGCTCGGCCAGGGCGACCTGACCGAGCAGCTCCGGGGCCTGGTGGCGCAGAAGAGCGTCGCCATGGCGCCGAAGTCAAGTTGAGGCCCGATAACTGGGGCGTTCGCGTCAGGTTGTTGATGCGCGAACGCCCCGGTTTTCTTTGTTGGGACGATCGGGCGCATACTGATATGGATGTGCCGCTCACATCGGATTGCCTTTGTGCTGATCATCGCCTGCGTCTTGGCGACGGCCACCGGCGGATGCGCGCACTTGCAACGCTTCGGCAAGAGCTGGGACGAGCACTGGAGCAACTTCTTCTCCCACGTCCGCAACTTCGACGGCTTCCATTTCAAGCAGTCGACCAAATCCCAGGCCGCGCGCCTGATCAAGGAGATCGAGCAGGCGCACGGCGCGGCGGCGTGGAAGCAGAAATCCGCCTTCTCCACCGACCTCTATCTCGAGCTCGATGGCAAGCCGGTCATCCAGGGCACGCTCACCTTCACCACCGATTGCAGGAAATCCCGCCTCGACCTGGCCGGCGGGACGGCGCTGGTCTTCGACGGCGAGCGCGCGTGGATTTTTCCGGCGCGAGCAGAGATCGCGAATCTTCCGCCGCGCTTTCATCTTCGCATGTGGCCCTTCCTGCTCGCGCTCCCGTGCCGCCTGCACGATCCCGGCATCACGGCGACGGATGCCGGCGCGATGCCGCTCGCCGGCCGCGACGTGCCGACGCTCAAGCTCGCCTACAACGCCGACGCCGCGACCGATGTGCCGGACGATTGGTACCTGCTCTATCCGGACGTTGAAACCAGCCGCCTGCGCTCCGTCGCGTTCCTGGCAACTTACGGCAAGCCGGCGGGCGAAACCGCCGAAGCGCGGGCGATCGTCTACACCGACTTCGTCGCCCTGGACGGCGTGACGCTCGCGACGCACTGGACGTTCTACGACTGGACGATGGACCAAGGCATCACCGGCGATCCCGTCGGCCGCGCGACGCTGAAGAACATGCAGTTCGTCCAGCCGGGCGACGATTTCTTCACCCCGCCGGCGAGTTCCCGCGAAGATCCCCCGCCGCCCACCGCCCGCGCCGCACCCGCGCCCGCACCCGCGCCCGCGCCCGCCCCCGCACCCGCGCCCGCGCGGACGACCCGGCCGGCGGCGCCCCGATAACGTGGCTTGGGCGTCCCGCCCGAGCATTTGGCGGCTTGAGCCGCCGCCGCCGCCGCACTTCAAGACGAAGATCGCTCCGCCAGAGCGCTCGGGCGAGACGCCCAAGCCACCACGCCAGCCACGACGCATGCCACCGCGCCAGCCACGACGTTCACTTCCGCCGTTGTTACACTGCTCCGTATGCTCAAATCGCTCGTCCTCCTCCTCCCGATCCTGATCCTCATGCCCGACACCACCTCCGCCGCCGCCGCTGCCCCGAAACCAATCGACGACGCTCACGCGCAACAAATCGACCGCGCCGTCGCCGGCGCGATCGACCTGGAGATGACGCCCGGCGCCGTCGTCGTCGCCGGCCGCGCGGGCGGCAACGCCTTCGAAAAAGCCTACGGCCATCTCACCTACGACCCCAACTCCCCCGCCGACACCACCGGCACCGTCTTCGACCTCGCCTCGCTCTCCAAGTCGATCGGCTGCGCCACCTCGATCATGATCCTCGCCGATCGCGGCAAGCTCTCGGTCAGCGACCCGGTCAGCAAGTACATCCCGGGCATGAACACCGCGGACAAGAAGGACATCACCATCGAGCAGTGCCTCCTCCACCGCGCCGGCTTCATCCCCGACAACCCGATCAAGGATTTCTCCGGCTCGCCGGAGAGCGCGTACGAGAAGATCTACCAGGCGAAGCTCAAGTACGAGCCGGGCAAGGATTACGAGTACAGCGACAACTCTTTTTTAGTTCTCGGCGAAGTCGTCCGCGCCGCCAGCGGCAAGCCGCTCGATCAGTTCGCACAGGAGAACATCTTCAAGCCGCTGAAAATGACGCACACGACGTACAACCCTCCGAAGGACTGGGATGACAACATCGCGCCGACGGAGAAGCGGGATGGCAAGTGGATCACGGGCGTCGTGCACGATCCGCGCTCCTACGCGCTGGGCGGCGTGGCGGGCCACGCCGGCGTCTTCGCCACCGGCGACGACGTCGCGCGCTTTTGCCGGATGCTCCTCAACAAGGGCGAGCTGGACGGCGCCCGCATCCTCTCGCAGCGCCAGGTCGAGGAGATGACCAAGCCGCGCTGGCTCACCACGCCCAAGGGCGAAAAAATCGCCCGCGGCTACGGTTTAGACATCGACTCGCCCCACTCCCCCGCCCCGCGGGGAAAGGTTTTCGAAAAGGACGAAAGCTTCGGCCACACCGGCTACACCGGCACCTCTTATTGGATCGATCCCAAGTCCGATGCCTTCGTCGTGCTCCTCACCAACCGCGTCCACCCGGACGACGACGCGGACATCAAGATGCTCCGCAAGCGCATCGGCACGATCGCCGGTGAGGCGCTTGCCAAAAAGAATGATTAACCACCAAGGCCACCAAGCGCACCAAGCGGTTCCCGGTTCGCCGAGAATCGCTTGGTGTGCTTGGTGGTCTTGGTGTTTCACCCATTCTTTTTAGTTTGAAGCGCTCCCCGCCCGCGCGTCGTCTCTGATTTCGGTCCATCTCACGGGGAAATTCAGATGAACGTCGAATCACTCGAACGCCGCGCGCTGCTCGCCATCACCGTCGATCCCACCTTTCCGAATCCCGAGGCCCTGCCGGTGGACAACGTGGGCGCGGAGATCGCCGTCCCCGGCTTCCTGCAGGTGCTCTCCAGCGGCAAGATCGTCACCGGCGGCGTCCTCTCGCCGCACGACAACACGCGCTTCCGCGTCTGCCGCTTCAACGCCGACGGCACGCCCGACACCTCCTTCGGCGGCCCGCGCGCCGACGGCATCTCCGACACCCTCACCATCGGCACCGGCATCACCTCGACCTCGATCAACATCTCCGACGGCGCCATCCAGAGCGACGGCAGGATCGTCCTCGGCGTCGGCACGTTAACGGGCTTCGCCGTCGCGCGCTACAACGCCGACGGCACGATCGACACCACCTTCGGCGGCGACGGCAGCCCCGCCAACGACGTGGCCGGCATCCCCGGCATCGAGATCATCGATGCGGGCATCGCGCAGGCGGGCGCCGGCGATGAGATCGCCGATCCGTCGGTCGCGGTCGCGCCCGATGGGCACATCTACGTCGTCGGCGATTGGAACGCCCAGGGCGTCGAAGGCTCCGGGCTCTTCGTCGCCCGCCTGAACGCCGACGGCTCGATCGACACCGCCTTCGGCGGCTCGAGCCAGCGCGCCCCCGGCGTCGTCAGCGTCGGCGACAACGTCGATCCCAACCAGACCAGGATCTTCGCCCACGACATCGCCGTCACCGCCACCGGGAATAAGCCGATCGTCCTCGCCGAGATCGGCGTCGAAGGCAACAACAACCGCAAGCCCGCCCTGATCCAGCTCACGACGGCCGGTGCGCTCGACACCAGCTTCAGCGGCGACGGCAAGCTTCCCTTCGAATTCATCGCCGACGCCAACGGCGACGAGGCCGGCAAGCTGCTCGTGCAGGGAGACGGGAAGATCGTCGTCGTCGGCTCCACGACGACCGGCACGAACACCACCGCCATCACCCGCTTCAACGCGGACGGCACCCTCGACACGTCCTTCGGCACCAACGGCGTCGGCCTGGCCGCCCCGCCGCTGCAGCGCGAGCCGTATTCCTTCACGATGGATCACAACGGAAACTTCGTGGTCGCGATCGACACCTCGATCTCCCGCTTCACCCCCTCCGGCGATCCCGACATCTCCTTCGCCGACAACGCCACGCAGAGCGTCCCCGACGTCGGACAGGCGCTGCTGCTCTCGTTTAATGCCACCGACGACGCCTACATCATCGACGGCGGCGCGCTCAAGCGCCTGTTCCTCACCGACGAGCAGCGCCCCGACGTCGCGCTGGGCAACAACGGCGTCCTGATCATCACCGGGGAGAGCGGGACAACCGACAACACGATCACCGTCACCGAATCCGCGGGCGGCAACACGCTCACTGTCACCCGCAACGGCGCCGATCACACGTTCAACACCAGCGACGTCGCCGACCTCGACATCCTCACCTTCGACGGCGATGACACCATCACCCTTTCGACCGGCCTCCACGCGCGCATCGTCGCCGGCGACGGCGCCAACACCATCACGTTGAGCGACGGCGGCGGGGAGATCACCTGCGGCGACGGCGCCGACACCATCACCGGTGGCAACTCCAGCTTCACCGTCACCGCCGGCGGCGGCGATGATCGGGTCACCCTGGGCGATTCCGGACTCGGCTTGAACTTCGTCTTCGGCGGCGCGGGCGATGACACCATCACCACGGGCGGCGGCGACGACAAACTCTCCGGCGACGCCGGCTCCGATTCGATCTCCGCCGGCGACGGCGACAACGTCGTCTTCGGCGCGGCCGCCTTCGACCTGCAGGACGGCTTCAGGGCAGATTTCGACACGCCCGACGGCAACAACACCCTGCAGGGCGGCGACGGCGGCGACACCCTGATCGGCGGCGGCGGCCGCGACACCATCCGCGGCCTCGCCGGCCGCGACGTCCTCGTCGGCTACGGCGGCGCCGACCTCCTCAGCGGCGGCGGCGGCAAGGACAAGCTCGCCGGCCTGCGAGGCCGCGACCATTTATACGGCGGCGCCGGCGACGACCAGCTCGACGGCGGCGGCTCGGACGATCCCAACTCCAACAATCTGTTGGTCGGCGGAGAAGGCAACGACAAGCTCTTCGCCGCCCGCGCGGGCGACGGCGGCGACACGCTCCTCGGCGGCGCGGGCGATGATCGCTTCTACACGAAGAATGACGCGGTGG
>JAICTV010000308.1 GCA_025936175.1 Phycisphaerae bacterium
CCTGCTCCGCCCGCGCGGACGCGGGGATTCCATCTACGCGGCGGCGACGCGCTGGCTCGTCGCGCCTTGCGCGGGCGAGAGAACCGTTCAACGTTGGACGATCCAACTGCTTCACGGCCACGGAGGGCGAATTGGACAAACCGTCTTCCTGGAGTGGTGCCGTGAGACAAATTCTGTGCGTGCGGTTGAAAAACTTTCCGATCGACCGGCTGCTTCGCCGGCTGCGGCACCAGGCCGCCGCGCGATCGCATGATCCGTCCGCTCTAGGGGCGACGACTGCGTCGCCCTCTTTGCGATCCAATGCGGGCGACGCCAGCGTCGCCCCTGCGAATGTGCATCGCGTCCGTGGTCGGCCGACAAATGACCCGCCGCGTAAACGCCGCTGGACGCATCAGCTCTGGCGGGACGGGCCAAAAGATCTGAAGGTCACGTCGATCGCGACGAGTGCGGTTAGGACTTCGACAGCGAACAGTGCAATCCAGCCGCGCAGCAAGTTATTCATGCCCTCGCGAGGAATCTGCATGACACCGTCGATCCGCGCGAACGGCCCGTCGTACATGAAGCCCGTTCCCCCGCCGGTGCAGCGGTCGACAAATACTGCGACGCCGAAGGATCGGCCGATCGTCATCACGCGAACGGTGGCGAACCGTCAGATCGTCGTCGCGATGTCGTCGGCGGCCGGCGCGACGGGCGTTCGGCCGGGGTTGACGCTTACGGAATCGCGGGCGCTGTGCCCGGACCTGGCCAACGTCGAGCACGATCCCGCCCGCGATGCGCGGGCGCTGGAAGCGCTGGCGCGGTGGATGATCCGTTTCACGCCGGTGGTCGCACTGCCGGAGATGCCGAAGCACGAATGTGAAATTTCAGATTCGATCTATCTCGACCTTACCGGCTGCGAGCGCGTGTTCGGCGGCGTGTCGAACATCGTCCGCGACGTCATCACTTCCTTGAGCCGCTTGCGACTGAGCGCTTCCGTCGCCGTCGCGCCGACTCCCGGCGCCGCGTGGGCGCTGGCGTCCTTCGGCGCGGACAACGGCCGCATCGTCACCCGCGATGATCTCGCCAGCGTTTTATCAACCCTTCCCGTCGCGGGGCTTCGTCTCGAAGACGACTTGCGCGAATCCCTCCACCACCTCGGCATCGAGACGATCGGCCGGGTGATGAGCCTCCCGCGGCACGCGATTCCTTCGCGCTTCGGACCGCGGTTGCTGCATCGGCTCGATCAGGCGCTCGAGCGGATCGACGAGCCGCTCGTGCCGCTGACGTACTTCGCGCCGATCGAGGCGCGGATGGATTTTGACGGCGCGGTCGATTCGATCGAGACGATCTACCTCGTCTTCAAACGACTGATCGATGACATAGTTAACGAGCTGGCGCGTCGCGGCTGCGGCGTGCGCGAGATCGAAATCGAGTTCTTCCGCGCCTACGCACAGACGATCAAACACGCGATCGCCCTGTCGCGCCCGTCTCGCGATCCGGTGAACCTGTTCAACCTGATCCGCTGCGCGACGGAAAACCTCGACGGCGGCGGCGACGGGTTTCTCGGCATTCGCCTGTTCGTCGCTCGCGCGGAGCGGATCAACGACGAGCAGATCGCCCTGCTCGATCAGGAGCGTTACGCCGGCGAGATCGAGCTGGCTCAGCTCGTCGAGCGGCTGCGCGTCCGCATGGGCGAAGCCGCGATCGCGACGCCGGTGCTGGTCGAGTCACATCTGCCCGAACGGGCTTGGAACTTTCGTAGCATGGCCGTCTCGGCCATGCCGGTGGTGCATGGGCGAGACGCCCATGCTACGGAAAAACGTCCGCTGCAACTCTTATCCGAACCGACAGAGCTCGCCGTGATGGTTTCGCCCTCCGAAGACCGCGACGGTCGGCCGATCTTGTTCCGACATCACAACGAAGTTCACAAGCTCCGTCACACCATCGGCCCCGAACGGATCAGCGGCGAATGGTGGCGCGGACACGATCGCACGCGCGATTACTTCGACGTGGAGGATGAAGACGGCCGCCGCTTCTGGCTCTTTCGCGTGCAGGAGACGAACCGGTGGTACTTGCACGGAATGTTTTGAAAAGATGCCTGAATCTCCTCAGCAAAAACTTCGTCCGCCGCCCGAACCTCCGGAAGAAACGTTCACCCCGTCGGAATACGAATACGCGGAGCTCGACGTTACGACCAACTTCTCGTTCCTTCGCGGCGCATCGCATCCGGACGAGCTGATGCTGCAGACGGCGCGGCTGGGCTATCGCGCGATCGCGGTGACGGACCTCAATACGCTCGCCGGTGCGGTCAGAATGTTCGACGCAGCGCGCCAGATCGCCAGGACGGGTTGGGGATCGAAGCTGATCGTCGGCGCGCGGCTCGCGTTCAGCGACGCGCCGGACCTGCTCGTGTGGGCGCCGGATCGTGTGTCCTACGCGCGACTGTGTCGATTGCTCACGCTCGGCCGCCGCCGCGCGCCCAAGGGCGAATGTCATCTCAATCTCGCCGATTTTCTCGAATATTCAGACGGCTTGCTCGCGGGGCTCGTTCCCGCGAACGGCGCGTTCCTGCCGACGGTCAACGCGATCCGGCCGCTGCGCGATGCACTGGGCGATCGATTGTCATTAATTGTGAGTCGCGTCTATGGCGGCGACGACGACACGCGCGTGCGCAATCTCGTCGCGCTCGGCAAGCGCTTCGACGTCCCGCTGCTGGCGACCAACGCGGTGCACTATCACGAGCCGGCGCGGCGGCAACTGCAGGACGTGCTGACGTGCATCCGGCATCAGTGCTCGATTCACGAGGCGGGATACAAGCTCTTTCCCAACGGCGAGCGCTATCTCAAATCGCCCGCACAGATGCACCGGCTCTTCGCGGAGCTGCCCAGCGCCCTGTGGCGCGGAATCGAGATCGCCGAGCGCTGCACCTTCAGCCTCGAGGAGCTGCGCTACGAGTATCCCGACGAGATCGTGCCGGCGGGCAAGACGGCGATTGCGTACCTGAGCGAATTGACCTGGAACGGCGCGCGCGAGCGCTACCCCGACGGCATCCCGAACAAGGTGCGTGACCTCTTGAGGAAGGAGCTGATCTTCATCGAGAAGATGAAGTTCGAGGCGTACTTCCTGACGGTCTACGACGTCGTGAAATACGCGCGCTCGCGCGAGATCCTCTGCCAGGGCCGCGGGTCGGCGGCGAACTCCGCGGTCTGCTACTGCTTGGGCGTCACCAGCGTCGATCCGGCGAAGATCGACGTGCTGTTCGAGCGATTCCTCTCCGCCGCCCGCGGCGAACCTCCGGACATCGATATCGACTTCGAGCACGAGCGCCGTGAGGAGGTGATTCAATACATCTACGGGAAATACGGCCGCGAGCGCGCCGGGATGACGGCAACGGTGATCACCTACCGCGGGCGCAGCGCCGTCCGCGACGTCGGCAAGGCGCTGGGCTTCGGCGTCGACGTCGTCGATCAACTCGCCAAGCGCCTGGACTGGTGGCACCGCGGGACGCTGACAGACGACCAGATCCGCGAGAGCGGCGTCGATCCTTCCGAGCCCACCGTCCGCGCGATGATCGCGCTGACGTCGCAGCTCCTGGGCTTCCCTCGTCATCTCAGTCAACACACCGGCGGGATGGTGATGACGCGCGTTCCGCTGTGCGAGATGGTCCCGATCGAAAACGCCGCGATGGAGGACCGCACGGTCATCGAGTGGGACAAGGACGACATCGACGCGCTGGGGATTTTAAAAGTCGACGTGCTGGCGCTGGGGATGCTGACGGTGATCGCGAAGGGATTCCGATTGCTCTCTTCATTGATTGAGCCGAACAAAAAGCGGTATGAGATTCACACCCTCCCCGACGAAGATCCCGCGGTTTACGACATGATCTGCGACGCGGACACCGTCGGGGTGTTTCAGATCGAATCCCGCGCGCAGATGTCGATGCTCCCGCGCCTGCAGCCGCGCAAGTTCTATGACATCGTCATCGAAGTCGCGATCGTTCGTCCGGGACCGATTCAGGGCAACATGGTGCACCCCTACCTCCAACGCCGCGAGATGATTCGCAACGGACAGGCGGATCAAATTACCTACGAAAGCGAAGAGCTGAAGCAAACCCTCGCGCACACGCTCGGCGTACCGCTGTTCCAGGAGCAGGCGATGCGCGTCGTTATGGTGGCGGCGGGATTTTCCGCGGAGGAAGCGGACAAACTCCGTCGCGCGATGGCGTCGTGGCGGAAGAACGGGGTCATCGACCAGTTCTATCCCAAGATCGTCACCGGCATGCTCAACCGAGGCTACACGCGCGAGTTCGCCGAGCGCGTCTTCGAGCAGATCCGCGGGTTCGGCGAGTACGGATTTCCCGAAAGTCACGCGGCGTCGTTCGCGATCCTCGTTTACGCGTCGGCGTGGATCAAACGACATCATCCGGCGGTCTTCTGTGCGGCGCTGCTCAACAGTCAGCCTATGGGGTTTTATGCGCCGGCGCAGATCGTGATCGATGCACGGGCGCACGGGGTAGAAGTGCGAAGCGCGGATGTGAACGAGAGCAGATGGGATTGCACGCTGGAAGCTGCATGTGGCACGGGCGCCTCGCCCGTGCAATCATCAATTGAGCATGGGCGAGGCGCCCATGCCACAAAAGAAATGTGGGGATTGAACGGTCCTGCGGTTCGTCTGGGTTTTCGTCGCATCAAAGGAATGTCCGAAGCGCACGCGAACGTGCTGCTCGACATCCGCGATCACTGCGGGCGATTCACCTCCGTCGAGCAGATGCACCGCATAACCGACCTGCCCGTCTCCGTCATGCGCCGACTCGCCGAAGCCGATGCGTTCTCGTCGCTCGGCCTGTCGCGCCGCGAAGCGCTCTGGCACGTGATGAAGCTCAGCGACGAGGAGCTGCCGCTGTGGGAAGCATCAGATGCGAACGATGATGAGATCCCATTGGCGCTGCCGAAGATGCCAATGGGACAGGAGGTAATGATCGACTACGAGACCGGCGGATTGTCGCTGAAAAAGCACCCGCTGGAACTGATCCGTCACGAGCTCGACGTCCGGCGGATCATCACCGCGAAGCGGCTCAACGATCCGAAGACCAGCGGCTGGGTGCGCGTCGCCGGACTGGTTCTGATCCGCCAGCGGCCGGGCACCGCATCGGGGATCGTCTTCGAGACGCTGGAGGACGAAACGGGCATCGTCAACCTGATCGTCCGTCCGGACATCTACGAGAAATACAGACCGGCAGCGCGTCATGCCGGGCTGCTGGAATGTCAGGGTTACGTCGAGCGGCAGGGAAAAGTCGTCCACGTCATGGCCAAGCGAATGTTCGATTTGAGCTACCTGCTGGCAGGGTATCAGTTGA
>JAICTV010000262.1 GCA_025936175.1 Phycisphaerae bacterium
ATACAACGTCTACTCCAGCAGCTCGCTGAACGGCGCGTACACGAAGCTGAACGCGAGCCTCCTTACCAGCAGCGACTTCGTCGACGCCAACGCCACGCAGAGTGTCGCGACCTTCTTCAAGATCACCGCCGTGGACAGCTCCGGAAACGAATCCGCGTTCTCCGCGCCGGTCAGCGCGACGCGTCCCGATTCCGTCGCCCCCGCGGCGCCGACCGGCCTGACCGCGAGCAGTTCCTTCTCGGGCATCGCGCTGGATTGGATGGACAACGACGAGGTCGACCTCGCCGGCTACAACGTCTATCGCTCCACCGCGATCGACGGCATCTTCACGAAGCTGAATATGTCACTCCTGGCAACGAGCGATTACACGGACAGCTCCGCGCCCGGCGGCGCGACGAGCTTCTATCGCGTCACCGCGGTCGATCAGTTCGGCAACGAATCAGACGTGACGGCCGCAAGCGCCTTCCGTCCGGACGTGGGCCTCAACGGCAACGCCAACGATCTCGCCTACGACTCGACCGGCACGCTGCACTTCGCGTACTACGACACCATCGCCAAGACCGTCCGCTACGCGACGCGCGACACCGGCGGGAACTGGTCGATCGTTCAGACCGTTGACACCACCGGGGACGACGTCGGCGGCTGGCTGTCGATCGCGCTCGACTCGACCAACAAGCCCGCCATCGCCTACTTCGACGGCTCGCGCGGCGATCTGCGCTACGCGACTTTGAACAGCGGCGCCTGGACAATCGAGACGATCGACTCGAAGAACTCCGTCGGCCTCTTCCCGTCGCTGAAGTTCGACTCGGCGAACCATCCGGTGATCGCCTACTACAAGAAGACCACCGGCGATCTCCGCATCGCGCAGAACAACGGCACCGGCTGGGCGATCACCGAGGTTGCCACCGCCGACGACATCGGCCGCTCCGCGAGCCTCGCGCGTCAATCCAACGGACTGTGGGCCATCGCCTATGAGAACTCGACCGTCGGGCGCTTGCAGTACGCCTTCC
The DNA here is from genome assembly GCA_025936175.1 of Phycisphaerae bacterium. GTDB lineage: Bacteria > Planctomycetota > Phycisphaerae > Tepidisphaerales > Tepidisphaeraceae > JAICTV01. The sequence goes on from JAICTV010000262.1 coordinate 1,011, forward strand.
AGACGAGCGCGACGACCTGGCAGAACACGACGATCGATCAATCGACCGCCGGCATCAGCTACATCTCGCTCGCCTTCGACACCAGCGGCCGCCCGAGCGTCAGCTACCAGGAAACCGGCCTTGGCGATCTGAAGTTCGCGGTGCAGAAAAACGGCAAGTGGGCGACGACGACCGTCGCGTCGAAAGGCGCCGTCGGCATGTACTCAAAATTAGTCTTCGCTGCCGACGGCTTCGCCAACATCTTCTACTACTCCAAGCAGCTCAACACGCTGATGCAGGCCCGCGGGTATCTCGGAAGCTGGGACGTCACCCAGCTAAAGGATGACGGCGGCCGCTTCATTTCCGCGGTGCTGGCGCCCGACGGCAAGATCACCTACACGTGGCTCGACGCCGCGTCGCAGGTCATCTCGCTGGACGAGATCTAGCGCACCTCAATGGAACGTGATGTCATCCCGAGCGGTACTCCGCGAGGGATCTCGGACGCTCAGTGGTATCCGAGATCCCTCGGAGTACCTCGGGATGACAAGCGGGGGAGCTCGTAGCGACCTAAGGCTTGGGCGATCACGCCGCCTGATGCAGGGCGGGCGCGGCCTTCGTCTCGTGCGCCGGCTCGTCCGCCTTGATCCGCATGCCGTAGAAGCTGCGGTAGACGAATGCGATCGCGACGAGGAAGAACGCGACGGCCAGGATCGTCGTCATCGTCCCGTGCTCGTGCTTCTTCATCTCGTGCGCCAGCTCCGCCGCCAGAAGACCGAATAAAGTCGCGAACTTGATGATCGGGTTGAGCGCGACCGATGAGGTGTCCTTGAACGGGTCGCCGACGGTGTCGCCGACGACGCTGGCGGCGTGCAGGGCGGTGCCTTTCTCGCGGAGCTCGACCTCGATGATCTTCTTGGCGTTGTCCCACGCGCCGCCGGCGTTGGCCATGAAGATCGCCTGGAACAGGCCGAAGATCGCGATGCCGATCAGGAAGGCGATGAAGAAGAAGCTCTCGATGAACGCGGCGGAGAGGGTGATGAAGAAGACGGTCAGGAAGATGTTGAACATCCCCGCCTGCGCGTAGCGCGTGCAGATCTCGACAACCTGCTTGCTCTCCTCGACGCTCGCCTTCTTCGCGCCGTCCTCGAGGTGCATGTGCCGCTTGATGTATTCCACGGCGCGGTACGCGCCGGTGATGACAGCCTGCGTGCTGGCGCCGGTGAACCAGTAAATCACGCCGCCGCCCGCGAGCAGTCCGAGGAAGAACGGCGCGTGCAGCACCGAGAGGTTCTGCAATCCGGTGGTCAGACCTTCGGTGAGCACGACGATGATCGAAAAGATCATGGTCGTCGCGCCGACGACGGCGGTGCCGATGAGCACGGGTTTGGCGGTCGCCTTGAACGTGTTTCCGGCGCCGTCATTCTCTTCCAAAAGCAGCTTGGCGTGATCGAAGTCGACGTCGATGTTGAAGTCGCGCTTGAGTTCGGGCCGGATGTTGGGCACCTGCTCGATGAGCGACAGCTCGTAAACGGATTGCGCGTTGTCGGTCACGGGCCCGTAACTGTCGACGGCGATCGTCACCGGTCCCATGCCCAGGAAGCCGAACGCGACCAGCCCGAACGCGAAGACCGCCTCCGCTTTCATGATCCCGCCGTGGTCGAGGGCGAATCCTCCGCTCTGGCTGATGCCGTAGGCGACGCCCATCAGCGCGACGATCACGAGGCCGATCCAGAACGCGCTGAAGTTCCCGGCCGTCAGACCGGAAAGGATGTTGAGCGAAGCGCCGCCCTCGCGGCTGGCGGTGACGATCTCGCGCACGTGCCGCGAGTGCGTTGATGTGAAGAAGGTCGTCACTTCCGGGATCACCGCGCCGGCGAGCGTGCCGCAGGTGATGATCGACGCCAGCTTCCACCACAGGTGCCCGTCGCCGATGTCCGAAATGAGCGCGGCCGACGCCGCGTACGTGCAGCAGATCGAGATCAGCGAGGCGAGCCAGACCAGCATGGTCAGCGGCTGCTCGAAGTCCATCTCCCGCGCGGCCGAATAGCGGCGTCGGGCAATCGACTCGTTGACGATGTAGGCCACGCCGCTGGCGAGCACCATCACCAGGCGCATCGCGAAGATCCAGACGAGGAGTTTCGCCTGGATGAGCGCGCCGGGCACGGCCAGGAGGATGAAGGTGATCAGCGCGACGCCGGTCACGCCGTAGGTCTCGAAGCCGTCGGCGGTGGGGCCGATGGAGTCGCCTGCGTTGTCGCCGGTGCAGTCCGCGATCACGCCGGGGTTGCGCGCGTCGTCTTCCTTCACGTTGAACACGATCTTCATCAGGTCGGCGCCGATGTCGGCGATCTTGGTGAAGATGCCGCCCGCGACCCGCAGCGCCGCCGCGCCGAGCGATTCACCGATGGCGAAGCCGATGAAGCAAGGCCCCGCGAGGTTGCGCGGGACGAAGAGGAGGATCATCAGCATCATCAGCAGCTCGACGCTGATGAGCACCATGCCGATGCTCATGCCCGCCATCAGCGGGATCGAGTAGACGGGGTACGCGCGCCCCGCCAGCGACGCCAGCGCGGTCCGCGAGTTGGCGAAGGTGTTGATGCGAATGCCGAACGCCGCGACGGAATAGCTGCCCGCGATGCCGATCAGGCTGAAGATCAGGATCGTGATCACGCGCGCGGGCGTGGAGTATTCGGTCAGGTGCTCCGCCATGAGACGCGCCTTCATCGCCGGGTCGTCGGTCTGCAAAAAGCCGAAGTACACGACCATGATCGCCGCGATGAAGACCCACAGCAGCAGGATGAACTTGCCCTGTGTCTTGAGGTAGGTCTTGCACGTCTCGTAGATCAGCTCTGAGACCTCGAGCATCGTGCCGTGCACCGGCAGGTGCTTGAGGTGACGGTAAATGAGCAGCCCGAAGACCAGCCCCGCCGCGCAGAGAACGAGTCCCAGCATCAGCAGCAATCTGCCGTTGATGCCGTGGAAGGTTGCTTGCGATAGATCGGGCAGGATCAGGTTCGCTTCACTGGCGCGTGCGCCGGCGGCGGGCAGAAGCGCGGCCGCCAGAGCGGCAACCATAGCAGCCACGGCGCCGCGGGACGTGCTCTTGGTCGCGCGGCGCCGGAAAATCGAATCGGCCATGCAGTGCTCTCCCACGATGCATGCTGTCATCGCATGTGACGGATTTCACAAACGTTGGCGGGAATGGTACGGGCAAGTTTTCATTTAAGCCAGCGCGGAAATGGTCGCCGCCGTAATCGCCAGCCGGCCATGGGATTATGAGCGATCGAACACGCACGCCCGGCCCCGCCCGTGGGCCGAGCGCGATCGCCGGCGCGTGCGGCTTATCAGGCGTCGGTACCCTCGCCGCCGGCGACCACCTGCGCGTGGTTCAGCGCCGCTACGAACGTCACCCCGCCGACAATATTTCCGATCAGCGTCGGGATCACGTAGCGTCCGACGGCACTCGTCCACTGCTCCTCGCCCGCCCAGCAAACCGCCGAGACGTCGGTCGTACCCGCGATGATGTGCGTCAGCTTCCCCAGCCCGACGATGTACGTGATCGCGATGATGACGAAGAAGTGGGACGATTCGGCGAAGGGCAGCAGCCAGACGATCAGCGCGATCAGCCAGCCGGCGAAGACGCCTTTGATCAGCGACGTCCAGAAGGTATTGCGCATCGCCTCGTGACCGAGCTCGATGAAGTTGCGTTGCACGTCCCCTTCGAACGCCGGCAGCTTCACCACCGCCAGCGCCATCACCACCGCGCCGACCAGGTTCGCGACGAGAACGACGCCCCACAGGCGAAGCATGTTGAGCAGCACCTCGGCCTTCTTTTCACGAAGCACCGGAAGCACCGGTGTCAGCGTGTTCTCCGTGAAGAGTTGCTGCCGGCCCAGGATCACGATCAGGAAGCCGACGCTGTACCCGAACTTGGCGATCAGCGGTCGCCACGGCGCATCGGGCAGTTGCGATCGCAGCAATCCTTCGGCGACGAGCGAGAACCCCATCGATAATCCCGCCGCCAGCCCCGACCAGAACAACGCCGACGACGGCCGCTTGAGCTCATCGTCCGCTTCTTTGAGGATCGCCTTGTAAACGACTTTGCCGCTGGGCGAGGAGCGCCGGCTCGCCTCCTCGTGCTCGGAGTCGTTCTGTTCCTTCTCCTTTTTCTGCTCGGACGCGTGCTCGTGCATCGCGTCACTAGCTGACCGCAAGATGGCGCGGTCTGCCTAGGTGCGAAATGCCTGATGTGTCACCTGGACCTCGCCGCGGATTGTCATCACCAGGTACTTCCGAGGGATCTCGGAGTGGAATCCCTTCCCGGATCCCTCGGCGTACCTCGGGATGACAAGCGGGCGGATTCTTATGACGTCCTACGCCAGCAGCGCTAGCAGGTCCTTATTGCTCGTCGACGCGCTGCTTGTCGCGCTCGACGGTGCGCTGAAAAACGCTGGCGACTTCGGCAAATTCACCGCCGTCGAACTGCTCACCACCACGTTGTCGAACGTGCTCGTGTTCAGCGCCGTCGTGCTCCTGGACGTCACCGCCAGCCCGATGAAGATCGTCGCGCCGAAGTTGATCGTCACGGCGGCGCCGACCTGCGTCCAGGTCGTCCCGTCCGGCGAGCGGTACGCGGTGATCGTGCTGCCGTTGCGAATCAGCTTCACCCAGTAGGGCGCGGTCAAGCCGCTGGCGGTGGTCGAGCTGGCGTTGCCGTTCTTGCTCGTTCGGCGGATGAACTGGACGCCGCTGCCGGGCGTGACGACGAGCGACGCCATGATCGAATTAGCGGTGAGCGTGTCGCGGATCATCACGCCCGCCTTCGCGGCCGAGTTGGTGTTCTGCACGCCCGCGACCCGCGCGACGATCTGCCCGTTGCCGCTCAGCGTCGTGTAAACGTAGTGCACGGAATCGTTGCGGCCCGCGATGTCGCTGCCGGCGCCTTTAACGGTGAACAGGCCCTGGGTGTAGGTCGCGCTGCCCGCCAGGCCGACGGATCCGATGTCGCCCTGCGACCAGCCCGCCGGCAGGGCGGTGTTGAGCGGCGTCGTCGCGTTTGCGGTGTTGGAATCGGCGGAATCGCCGACCGCGTTGGTCGCGCGCACGCGATAGAAATACTGCGTGTTCTCCGTCAGGCCGGTGTCGTTGTAGCCCGTCGCATTGGCGGCGGGCGTGGCGATCTGCGTCCAGCCGGTCGAGCCGTCGAGCGAGCGCTCGATGATGAAACCGGTTTCGTTGCTCGAATTGTCCGCCCACGTCAGGTTGATCTGCGAGAAGCTCGCGGCGCCGGCGGCGAGATTGCTCGGCGCGGCCGGCGCGGTCGGGACCGCCGTCGTCGCATTGGCCACATTCGAATCCCCCGAGTCGCCCGCGCCGTTGTGCGCGCGGACGCGATAGAAGTATTGCGTGCCGCTCGACAGTCCGGTCGAGTCGCTGTAGCTGGTGGCGTTCGCCGCCGGCGTGGCGATCTGTGCCCAGCCGGTGCTCCCGTCCGGCGAGCGTTCGACGATGAAGTTCGTCTCGTCGCTGCTGTTGTCGCTCCAGGTCAGGTTGATCTGACTGGTGCCCGCGGAGGTGGCGACGAGACTGCTCGGCGCCGCGGGCGGCGTCGGCACGGCCGTGGTCGCATTGGCGATGTTCGAATACCCGGAATCACCGCCGCCGTTGGTCGCGCTCACGCGGTAGTAATACTTGGTGCCCGATGACAGGCCGGTCGTGTCGTTGTACGTCACGACGTTCGCGCCGGTCGTGCCGATCTGCGCGAAGCTTACGCCGTCGGTCGAGCGCTCGATCTTGTACCCCGTCTCATTCGACACGTCGGTCCACGAGAGGTTGATCTGGTTCGTCCCCGCGGCGATGGCGCCGAGACCCGACGGCGCCGCCGGCGGCGAGATCGCCGCGACCAGCAGCCGCGCGCCCGCCCAGTCCGCGTGATCGTAGCTGTTTCCGTCGCCGGCATCGGTCACCACGAGCTGCAGCGTGTTCACGCCGGCGACGCTGACGTTGACCGTCTTGGTCACCGACGTCTGCGTCATCGTCCCGCTGTCGTAGAT
>JAICTV010000097.1 GCA_025936175.1 Phycisphaerae bacterium
CATCATCACCGCGATGTGCTTCTTCACGCTCGCGGGCATCCTGGCGCTGGCGATGCGCATCCAGCTCGCGGTGCCGTCGAATCATTTCCTAAATCCCGATCGCTACAACCAGTTCTTCACCACGCACGGCACGGCGATGATGTTCCTCTTCGCGGTGCCGGTAATGGAAGGTTTCGGTCTGTACCTCGTTCCGCTGCTGGTCGGCACGCGCAACGTGGCGTTTCCGAAGCTGATGACATTTTCGTATTTCGTCTATCTGTCGGCGGGTCTGGCGCTGTTCCTCGGTCTCGTCTGCGACATGGGCCCGGACGTCGGCTGGTTCGCCTACACGCCGCTCTCGGGGCCGAGCTTTTCGCCGGGGCATCGCGTCGATCTCTGGTCGCAGATGGTCACGCTGGTCGAGATCAGCACGCTCGCCAGCGCCGTCGACATCATCACCACCATCTTCAAGATGCGCGCCCCCGGCATGAGCCTCAACCGCATGCCGATCTTCGTCTGGTCACAGCTCGTCACCTCCTGGATGATCATCTTCGCCATGCCGTCGGTGATGCTCTGCTCGACGATGCTCTCGACCGACCGCCTGACGCACATCGGCACGCACATCTACAACCAGGCCGAAGGCGGCGATCACCTGCTCTGGCAGCACCTGTTCTGGTTCTTCGCACATCCGGAGGTCTACATCATCTTCATTCCGGCGGCGGGGTTCGTCTCGGCGATCCTGCCGGCGATGACGCGGCGCAAGATCTTTGGCTACACCGCCGTCGTCCTCTCCAACGTCGCCACCGCCTTCATCGGCTTCGGCGTCTGGGTGCACCACATGTTCGTCACGCCGGTCCCGGAGCTGGGTGCGGGCATGTTCACCGCCGCGAGCCTCATGATCGTGATCCCGACCGGCGTGCAGATGTTCTGCTGGATCGCCACCATCTGGGGCGGGCGGCCGCAGTGGAAGCTGCCGTTCCTCTGGGTGATCGGCTTCATTGCGGTGTTCCTCATCGGCGGGCTGTCGGGCGTGATGCTCGCCTCGACCAACATCGATTCACAAGTGCACGACACCATGTTCGTGGTCGCGCACCTGCACTACGTGTTGATCGGCGGCTCGGTCTTCCCCCTCTTCGCCGCGTTCTACTACTGGTTCCCCAAGTGGACCGGCCGCTATCTCGGCTCCGGGCTCGGTCACGCCAACTTCTGGCTGATGTTCATCGGCTTCAACCTCACGTTCTGGCCGCTGCATCACCTCGGGCTGCACGGGATGACCCGCCGAGTCTACACCTATCTGCCCGAGACCGGCTGGGGACCATTGAACTTCATCGCGACGATCGGCGCGTTCACGATCGCGCTGAGCGTGCTGTGCTTCATGATCAACGTGATCGCCAGCCGCAAGCGCGGGATGCTCGCGGGAACCAATCCCTGGGGCGCGGGCACATTCGAGTGGGCAACGTCGTCGCCGCCGGCGAATTATAACTTCGTCCATCCCCCGACGTGCCAGGGCCGCGAGCCGATCTGGGAAAACCAGCCGGACGCCGCGATCGTCACCGGCCTGCGCACCGACATCCGCCAGGCGCTTTCGACGACGACGCTCGACGCCGCACCGCATCACCGCTACGACCTGGCGCGCAGCTCGATCCATCCGTTCCTCGTCGCGGCTGCCACCGCGTATGCGCTGCTCGGCGGCGGGATTTTCCACCCGCGGCACGCGGTATACGCGCTGATCCTCGCGACGATTCTCCTGTGGATCTGGTTCTGGACGAGCGAGAAGAAACAGCGAGGCATCGCGAATTTGACCTGGAGCAAGTGAATCAGACATGAGTGACCTCGCCCTCGACATCCCGCCGACGCCGAAGCACCTCGACGTCTCGCACCTGCCCGATCACGCGTGGGATTCGCACGCGCCGGTCTGGTGGGGGAACCTGCTGGCGATCCTGATCGAGACGACCACCGTCGGCATCATGCTCGTCACGTACTTTTATCTCCGCCGCAACTTCGGTCAGTGGCCGCCGCCGCAGGTGCATCAGTTCCCGGTCAATCCCGAGCCCCGGCCGTATCTCCTGTGGGGCACGCTCAACCTCGTGCTGATCGTCGGCGGGTGCGTTCCGATGTACATCTGCGACATGGCCGCGCGACGCAAGGACCAGCCGCGCGTGCAGTTCTGGCTCGGCTTGATGCTCGTGCTCACCATCGTCTGCACCTGGTTCCGCTTCTACGAGTTCGGCGCGATGCATTACATGTGGAACGAGAACGCTTACGGCTCAGCCGTCTGGTGGATGCTCGGCCTGCATCTCACTTATCTGCTCGCCGCCGGCGCGGAATTCCTGATCATGTGGGCGTGGGTGATGCTGCACCCGCTCGACGACAAGCACGCCCTCGATATCACCCTTGGCGGCGGCTACTGGTACTGGACCGCCGGCACGTGGGTGCTGATGTACCTCACGCTCTACTGGTCGCCGCGATGGCTCTGATCCGAACGAAGGTGTCGTCATGACCTCAGAGCAATCTCACGTGAACGAAGCCGCGATTCCGCCGAAGGAATCGCACACCGTCTCCCTCTGGGCCGGCGTGCTCGCGCCGCCGATCCTTTGGATGTTCCAGTTCCAACTGCTCTACATGATCGTCCCGTGGGTTTGCCGCAATCATCACACGTGGGTGATGCACATGACGTCGCTCGTGTTCGTGTTGCTGACGCTCGCGTGCGGCGGATTGTGCTGCCTGGAATGGAGCCGCCTGAACGCGCGCGGCCAGGACGAAGAGCCGGGCGCGGTGGGGCGGACGCATTTTCTCTCACTGCTCGGAATGGCCGTTTGTGCGATGACCGCGACGCTCATCTTCGCGCAAGGCGTCGCCGGATTTTTCATCAATCCGTGTTGGGATTAACCCTCTCGTGACTCGGCTTCGTCACATCCTCGCCGCCAGCATCTTGACGACGATGCTGTTCGCGCCGGCGGCGATGGCGCATGGCATCGCGCACCACGACGGCGATGACGATAATGTCGCCGCGACCGTCACCGGCCCGCACAACTGGCACGAGCTGTGGCGCACGTGGGGGTGGGAGCCCGGATCGATGGTCGGCCTGGCCCTCAGCGGCGGGCTTTACGCGATCGGCCTTCGGCGGATGTGGAGCGCATCCGGCGTCGGTCACGGCGTCGCCCGCTGGGAAGCCGCCTGCTTCGCGGGCGGATGGTGCGCCCTCTTCGTCGCGCTCGTCTCGCCGCTGCATCCGTGGGGCGCGGTGCTCTTCTCCGCGCACATGACGCAGCACGAGATCCTCATGCTCGTCGCCGCCCCGCTGCTCGTGCTCGGCACGCCGATGGTCGTCTTCCTCCGCGCGCTGCCGTCACCGTGGGCCCAATTGCTCGCTCGCCTGGGCAATTCAGGGCCGTGGCAATCGCTCTGGACGTCGATCAGCAACCCGTTCGCCGCCTTCGTCATTCATGGCGCGATCCTCTGGCTCTGGCACGTGCCGGCGCTCTTTCAGGCGACATTGACCAATGAATGGATTCACGCCTTGCAGCACAGCAGCTTCCTCTTTTCCGCGCTGCTGTTCTGGTGGTCGGTGATCCACGTGAAGGACCGCGTCATCGGCTACGGCGCCGCGGTGCTTTACATGTTCAGCACCGCACTGCACAGCGGCATCCTCGGCGCGCTCATCACCTTCGCCGCGGGGGTCTGGTATCCCGCTTATGCGAAGACGACGCCGTGGTGGGGGCTGACGCCGATGGAAGACCAGCAGCTCGGCGGATTGATCATGTGGGTGCCCGCGGGAATCGTTTACATCATCGCCGGCCTGGCGCTCGTCGCCGGCTGGATGCGCGAATCGGAACGTCGCGTGCAGCTTCGCGAGCTCGCAAGCGCGCCCGCATCCGCGCGGGCGGAGGTGGCAACATGAACCGGCGTCACGTCCTCGCCATCGCCTGCGTCTTCGCGACCGCCGCCTTCACCGGTTGCGGTCAGAAGGACCAATCCGCGAGCGAGCAATACGCGACCACGCTCACCGACGGCGGCGTCCCGTCGCAGGGCCGCGAAAAGATCATGGTCTACGGCTGCTCCGGCTGTCATACCATCCCCGGCATCCCGGACGCCGACGCGCTCATCGCTCCGCCGCTCACGAAGATGGCGAACAGGAATTATGTCGGCGGCGTGATGAAGAACACGCCGCAGAACCTGATCCGGTGGATCCAGAACCCCCCGGCGATCGACGACAAGACGGCGATGCCGAACCTGCACGTCACCGAATCCGACGCGCGCGACATCGCCAGCTATCTCTATACGCTTCGGTAGTGCGCAGAAGAAGTGACGTGGCTTGGATGCCTCGCCCGAGCGTTTTCGCGGAGCGGCTCATGCCGGGAGCAACGCAAGGAACGGACATGAAACGATTCGCGCGGCTCTGGGTTGTCACGCTACTCGGTTTGATCGCAGCGACGACGCCGCCGCCGCGGCTCTACGTCTCGAACGAAAAGGGCGGCGACGTCTCGGTCATCGATCCCGCGACCAACGCCGTCGTCGCCACGATCGAGGTCGGCAAACGCCCGCGCGGGGTCCACGTTTCGCCGGACGGCTCGCGCGTTTACGTCGCGCTCAGCGGAACGCCCATCACGCCGCCCGGGCAGAAGGAAAACCTCAAACTGCCGGCTGATAAGAAAGCGGATGCGGTCGGCATCATCGACGTCGCGTCGCAAAAACTCATCGGCACGCTCCCCAGCGGCTCCGACCCCGAGCAGTTCGACATCAGCCATGACGGCGCCAAGATGTACATCTCCAACGAGGACGCCAACGCCGTCACGGTCGTCAATATCGCCTCGCGCGAGACGATCAAGACGCTGAAGGTCGGCAGCGAGCCCGAAGGCGTCACCGTCAGCCCCGACGGCAAACTCGTCTACGCCACCAGCGAGACGACCAGCGACATCCACGTCATCGATACCACCAGCGACGAGATCGTCGCGCACTTCAAAACCGCCCAGCGCCCCCGCGGCGTCGCTTTCACGCCGGACGGAAAGAAAGCGTACATCACCTGCGAGTCCGGCGGCGCCGTCTGCGTGGCTGACGTGGCGGCGAGCAAGGTGACCAAGCAGATCACTCCACCCGGAGGGCAGGTCCGGCCGATGGGGATCTGCGTCGCGCCCGACGGGAAGAAGGTCTACGTCACGACCGGACGGAGCGGATCGGTGCTCGTCATCGACACGGGCAGCGACGAGATCGTCAAGACCATGAATGACGTCGGACCGCGACCGTGGGGGATCGCAATCAGCGCGGACGGGAAGACCCTCTACACCGCGAACGGGCCGTCGAACGACGTGTCGGTGATCGACGCGGAGTCGATGAAGGTGACGGCGCGGATTGCGGTGGGGCAATCGCCATGGGGGCTCGCGCTGTCGCACTAACCCTGCGAACGCGAAGCATAAAGCCCGCCGCTTTGCGCTGCGCTCTTCGCAAAAGCGCGCATCCGCGCCTTGATTTCATTTCGGTTCTGCGTTCCCTTGCCCGTCATGTCCGGGACGTCATCTGCGCAACCGCTGCACCGCATCGCGATCGTCGGGATCGGCGCGATCGCGGAGCTTATCGCGCGGGCGCTGGGCGAGATCCCCGGCGCCAAGCTCGTCGCCGGAAGCTGCCGCACGGAAGCGAAGGGACGAAAGTTCGCAGAGCAGTTCAAGTGCGACTGGTTCGACAGCTCCGAGCGCATGCTCGATGAGGCCACGCCTGAGGTTGCGGTCATCTGCACGCCGAGCGGCGCGCACCTCGAGCCGGCGCGCGCCGCAGCAGCGCGCGGGATTCACGTGCTTTGCGAAAAGCCGCTGGAGATCACCACCGCGCGCGTCCGGCAGATGATCGACGCGTGCGACCGCGCGAAGGTCAAGCTCGGCGGGATTTTCCCGCAGCGATTCAATGCGGTGAACGTCGCGATGCGCGAGACCGCCGCCGCGGGACGCTTCGGCAACCTCGCCGTCATCCACGCCGCCGTCCCATGGTGGAGGGATGATGCCTACTACGCGCCGACCCGCTGGCAGGGCAAGGCCGCGCTCGACGGCGGCGGGGCGCTGATGAACCAGGCGATTCACACGATCGATCTCGTGCAGTGGTTCGCCGCCGCGACGATGCCGAACTTGCCGCGCGACGACAATCCGGTCGAGGAGGTCTTCGCGTATACGGCCAAGCGCGGGCACGATGAGAAGCTGATCGAGGTGGAAGATAGCGCGGCGGTTACACTGCGTTTCCGCAACGGCGCGATCGGCCAGATCCTCGCCGCGACTTCGATGTACCCCGGCCACCGCCGCCGTTATCAGATCGCCGGCCGCGACGGGTCGGTCGAGGTCGTCGAAGATCAGCTCGTCCACTTCGACTTCCGCAACGCTTCGCCGGAAGACGATGCTGTCCGCGAGCGCTTTGGCGCGCCGACGCAGCACCAGGGCGGTTCGTCAAATCCGATGGCGATCGATTACCGTCCGCACCAGCGGAACATCGAAAACTTCCTTGCGTCGCTCGAAGGAAAAATGCCGCCGCTGCTCACCGGCCGCGAATCGCTCAAGGCGGTCGCGATCATCGAAGCGTGCTACGAATCGGCCCGGACCGGCAAAGCCGTGTTGATTCATTGATGTGGCTTGGGCGTCCCGCCCGAGCGCTCGCGGCACGAGCCGCTCTTCAATGCCCGCTCCGCGGGATCGCTCGGGCGAGATGCCCAAGCCACGATAAAACTACTGCGGCTGCGTCGTCGGCTTTACTTCATCGGCCGCGACGTTGCTCGCATTCGGCTTGCCGTACACCGCCAGCAGCACCTGATCGATCGTCGCCGCCCAGGACGCCTCGTTGTGCTTCCCGCCTTCGATCTCACGGTAGACGAACTGCTTGCCGTTTTCGAGACCCGCCTTCTCGAGCGCGGCGACGAACTGCTGCGCATCGGGGATCGCGTTGGATGCGCCGCCGGGATAGTTGTGGCCCGCGTCGGTGCCCATGTCCACGAAGGTGAACGTCTGCTTGAGCCACGCGGCGTCGCCCACCAGCTCCTTGACGATCGGCTTATCGCCCAATCTCAGCCACGGCGAGAGCGCGATCACGCCGCCGAAGACATCGCTGTGCGTCTTGGCGGTGTAGAGCGCGATGAGTCCACCCATCGATCCGCCGCCGATCGTGGTGTGCCCGCGGTCCGCGCTTGTGCGGTAGTGGGCATCGATGAAAGGTTTGACTTCATCGACAAGCATCTTTGCGTACTGATCGCCCTTGGCGTCTTTCCCCGCGACACCGGCGAGCGGCGGCGTGAACTCCGCCGTGCGCGTCTCGGTGTTGTAGACGCCGACGATGATCACCGGATTCATCTTGCCAGAGCCGATCAGCTTCTGCGCCGCCTCATCGACGCCCCACTCGATCCCCTGATAGCTCGTCGCCTCGTCCATCAGGTTTTGGCCGTCCTGGAGATAGAGCACCGGATAGCGCTGCTGCTGATTCTTCTCGTAGTCCGGCGGAAGGTAAACGATCAGCGTGCGATCGTTGTTGAGGATCGAGGAGTGGAACTTCTTGTGCAGGCGGACGTCGCCGGTCATGGTCACGCGGCCGGGTACGGCTTTGCCGCCGTCGATCCAGCTCGGGATCGTGACTTCGACCTTGCCGTCCCTGGATGCGGTGAAGCTGTGGTTCTGCGCTTCCTTCGCGTTGGCGTCCGCTTCGGCGGTGCCCCAGGTGCCGCGGGTGATCTTGAACGCGTAGTCCATTCCGTTGAGAAGGTCGGGCGCGGTCGCGGTGTATCTACCGTCCGCTTGCCGCTGAAGCGGCAAGCCGGCGGCGTCCCAGTTGCCCAGCGCGGGGACAGAACCGCTGAGATAAAGCACCTGGTCCTTCGGCGTGTTCTCGGGTGGGGTGACGACAAAGGTCATCGTCACCGGCGTGCGGCTCTCGTACTTGGCGACGGCGGCGCTCAGCTCCGCCTTGGTCGATTGCGTGTAGACGATGTACCAGCCGAAGATCGCCAGCAGCGCGACCACCAGGACGATGCCTCCCGCGCCCGCGATTTTGCGTTTCACGTTTGTCGCTCTCCTTCTTCAGATGTGCGGGCGGCATTGTAAACTGCCGGGCATGTCCAATCACGAACAATCGACGCCGTCGTCATCCATCGATCGCCGTACGTTCGTCAAAGGTTCGCTCGCGACGGGAATCGGACTGGCGGTGGGGGCGGGATGCGCGTCCGCTTCAGCGTCGGCTGCAACGACTCAGGCTTCCTCATCCGCTGAGGGGCGCAAGCGCTACGTCATCGTCGGCACCGGCTCGCGCAGCCAGATGTACCAGAACGCGATCGAGCAGGATTACAAGCAGCACGCGCAGCTCGTCGGCGTGTGCGACAAGAACGAAGGACGGATGCAGCTCGCCCGCCGGCGGTCGCAGGAGCACGGCGCCACGCCGCCGCCCGCATATGCGCCGGCGGATTTCGAGAAGATGCTCGCCGACACGAGGCCCGATCACGTCATCGTCACGACAATGTGCGCGACGCACAGCGAGTACATCGTCCGCGCGATGAACGCCGGCTTCGACGTCATCAGCGAAAAGCCGATGACCACGCACGCGGATAAATGCCAGCAGATCTTCGACGCGATCGACAAGACCGGCCGCAAGCTGCGCGTCACGTTCAACTACCGCTACTCGCCGCCGCGCACGCAGGTCAAAGACGTCCTCATGTCAGGCGCGATCGGCGACGTGCTGTCGGTCGATTTCCACTGGATGCTCAACACCTTCCACGGCGCCGATTACTTCCGCCGCTGGCACCGGCAGAAGAAAAACTCCGGCGGCCTGATGGTCCACAAGGCGACGCACCATTTCGATCTGGTCAACTGGTGGCTCGGCGCATCACCCGTGCAGGTCTTCGCCACCGGCAAGCGCGAGTACTACACGCCGACCATGGCCAAGCGCTACGGCCTGACCGATGCGCACGAGCGCTGCCACACCTGTCCCGAGAAGGACAAGTGCGGCTTCTACCTCGATCTCGCCGCCAACAAATCGCTCAAGGAGCTCTATCTCGACAACGAGCAGTACGACGGTTACTTCCGCGACCAGTGCGTCTGGCGCGGCGATCATACGATCGAAGACACGATGAACGTCCTCGTGAAATACGACAACAACATCACGCTCGCGTACTCGCTCAACGCGTTCAATTCCTGGGAGGGCTACACGATCGCGTTCAACGGAACGAAAGGGCGACTGGAGCACGTCACCGTCGAGTCGATCTACCTGAACGGCACCGGCGACACACAGGGCGGATTCAAGCCCAAGGGCGTGACGACGACCATCATTCCCATCCGCGGCGCCGCGCAGCCGATCGAAGTCTGGCAAGGCGCCGGCGGCCACGGCGGGGGCGACAACGTCATGCTCGACGACATCTTTCTGCCTAATCCGAAACCGGACAAATATCTCCGCGCAGCCGATCAGCGCGCCGGCGCCATGTCCTGCCTCATCGGCATCGCCGCCAACAAATGCTTCGAGACCGGCGAGCCGGTGAAGATCCACGAACTGGTGAATGCTCTGAAGGACCCCGACTACGCGCCGATGCCCCCACGGACGGGCCCCGTGCCCATGCCGCGCAAAAGCACTTAAGCACACGGTGCGACGTCAGGCGCGAACGAGCTTGTCGCGGAGGTCCGCCAGCGCTTCGTCCGCCAGCGGGTCGAGCTTCCCCGCCGCAACGTCTCTTTCGAGCTGCCGATCCCATTGCGCGGCATCGAATTTCGCGAACCATTGGCGAAACTTCGCCCGTTCGCTCGGCGAGAGCTCTTGAATCGCCTTCTCGATCTCGGGAACGCCGCTCATCGATATAAGCCTATCGCGCCGACAGAATGCAGGCTACGGTGTCGCCGCCGCTTGCGGCTTCAGCAACTCCTTGAACTTTTCGCGCACCTTCTCCACCTTCGGCAGCGCGACGGACTCGATGTAGCCCTGGTTCGGGTTGCGGCAGACATAGTTCTGATGGTGCGCCTCGGCGGGATAAAAGCCCTTGAGCGGCTCCAGCGTCGTCACGATCGGCTTCTTGTACGCCTTGGCGGCGGTCAGGTCCGCGATAAGCGCCTCGGCGAGCTGCTTCTGCTGATCGCTCGCGTAGAAGATCGCGCTGCGATACTGCGTGCCGACGTCGGCGCCCTGGCGGTTAAGGCTCGTCGGGTCGTGCGTCGCGAAGTGCACTTTCAGCAGTTTCTCGAAGCTGATGCGAGCGGGGTCGTAGACGATTTTGACCGACTCGGCGTGGCCGGTCGTTCCCGTGCAGACCGCCGGATAGTTGGCGGTGGAAGCGTCGCCGCCCGCGTAGCCGCTGACGACGTCGTACACGCCGTCGAGCTGCTCGAATACGGCCTCCGTGCACCAGAAGCATCCGCCGGCAAAGACGGCTTCTTCCACCTTCGATTGCGACGGAACTTTCTCGGCGAAGTCCTTCAGCTTGTCATTCGCGACGAAGCGCAGCGCCTCGGAGTTGAGGCAGTAGCGCAGCCCCGTGGGCTTGGGCCCGTCTTCGAAGATGTGACCGAGATGAGCATCGCAGCGCGGGCAGAGGATCTCCGTGCGCACCATGCCGTGGCTCAGGTCCGATTTCTCGCGGACGTTCTCCGGCGCCGCCGGCTGGAAGAAACTCGGCCAGCCGGTGCCGCTCTCGAACTTCGCATTGCTCTGGAACAGCGGCAAGTTGCAATCGACGCAGAGGTAGTAGCCGTCCTCCTTGTTCTTGAGCAGCCCGCCGCAAAACGCCGGCTCGGTGCCGCTGCCGCGGGTGACGCGGAACTGCTCGGGCGTGAGGATCTTCTTCCACTCCTCTTCGGTCTTGATCACCTTGGAAACGACAACAGGTGGAGTGAGTTTCCCATCGGGTCCGATGACCCGGACGTACGTGGTTGGCATTTTGTCTCCGGATGATGAGGTCGCTGTCGTCGCCGGGGGCGTCGGCGAGGCCGCACAGACGCTGATCAGGAGCAGCAACAACAACGATCGGGGTAAGCGAATCATGCGCACAATAATACGGCTGGAGACGAGCCTTGGATGCGGCCAACGTGCCGACGTTACCAGGCGGGCCGTATTTGCGGGATTTCGCTCGACTTTCGGGGGCGGCTATTCTTTCACGATGACGATGCTCTTGCCGTCGAGCAGCGCGGCATAGACCTGCGCAACGTCCTCGTTCTTCAGCCGGATGCAGCCCATGCTTGCCTGCTTGCCGATCGAGTCGGGGTCGATGGTGCCGTGGATGCCATAGCTGGTTTTGCCGACGGCCTGGCCGTCGGTGCCTTCCAGCCCCAGCCAGTATTCGCCGAGGGGATTTTTCGGATCGCCGGCGGCGACCACGCCTTCGCCGCGCGGGCTGAAGTAGGCGGGATTCTTCAGGCGGTTGACTATCGCCCAAGTACCCGGGGGCGTGGAATCGTCCTTGCCCAAGCCCACCGGAAAACTCGTGACGTAGAGCGAGCCTTTGGCGTCCGGATCGCCGAGCCAGAGCTCCAGCATGAAATCCTTCTTGTAGACGACCGCGTTGAACGGGCCCTTGGGCACTTTGAGGTACTGATCGGCGCGGAGCTTGCGCGGGTCGGAGATGCCGTTGATACGCTGCAGCACCTCCGGCGGCACTTCGCTGGCGGCGGCGATCTTTGCCAGTGCGCCGCCGAGTGGAACTTTGACCGTTTGCATGAACGGGTCTTCGGGGAAGCGCTTGCCGGAGAAGATCACCGTCGCGTTGAGCTGGTTGAGCTGCTGTTTCGCGGCCTTGAGATCAGAGGGAGAAAGGGCACCGGCGACCACCAGCGCGTTGTACGCCTGCCGCGCCTGGAAGATTTGACCGGCATCCATCTTGGCCTTGGCGTCGGCGAGGGAAGTGGGCGGCGGATTCGTCGGCGCATCAGGAATGATCGCCGCGGGTTTCGGTTGCGCGCCGACCGCCGATGCAAGCTGCACCTTCGACGATGACGGCCGCGTCGTCGAGACGCTCGTCACCGCCGCGAGGAGCACGCCGCCCGGCCTGGTGGTCGGCGTCTCGAGCACGGCGGGCGCGGGCCCAGTGGTTGCGGCGGCGAGCTTCGCGTCGTTCTTCGGTTCGGCCCTGGGGGTGCCCGGATCGATCGGCGGGGCGGCGCGGACTTCGCCCGCAGGCGCCGGCCGCGATTGCTTCTGCAGCGACGCCGCCTGTCCTTTGCCCAGGTTATACGCCCAGAACAGGGCCGCGAGTCCGAGTGTGCCCCCGACGACGACGACCATCGCGCGGCTGACGCGCGCGTGACGTGAGCTCTTCATGAGAACCTCCGTGTTCTCTCTGTGGAAGTGGCCAGGTGCCAGTGATCCGTGGCCAGTCATGCACTGGCCACAGGCCACCTGGGGCTGACCACTATTTCTTTTCGATACAGCTTGACGCGAAGCGCCGCAGCCCCTTGTCGGTGGCCAGCATACTAAGCGGGACATCGTGGTCAAGAACGGGAAGGTCGACGACGATCTGCTCGGCGAACGCCAGCCCGCACGAGACGCCGAGGAAGTCGGCCTGCGCCAGGAAGCGGTCGTAGAACCCCATGCCGCGCCCGATGCGATAGCCTTTTTCGTCGAACCCCAGGCCCGGGACGATGACCAGGTCGATGAACTCCGTCGGCACGGGTTTCCCGGCGATGGGCTCGCGGATACCGGGGCCGGTGCTGGTCATACCGGTGGTCAGCGACGAGATCTCGATCGGCAGCATGCGGCGCTGGTCCCAGCTCACCTTCGGCACGACCACCGTCTTTCCGCCCTGCCACGCGCGCAGCGCGATCGAGGCGGTGTCCACTTCGGTCGCGGTGCTCAGGTAGAGCATGACGACGCGGGCGGCGTCGAACTCGGGGCTGGAGGTCACCAGCGAACAGGCGGCGATGCTCTGGCTATGACGCTGGGGTTCCGGCATCGCCGCGAGGATCTCGCGCAGTCGATGACGGATGGCGGATTTGGACTGCTGCTGGCCTTCAGTCACGCACACGTCCCGATAACACACACCGCGGCATGGGCGACACTTGCGTCGCCCGGTCTCGCACGGCCTGAGAAGGCGACACAAGTGTCGCCACTACGATTTATGACACGTCGCGATCCCCATTGTTGGGATCGGACGAATCAGCGTTACGTCTTAACCGCCCGAGCCGTTCGGCGATTTCTGCCTCGTAGCCCCGGTCGGTCGGCTCGTAATACGTTTTATCGACCCCGAGATAATCCTGATCGACAAACCCACCGGGGTAGTCATGAGCATACTTGTAATCCGCTCCATGCCCAAGGCGTTTTGAGCCTTGATAATGCGTATCCCTTAGGTGGATCGGGACGGCGATTGTCCGCCCTTCGCGCACGTCCTTCAGCGCCCGCTCGATGGCGAGGTAGGAGGCGTTGGATTTCGGGGCCGTGGCCATGTAAATGGCGGCCTGCGATAGCGTTATACGCGCTTCGGGCAAGCCGATCTTCTCGACCACGTCAAACGCGGCGGCGGCGACGCTCAAGGCGCGCGGATCGGCGTTGCCGATGTCTTCGGACGCCAGGATCGCGATCCGCCGGGCGATGAAGCGCGGGTCTTCGCCCGCTTCGAGCATCCGGGCGACCCAATAGACGGCGGCATCCGGGTCGGAGCCGCGCATCGATTTGATCAGCGCGCTGGCGGCGTCGTAGTGCTCGTCGCCGGTGGCGTCGTAGACGATTGCTTTGCGCTGGATCGATTGCTCGGCGACGTCCAAGTTGATGTGGATTTCTTTCGTAGCATGGGCGTCTCGCCCATGCCGTTGCACATGTTCATTACCTTCAACAGGCATGGGCGAGACGCCCATGCTACTGAGGACGGCAACCTCCAAAGCCATCAACGCGCGGCGCGCATCGCCGTCGCTCATCGTCGCCCAGAGATCGACGGCTTCCTTGTCGATCTTGATGATCAAATTCCCGAAGCCGCGCTCCTTGTCCTCGATCGCGCGATGAATCAGCTTGCGGATGTCCTCCTCACTGATCGGCGAGAACTGGAAGATCTGGCTTCGGCTGATGAGCGGACTGTTCACCGCGAAGAACGGGTTCTCCGTCGTCGCGCCGACGAGAAGAATGAGTCCGGCCTCGACGTCGGGGAGAAGAATGTCCTGCTGCGCGCGGTTGAAGCGATGGATTTCGTCAAGGAACAGGACCGTGCGCTGCGCGGAGTTGGCCAGCCGCTCCTTCGCGTCCTCCAGGATCTGCCGCACTTCCTTCACGCCGACGGCCGC
The DNA here is from genome assembly GCA_025936175.1 of Phycisphaerae bacterium. Taxonomy (GTDB): domain Bacteria; phylum Planctomycetota; class Phycisphaerae; order Tepidisphaerales; family Tepidisphaeraceae; genus JAICTV01. Next base: position 14,181 of record JAICTV010000097.1, read on the forward strand.
CGCGTTGACCGATTCGAAGTGGCTCTTGGTGTACGTCGCGATGAGCGAGGCGAGCGTCGTCTTCCCGGTCCCCGGCGGGCCGTAGAAGATGACGGACGTGAGACGATCCGCTTCGAGCATCCTTCTCAGCAGCTTGCCGGGGCCGAGGAAATGCTGCTGCCCGACGAACTCATCGAGCGTGCGCGGGCGCATCCGCACCGCCAGCGGCGCCACCCGCTGGAAATTCTTCTTCCGCACGTCGCCGAACAGGTCCATTTGCCTGAGCATATGCCGCTGGTTAGCGTTCCGGTAGCGCATGAACTCAAGCGACGAGCGGATCATCGACGCACACGTGGCGGTCGGACGGGAGCACCACCTTTCGCTTGATGAAAACGAACTGCTGAAGCGGCTGGATGAAGGCGGAATCGATCTCGCGATCGCGCGGCCGATGGGGGCGGAACTCGCAGTTCTCAACCGGCGCGGGAACGACCGCGTGCTGTCGCTGGGGCCGCGCGTGCGCGGGCTGGTCTCGGCGAATCCGTGGTTCGGCGACGAAGCGAGTGATGAGCTTAAGCGATGTCGCGATCGCGGCGCCGTCGCGCTGTACCTCCATCCGACGCGGCAGGGCTTCATGCCCACCGATCCGATCGCCCAGCCGCTTGTCGTCTTCGCGACAGAACAAAACTGGCCCGTCGTCATCCACACCGGCACGTACATCCAATCCGACGTCCTCGCCCTCGCGGAGCTGGCGCGCCGATTCCCGCAGACGACCTTCGTCGCCGACACCGCAGGCTTCACCGACATGTGGTTCGAGCTGCCCGGCGTGCTGGAGGAAGTCCCCAACGTGATGCTCTGCGCCTCGCTCGTCTGGGGCCGCGCGATCCTCAACACCGTCAACGCGGGAAGAGCCGACCGCATCCTCTTCGGCAGCGGTGAGCCGCGCGATCGCATCGGCGCCGCGCTCGCCCGCATCGATCGTCTCGAACTGTCTCCCGAGCACCGGCGGATGGTCCTGTGGGACAACGCGCGTCGCGTCTTCAAACTGCAATGATCATCGACTTCCACGCCCATCTCGACGACCGCTGGTTCGACCAGCCCCTGATGTCGCGCGAGCAGTTCATCGCGGCGATGGATCGCTGCGGCGTGGACGCGGCGTGCGTCTTCACGCTCATGGGCTTCTTCGAGGACAGCCGCCGGCACAACGATCTCCTCGCCGGGCGCGCGGCGGCGCTGCCGGAGCGGCTGATCCCGTTCATCACCGTCGATCCGAAGCTCGGCGAAGCTTCGATCGATGAGCTGCGGCGCTGCATCGCCCTGGGCGTCTTCCGTGGGATCAAGTTGCACCCATGGTTGCAGGCGTTCGCGCCGTCGATGTTGAAAAAGACGATCGTGCGCATCGCGGAGATCGCCGCGGAGAAGGATCTGCCGATCCTCTTCCATGACGGCACGCCGCCTTACGCCACCACCTTCCAGATCGGCGCCGTCGCGCGCTGGGTGCCGGCGGCGAAGATCGTGCTGGGCCACGCGGGGCTGGCGGATTACACGCTCGCCGCCGCTCAGCTGGCGCGCGACATCCCGAACCTCTACGCCTGCGTCTGCGGCCCGCGGCCCGCCGACATCGCCCACATCGTCGCGACCGCCGGCGCGGAAAAAGTGCTCTTCGGCTCGGACCTGGGCCTGTCCGACTGGATGATCCTCGCCGATCGTCTCGACGCGGTGCGCTACGCCGGCATCAGCGACGAGCAAACGCGGATGGTGCTCGGCGGCAATGCGCGTAGACTGCTGCGGTTGTTGTAATCGCATCGGGAGAGGACGGGAGGGCGAGGCTCCTGCCGAGCAGCCCTGTGTATCCGCTTGCACAATCGACTCGCCGGGAGCCTCCCCCTCCCGCGGCCAGCGTTCGTCAGCCATCAGAGGTTGTTGCCGATGATCCGTCTCGTCCAGTTGATCCACTCCGAGCACGGCCGGCGCGTCGCCGTCGTCGAGGAGGCGCAGCTTCATCTCATCGCCGACGCGGCCAGCGTCTACGAGCTCGCCGCCCGCGCGGCACGCGAGGCGACGCGCATCGAGAAGCTCATCAAGTGGGCGGAGAAGGAAGACGCCCTCGACTACGACGCGATCTACGCCGGCAAGTCCGAATGGTCGCTCCTGCCGCCGTTCGATCATCCGCTCGAACCCTCGCGCTGCTTCATCACCGGTACCGGGCTGACGCACAAGGCGAGCGTCGAGACGCGGCAGACGATGCACGAGGGCACGGCCATTGAAACCGACAGCATGAAGATGTACCGCATCGGCCTGGAAGGGGGCCGGCCGAAGCGCGGCGCAATCGGCGCGGCGCCCGAATGGTTCTACAAGGGCGTCGGCACGATCCTCAAAGCGCACAACCAGCCGCTCGACGTGCCGAGCCACGCCGACGACGGCGGCGACGAGGCCGAGATCGCCGGCGCGTACATCGTCTCCGACGACGGCGAGCCGCTGCGCGTCGGACTCGTGCAGGGCAATGAGTTTTCCGATCACGTCCTGGAGGCGAAGAACTATCTCTACCTCGCGCAATCGAAGCTGCGATCGTGCTCGATCGGCCCGGAGATCGTCGTCGGCGGCGATTTGTCGGAAGAAGTTCGCGGCCACGCGACCGTCGAGCGCGGCGGCAAGACGATCTGGGCCGCGCCGCTCTCCAGCGGCGAGCCGCACATGTCGCACACGCTGGCGAACCTCGAGCATCACCACTTCAAGCACGCCGAGCACCGAAGGCCCGGCGATGCGCATCTGCACTTCCTCGGGGCCGATCGCTTCAGCTTCAAGGAGAAGCTGAAACTCGAGGACGGCGACGTGATGGGCGTCGCGTTCATCGGCTTCGGGCGGGCGCTGCGCAATCCGATCCGCATCGACAGCGAGCAGGAATTGGTGAGAGTGAAATCGCTTTAAGCGTAGCATGGCCCTCTCGGCCATGCCTTCTCGAATCGGATAGGCATGGGCGGGACGCCCATGCTACGAAACGATGGCGAATCCATTTTCCGATCTCGATCGAAGTTACATCTGGGAGCGGCTCGTCACCGTCGACAGCGAGGCGTTCGTGCGCGGCGACTGGGCAATGATCGAAGACGATTTTGACACCGAAAACTTCGAGGGCATTCGCTGCAAGAACTCGGCCAACCCGGACGACTGGACGATCTTCTTCGCGACGCTCGAGTCCTATCGCGACAACTGGCTCCGCGCGGCGGCGGAGTTCAGGCAGAAGAAGTTCCTCCATCACACGCCGCTGGAGGCGGTGTTGGCGCGGACGCGGCTGGACGTGA
>JAICTV010000150.1 GCA_025936175.1 Phycisphaerae bacterium
CATCGTGCGCGCCGCGGCGGAGCGACTCGTCCGCCTTCTGATCGCACATCAACTCCAGCAAATGCCGGCGCAGCGCCTTCACGCGAACGGGCACCGATTCGCTCGAGACATGTTTCAGGTGCTTCGCCTCCAGCCGAGCCAGGATCGATTCAATCAGGCGCGACAACCGGGTCGGCAGATCGCCTTCGCCGGCGTGGCCGAGCTTCTCCTTCTCCTTGATCGTCAGCAGCACTTCGCCGAGACGAACGATCCGCTCGGGCAGCGAACCGCCGTGCTGCGAGATCATGAACCGCCGCTCCAGCTCCGCGACGGTCTTCTCCAGCTCCGGCGTGATGTCCGCATCGTACTTGTATCGAATCGCCGAAGGCACGACCCAGATCGCCTTTCCCGCGTTCGCCTTTTCCAGATCGCGCTGCGCCGTGATGGCGATGAAGGCAACGCCCTCGCGCAGCGGCGTGAGCCGCTCGTTGGTGTGATAGATTTCGCCCTCGGGGAAGACGACCAGCGATTTGCCGCCGGTCAGCAACTCCGTCGCCTGCCGAATGGCGCGGCGGTCGCACCCTTCGCGATCGACGCTGAACGCGCCGAAGCGCTGCATCACCCACCCGTCGATCCCGTGGTGCGCCAGAAACACCTGCCACGCCGCCATGAAGTACAGCTGTCGCGCGAGCTGATGCCCGACGTCCATCATCACGTGCGGGTCAGAGTCGTGGCTGTGATTGGGCGCGAGCAGGATGCCGTCGTCGCCCTTGATCGCGCCCAAGTGCTCGCGCTTGCGGATCGTGACCGTCGACACCTTGTAAAACTGGCGAAGGTAATAGTGACGCAGCGGCTGAAGCAGCACGTTCCACGCGCGGCTCGGGCGCGGCGGCCAGAAACCGGGCATCAGCTCCATCGTCTGCGGGTTCCACATATGTCGGCGCGCGATTGTACAGTCGCGCCCGCTGGCACGCGCTTCGCAGCAAGTTGAGCATGGACATCGATCCGCGGCTCTACGTGGAGATCCATCCCTTCGACGGCCCCTATCCGCCGCACCCGCATCCGATCGATGAAGGCCACTTTGACCCGGACTACGTCTACAAAGTCCTAGGCATGTACAACCCGAGCGAAACGAGCGAGTGCTACTTCATGCTTGCCAACCCGCAGCGGCAGATCTGGTTCATCCCGCAGCGGCACCTGCTCGCGTACCGGCTGATCGATTCGGAGGAGTTCTTCGTGCCGAAGAACACCATCAGCGCGACTACAGTTCGTTCCGCAGACCGGACTTCTGCCCGTCCGTGAGGTTGTGCGCGGCGATCTTCTCGCTCAGCTTCAGATCGCGCAGTTTCTCGTTCACTTCCGTCAGATCATCCTGCGGCTGATAACCCACCAGCTCGCGCGCATCGGAGATGTCCAGCCGCTTGAAGCGGTTGTCTGAAAGTCCGTGCAGGATCGCGAATTTCAGGTTCTCCACGTCGATCGATTTTTCGATGAGCTGATTGAGATCGCGCTGCGACACCCACGCATCCAGCATGCCGATCCCTTTGTCTCCGCGCGCGCTCTCGTGCGGCTGGAACGCGCCGATGCGCAGGCAGATCGCGCTGACGCCCTCCTTCTCCGCCATGTAACGGGCGAGCGCCTCGCCGAAGCACTTGCTGACGCCGTAGAGATCGCCCGGGTTCACGGGCTCGCTCGTCTTCACCTGCACATCGGACGGATACCCGCTGACGGCATGGATCGAAGACGCGTAGATCACCCGGCGGCAATCCGAAGCCTTGGCGGCGACAAACGTGTTGTAGGTGCCGGTGATGTTGACGCTGATGACGCTGTCCCAGGTCGCGCTGGGCCCCGCGTTGGCGGCGAGATGAACGACGGTGTCGATCTCGCGGCACAGCTCCTTCATCCGCTCCAGGTCGAGGATGTTTCCGACGACGACTTCGCCGAACGAGCGGATCTTATCCACGTCTTCGTCACTCTCCTGCACCATCAGCCGAAGGTCGTAGCGCTTGTGCGAATGCTCCGCGAAGTACGAGCCGATGTTCCCGGCGGCGCCGGTGACGAGCACCTTACGGCGGACCTTCGGCGCGTCCGCGAGCGCGCCGGTGTCGGTGGCGGTGAAAGATTGGACCATGCCGCCAATCTGCACGCCCGCCGCGGATTCGGGCAACGCGGAAAACCCTCAGCCGCCCGCCGCTTGGCGCGTACAGTGGTCGAATAAGAGCTGCCATTCGAGTCGCTGCAGCGCGACCGCCGCGCGATGGCGCGGATCGTTGGGCTTGTCGTGCACCTGCTCGACGAGATCGACGAAGGCGCTCGGATTCCATCCCGTCGCGATCAGGCGGAGCAGCGATTTGTCCGCCGGCATCTCATTGATCAGGCGCGGCGCGTTCGCCGCGAGCGTTGCAAGAGTCGGATGGCTGGCGCAGCGCGCGTACCAGTACTTGCTGTTGGAAAAATCACCCTCGCGGCGGTGCATGATCGCGTGCCAGAAGCTGCCGGTCGGGTTTTCCAGCCGCTGCGAGATGCGGTGCGACTGATCGAGGCAGTCGAAGTACAGCCATAGCCCGGCGAGCATCGCTTGGGCGTCGTCGGGGCTCTTGATCGATCCGGTGATGAGATCCGCGGGCCGGGCTGATTCGAGCAGATCCTGCGCGATCGCGTTTCCCCCGGCGGCGCTCGGCACCAATGCGCCGTATGCGTCAGGATCGAGCTTGAGCAGCTTTCGGCCAAGGGATGAGAGCGGATCGGTCGGGTCGTTCATTGTGATGGGCATTTTATGGAGCGATTCGCGGCGAGCGTCCGATAATCTTGTGCATGCGAAACACGATTTTTGACGTTGTCCTGGTCGCCGCCCTCGCCACGTTGCTCATTGCCGGCTGCGCCGGCCGCCCGACGCTGATTCCGCCATCGGATAAGGAACTGCGCAAGACCAGCACCCAGTTCGCCGCCGACGCCGCCCGGCGTCATCCCTACAAGGCCGAAGCCCCCCGCGGCGGCGAGGCAATCGCCCGCGCGCAGGTCGGGTACACGCTCGATCGCCTCGACGTGGAGAACCTCTCGGATGACGCGTGGAATGACGTCGAGATCTGGGTCAATCAGAATTACGTCTGTCATCTCAACAGCATGCCACCCAAGAAGCTGGTCACGATCAACTTCCAGATGCTCTACGACGACAAGGGCAACTACTTCCCGACCGACAACAAGAAGGTGCTGGTGAACAAGGTGGAGATGTACCGGGACGGGAAGATGTATGAGATTCCCGTGCGGCTGGGTGATTAATTCGGTTTATCTTTGCGCGAGGTGGTCGAAACGGACGCCGATGCGGTTGAGGAAACGCACGGCGTTGTCATGGTAGAGCTTTTGAAGAACTTCGTCAGGCAACGCCAGCCCGCGCAGCGACGTCTGCCCTTCTTCCGGCAGATCAGGATCGAAGATCGGACTGCGGCCGATGAAGGCGGATTCCATCAGCTTGCGCTGGACCCACCAGCGGCTGGCGAGGAAATCGAAATGGCGGTCGTCGCCGCTCACCTGGTCCGAGCCCCACATGATGCGGTCGGCGTTGCAGATGAAGAAGTCGCGCGCCTCGTCGCGCCGGGCGCTGAGTTCGCGCTGCATCCAGCGCGTCGCGCTGCAGTCGAGCGACAGGCTCGGATAGCGCTCGAGCAGCGATTGGAGTCGCTCCAGGTTTTCCGGGTTCCCACCCATGTGCGCGCCGACCCACGGCACGTCCGGATGCCGCTGCATCACGCGCTCCCACATCGCGTAATGCTCCTCGCGCGTGCCGTACTTCGCGGTGTCGGTGTACTTGCCCGCGTACCACGTGTCGGGATCGCCGACGTGCGTCATCACCGCCATCTTCCGCTCGACGATCGATTGGAAAAACGGCTCCAGCTCGGGCGCATCGAGCTTCAGATTCCGCCGCTGGATCGTGGAGGGCGCCATGTGGAACTTCACCATCCGGCTGCCGAGGTTGTAGAACATGTCGAGCCGGCGGCGCCAGTCGTCGAGCCAGGCGCTGAGCGTCGTCGAGGTGATGTCCTGCCACTTGGGGACGACGATGAAGTTGACGCGGCCGGGCCAGTCGCGCTGCAGATGCACCGCTTCCTCGAGCGGCGTCATCGTGAGGAAGCAGTCGATGCCGTAATGATCGGCGGCTTCGAACCAGTCCTTCGCGTGCCGCGCGGCCAGCAGGTGACAGTGGAAGTCGATGACGATCCCGCGCACCTTCGGCCGCGGCATCGGCCGACGAAAATCGATGCCGGTGCGATTGTGATCCGGCGGTTTTGGAGCCGGCGGCGGGGCGAGGGACGGATCGGCGGTGGCGGTCATGCCGATCCGATCATAGCCGCCCACTTACGCGATCGTCACGTTGTCAAACGTTGCGGTGTTGAGCGTCCCGTCCTTGTGCGACGTGACCGCAAAGCCGACGTATACGCTGGTGCCGAGGCTGATCTTGATCTGCCCGATGAGCGTCCAGGTCGATCCGTTCGCCGATGAGTACGCACTGACCCGGCTGCCGCTGCGAACCAGCTTGAGCCAGTACGGCGCGATCGGACCGGCGAGCGACGTCGTGCTCGTTCGCCCGCCGGTCGCGGTGCGGCTGAGCATTTGCAAGCCACTGCTCGGCGTCGCGAAGAGGCCGATCTCCTTCGAGTTGGCCGCGAGGCTGCTGCGGACCATGATGCCGGCCTTGGCCAGCGGATCGGTATTCTGCTCGCCGGTCACGCGGGCGATGATCGTGAAGTCGCCGCTGATCTGACGGTAGGCGAAGCCGAAAGAGTCGGACGTCCCGCCGATGTCGCTGCCGGAGCCGGAGACGGTGTAGACGCCGCTCGAGTAGCTCGCCGAGCCGGCCGTCGTCGTGCCGATCGAAGTTTGCGACCAGCCGGCGGGGAGTGCCGTCGTCGTCGCGGCGGGCGTCGTCGCGTTGACGATCGCCGACGGCGCGGAATCGCCAGCGCTGTTGCCGGCGCGAACACGATAGTAGTACTTCGTCGACGCGGCGACGGTCGTGTCGCTGAACTTCGCCACATCCGCGCCGGTCGTCGCGATCTGCGTGAAGTTCGTGCCGTCGGTCGATCGCTCGATCTTGTAGAGCGTTTCGCCCGTCACGTCCGCCCACAGCAGATCGATGCGCGTCGCCGACATCGCGGTGGCCGAGAGATTGATCGGCGTCGCGGGCGGCTGAACGGTTTGGGTCGAGCCCGGATCGACGCGAGCGCCCGCCCAGTCGGCCCAGTCATAGTCCCCGCCGTCGCCGGCGTCATCCACGTGCAGGCGAAGCTGCTGCACGCCGGCGATGTTGAGGTTGAGCGATTGCGTCGCGCTCGTCGGCGTCATCACGCCGCTGTCGTAGATCTTCACGCCGTCGGCGAATACCTGGAACGCTACGGTGCCGTTGACCGTCTGATGATCGTCCACGCCGACGTCGGAGAGGAACGTCTTGTACGCCCCGCCGAGATTGTAGATCACATCGGAGATTGCGTTGGCGCCGAGGCCCTTGGCGTAGGAGACGCCGTTGAGCGTGAGCGTATCGCCGTCGCCGGCGTTCGATCCGCCGACGCTCATGTCGCGCTCGACGGGACCCCAGCCGTTTGTTGCCGAGACCCACGTCAGATCGCTCAGGTACTTGATCGTCTGCACGTCCGGCGTGGTGACGGTCGCGGTATTGGAGGCGGCGGACGTCCCGCCGCCGGATGCGATGGCGCGAACGCGATAGCTGTAGCTCGCCGCCGCTGTCGCGGTCGGATCGGTGTAGCTCGTGACGTTGCCGACGGTCGTCAGCGACGTCCACGACCCGCCAGCGATCATCCGCTCGATCGCGAAGCCGGTCTCGTTGGTCGAATTGTCCTGCCAGGTGAGGCTGACCGAAGTGGGCGAAAGCGCGACTGCGCTCAGGTTGCTCGGCGCCGTCGGGAGCGTCGATGTGCCGGTGTTGGTAAAGCGGATCCAGTTGAAGTTGCCGACGGCGCCGCTGCCGGCGTTGGTGTCGAGCACGAGCCTCACGTCATGCGTTCCGCCGGCGAGCGCGATGCCGGTCTTCGAGATCGTTTGCCACGTCTGCAAACCGCCGGTGCTGGGGACCGACATCGTGCCGGTGACGTTGACGCCATCGGTAAGCAGGTGGAACGTTCCGCCGGTGGAGGAGTTGGCGACGCGCAAGTCGATCGTGTACGTGCCGGAGGCGCCGAGGTTGACGGTATACCCGAGCCACTCGCCGGCCTTGGCGGCGGTGACGTCGTACCCGCCGCCGCTGTCGCTGGTCGATTCGATATCGACCTGCTCGCGCGTGCGGTATTTGCCGGCGCTGTTGCCGCTGGTGGTGTCGTGATAGGCGACGCCCTCGCCGCCGTGATCGAAGTCTTCGGCCTGGAAGCTCGCGCCGTCGCTGGAGGCGAGTCCGAAGTAGGGTGCACGGCTGGTGCCGTAAGGTGCGGTGAGCCACGGCGAATAGAGTTCGCTGCCGCCGGTCTGCACGTACCACTGCCCGCCGGGGACGACGTGGCCGATTCCGTAGACCTTGTCGCCGCTGCCCGATCCGTCGCCGCCGGGGCCGGTCGAGCTGCCCCACCAGTTGTTGCGCACGTCCGGCGAGCCGTCGTAGACGCTGCCGTCGAACGCGACGCCGATCCGGCTGCCGTACCCGAGTGAGTTGAAATAGAAGTTGTTATAGGTGACGACGAAGTTTGAGTTGTCACCGGCGACGCCCTTGCTATCCACCGCGACGGCGGGGCCGGTGTTGTCGTAGACGGTGTTGTACTGGATCGTCGCGTCGTGGTTGTTGCCTTCGAACCTCAGCGTGCCGCTGTACTGGTCCAGCGTGTTGGTGATCGCGTTGTTGCGGATCACGATGCCGCTGGTGTTGAAGAAGAGCGTCGCCTTGCCGTTGGCGTCGAAGGCATTGTTGGTGATGGTGATGTTCGACTGCGCGTTGGTCGCCTGGGCTTCGAAGGCGATGGCCGCTTCGAGTCCGGTCGTCCCGCTGCCGCCTCGGTTGTTGATGAAGGCGTTGGAATCGATGACGACGTCGGCGATGTTGCCGCCGGAGATGCCGCCGTCGGTGTAGATCCCGCGCCCGCCGTTCGATCCCGCGTTGTTGTTGTTGCGGAAGAGGTTGTACTGGATGACCGCCGGCGTGATGGTGCTGCCGTTGGCGAGGAACAAACCCGACACGTTGTTCTGCACGATGTTATTGAGGATGTGCGTGCCGAACTTGCTCGGCGAGATGACGATGCCGGCGCCGGTGTCGCCCTGGCTGGTGTTGCCCTGAACTGTGAAGCCGTCGATCGTGACGTTGTTGGCGGCGATGGTGAAGGACGCGCTGCGCGAGTTGTCGGAGTTGAGATGGCCGTTGAGGATCGTCTCGGGCGAGCCGACGCGCGTGTTACTCCGCCCATCAACGCCGGCTTCGGCGCCGCGGAGCGTCAGCGTCTTTGCGATGACGACGTTCTCGCTGTACGTGCCGGCATCGACGGTGATCGTCGCGCCGGTTGCGGCGGCGTCGACCGCGGCCTGGATCGTGGCGTAGCTCGTCGTGCTGCCGACGATGTGTGCCGCCAGAAAACGACGTGTCTCCAGTGATTCCAGCGAACGAAAATAACGATTGGCCGATTGACGACGCGCGCGCTTCGACATGCTCCCTCACAATTCTGCGAAGGAACAAACCTAAACCGGCGGCGAAACGCGGCCATCGAATCGGTACGGAATCCGCCGCGGATTTGCTGATTGCCAGAGAAGGCGGAGAAGCGGTTTGGGCGGGCGCGATTGTGCGCGACGTGCCGTCGGCTGGGTCGCGTGATTATCGGACGATCGCGATCGCCGCGAGGATCGCGTCGCGGTTGTTCTGCCACGCCTGATCGCCCGGAAGCCTGCGCGGCAGCTCGAGCGTGATCATCGGGATCTGCCGATCGATCCCCGCCCAACTGCCGAGCGACCCCGGCGTCGGATAGCCGATCGTCGGCGTCGCGGGGTAGCCGTTGTGTCGGGCCATCGTCTCCGCGACCGCCTGCGCGGGGCCGTCGTAGTTGTTGCAGGGCTTTTCCATCGAGTGAATGGAGATGATCAGCCGCGGCTGGAGGCGCTCGATCGTCTGCATCAATGCGAGCGTCTCCGGCTCGCTCGCTGACGCGGCGCCGCCGAAGTTTCGCCGCGCGCGACCGGCGGAACGACTGCTCCAGTTGGTGGCCGGGAAGTTGCGGTTCAGATCGATGTGGTTCGCGTTCACGCGCGTGACTGCGGCGTAGCCGTCAGGGTTCGCCATCGTAATGATCGCGACCGGCGTATCACGCATGCTCTCCGGGTGCTTCGTCAGATAATCGAGCATCCCCGAGGCGACGGCGGCACTGGTCTGTTCGTCGCCATGAATCGCCCCCATGATCAGCACCGGCCGCGTCACGTCGCCGCCGAGCTGATGAAGCTCGATCGGGCGACGCTGGACGGAGTAGCCGATCGTCGTGGTGTGGTTTGGCACGGCCATGGGCGCGGGTGCCGAGACGGGGGCGGCGGATTCGGACCGATGCGTTTCGGACGCCGCACATCCACCCATTAGAAGCGACAAGATCAACAGCCGACGCATTCGCACGCCCTCCGTGACAGCTCCTCGTTCACGCCACGATGGCGTCGCAAATTGTCATCCCGAGGTACTCCGAATGATCTGGCTTCGCTCGCGCAGATCCTTGACGTCATGCTCAGGTAGTCCGAAGCATCTGCGTTCACTTGCGCGGATCCTTCGCGAGGACGCTCAGGATGACACGCCTTGCGGCGTTCCCGGCTATGTAAATAAACACCTCTCAGGATGACGGCACTTCGTGGCCTGAACGCCTTCTTCACTCAAACACGATCATCGCGTGCCCGCGCACTTCCGGCACACGCAGGTTGACGCGGCCGGCAAGGTACTCGAACTCGATCTCCGATTCATCCGGCGCGGAATAGACCTTCTTGGGCGCGCGATCGAGCTTGAGCGAGAGCGGCACGTCGTAGAGCGGCACGATGTCTTCGATGAGATCGAGCTTTTCCGTCCGTCGCTCCGGGGCGTATTGCAGCAGGTGGACGATCGTCCGCTTGCCCTGTCGCGTGACGCTCGTCTCGGTCGTCGTCGGGCCGTCCACGCGCAGCAGCGGCTCGGGAAGCAAGCGCTCGAGCAGGTTCCGCACGAGCAGCCGGTACGGCACGTTCCCGTGCAGCGCATACGCGCTGAAGATCGGGTAGGGGATGAAGCCGACGCTCTCGCCGTTCTGCACGGCGGCGGCGAAGCGAGTCGGCTTGTCGCCGGGCGTCTGCGCGTGCGAGGAGAAGTGCTTCCACGAGCGCTCGAAGTAAGGCTCGACGACTTTCGCCAGCGTCGTTGCCCCGCGCGTCGCCGTGACGCGCACGCCGGTCTCGTACATGACGTGATCGCTCGGCGGGACGTCGGTGGCGATCTCGCGTCCGAAACGGATGTACGTCGTTTTGAACGGCGACATGCCGTGCGCCGCGACGCCGAGCTCCGGCAGCAACGCGCGGGCAGCCGTTTCATCCAATCCGCTCGTGCCGCTGGCGAGCAGCTTCCCGCCGGATTTGAGGAACGCCCGGACGCGCTTGAGCAGCGCATCGTCCATCCGAACGTGATCGGGCAGGATGAGCACCTCGTACTTCTCAAACGCCGTCGCCGGATCGATCAGATCGAACTGTTGCTTGAGCTGCGTGAGCATGCGCACCGCGCCTTCGCTCGCGCCGACCGGCGATTTCGCGCCCTGTCCGACCTTCGCCTCGAGCGGCTGATAAACCGCGATCTGCGTGAGCGGCCTGGCGCTTTGCAGCCACGGCTCGCGCTCGGCGACGCGCTTGTATGCCTTGGCGATGATCTCGTACGCCCCACGGTCGAGCGTCCCGCGCGGGTGGAGCTGATCGCCGATGCTGCAGCGCGCTCCGTGGGCGATCATCTGGCTCGTCTCGTACTCCAGCGCCGCGTACGGCTTGAGCCCGCCGAAGTCGGCCCAGCTCTTGTGGAAGCGCGCGGTCATCCCCATGTACGGCAGCGGAAGCGTGCGCGCCAGGCGCACGTTCTTGGGGAAGTACATGTAGCCCCAGCCGCCGGTCGGCAGCGATTCGATCTCGTGCTGCGTCTGCCACCGCGCTTCCTCGCGCAGGTTGCCGTGCCCGCGGCCGTTGAAGAAGACGGTCGCGTCCTTCGCCGACTTCTTCACCATGTCGTAGAACCGCCGCATGTAATCGAGCGCGACGCGGCGGGCGTGACGGAAGCGATCCGCCTCGATCTCGGGATTCAGATCCCACTCGGCCATCTGCTTCTTCGCCCAATTGCTCACCGACGGCTGATCCCAGCACATGTCGAAGAAAACGCCGTCGACCGGCTTGAACTTCGCGAGGATCTCGCGCGTCTGCTCGGCGAGGTAGTCCTGGTACGGGCTGCTCATGTCGAGGATCTGCCAGAGGAAGCGGCTGTTATCGAGCGGCCCGCGGCCGACGCGCTTGCCGTCCGGTTCGACGGCGACCCATTCCGGATGCGTGTTGGCCGCGTACTCATCGCACATGACGCTGATGTAGATCGGCGCGCGGATGCCCTCGCGGCGCAGCGCCTCGACCTGCTGCTCGAGCAGCCTGGTTCCCTTCTTCAATCCCGGATGACGCTCGGCGCGGTTCGTCTCGTAGTAGAGATGCCCGTGATGGCACTTGGCGAAGACGGTGACGCTGTCGACCGCGGATCGCTTCATGGTCCGCGCAAACTCGCGCGCGTCGAAGTCCACGCCCACGTCGGCGATCCATGGGCCGGTGTGGAAATCCAGGTGAATCTGGCGATAACGCAGCGGGACCTGTTTAGCCATGCGGCTGCAACGTGTACAGCGGCGTGATTGTCGCATCAAGCGCGCGGGCGGAAATGTCAAAGCAAATGGCGGACTTGCGAAGCGCGAAGCTGATGTACCTGAAGGCGGTCCTGTTCGTGGTGATCGGCGTGGTCGCGTCGGCGCTCCTGATCATCGACGATCCGCGCTGGCGGACGGCGATGCTGCTGGCGCTGGCGATCTGGTCGTTCGCGCGGGCGTATTACTTCGCGTTCTACGTGATCGAGAAGTACGTCGATCCCACGTATCGCTTTGCCGGCTTAACTTCCTTCCTTCGGTATCTCGTTGCCGGCCGCCGGCGCGGGTCGCGCGGTGACGGTGAGCGTCGCGCCCCGCGCGGCGAGCCATGACGCCAGGCAAAACGGGATCGTCGCCGTCGAGATCAGCGGTGTCAGCGCGTACGAGAGGACGACGTCGCGCGTCGAGAACGTCGTGTGCGCGGCGCCGGCGGCGCTGACTTTCTCGAACAGCACGTTCGGCCGAGTGCACACGCCGTTCAGCGCGCTCTGCAGCGCGCCGAACAGATCGTATTCGAATGCGAAGGAGGAGGAATCGACGATCTGGAAGCCGGCGTCGATCAGCAACCGCGCCAGCGTGCCCGGCGTGAAATGATAGCGATGCCGCGGCGGATCGAGGTGCATCCAGCTCGCGCCGAACACGCGCGCCTGCCAGCTCGCGAGGCTCGGCACCGTCACCTGAAACACGCCGTCGGGTTGGAGATGCCGCCGCGCCCATTTCGCCAGCTCCAGCGGATGCTCGACGTGCTCGAGAACGTGCCAGCAGGTGATCGCGTCGAACGGGGTCGCGAATCCATCGCGCATTGCTTCGTCGGGACGTTTCGCTTCGATGCCGGCGCCGCGGAGGCGATCCAGGACGGTGTCATTAATTTCCGTGACGGCGACGTCCCAGCCCCGGCCCTTCATCGCGACGGCGAACGCGCCGGTGCCGCAGCCGAGATCGAGCAATCGCCCGCGCCGTCCGCGCCCCAGCGCCCCCTGCACATCTCCCGCGCGCAGCTCGACCCGCAAGCCGCCGCTGTATTTCTGCCGATCGACCCGATAGCGCGCCGGGTAGTATGCCGCGATCGAAGCGTCGCCGACGAGCGGATCGGTTACGCACAAGCCGCAGCAGGAGCAGCGCCGAATGGCGAAGGTCTCATCGCTGATGTAATCGACCACGCGCGGCAGGTGCGTCGTCCACGCGTCCGTCGCGCCGCACAGTTCACACGCAAGCGTCGATGTTGCCGGCTCGTCCATGAGGGGTGCGGTGATCTTACCGATTGCCACGCCCCACGCGACGACGCGACGCTGCGGGTCAATCGCGGTACGCTGTGATGCAACGGCGATGGCGCAGCAGCGATACGATTACGACCAGCTCATGCAGCTCGGCGGGCAGTTCCTCGCCGCCAACGATTTCGACAACGCCGAGATCGCCTTCCGCGCCGCCAACCAGCTCCGCCCGGACGACGTCGTCTCCACGTTCAACCTGGCGTCGATGCTGGACGCGCAGGGGCGGGCCGAAGCGTCGGAGGAGCTCTTCGAGCGCGCCAACGCGATGCACCCCCGAGAATCGACGCGGCTGTTCGCAATGACGCGCCAGCCGGTGGTCTACCAATCCGGCGACGAGCTGCGCACGTGGCGGTCGCGGCTTGAAGAGCGCATCGCGAAGCTGGAGGCGAGTGGCTATCGCATCGACGCCGAGCGCGTGCCGGTGCCGACCCTCAACATTGCTTACCAGGGTTTTGACGATCGCGACGTGCTGGAGCGCTACGGCCGGCTGGTGAGTGCGCCGTCGCCGGCGCTCCATCCTCGAAGACGCGAAGCGGCGGGAGATCAACGCATCCGCATCGGGATCATCTCGGCGTTTCTGTACAAGCACACGATCGGACGGATCACGCGCGGCCTGTTTTCACAGATGGATCGCGAGCAGTTTCACCTCACGGCCCTGGCGATCGGCAATTTCAACGATCCCGTCGCCCACTTCATCCGCCAACATGCCGACGCATACGTTGAAGTCCCGCGCGCCAGACTTTCCGCCGCCCGGCAGACGATCGCACAGCAGCAACTGGATGTGCTGATCTACGCCGAGATTGGCCTGGAACAGGTCACCTACACCCTCGCGCACTCGCGGCTCGCGCCCGTGCAGTGCGTGACCTGGGGACACCCCGCGACCAGCGGCATCCCGTCGATCGACTATTTTCTTTCGAGCGAATTAATCGAATCAGTGGACTCGCAGCAGTTCTACACCGAAAAGCTGATCAAGCTGCCGAACCTGTCGGTTTATTACTACCGTCCGAGCATCGCCGGCGGCGCCAGGCCGCGAGCGGCATTTGGCCTGGACGATCAGACGCACGTCTACGGCTGCCTGCAGACGATCTACAAGCTGCATCCGGACTTCGATCCGGTCCTCGACGCGATCCTCTCGCGCGACCCGCGCGGCATTGTGCTCATCCCGCGCGGCAACAGCCGGTACTGGGACGAAGCGCTCACCACGCGCATGCGGCGGACGATGCCGCGGACGTTCGAACGCGTCCGCTTCATCGACCCGCTGCCGTACGATGACTACCTGCAACTGCTGACCCACTGCGACGCGATGCTCGCTCCGATCCACTTCGGCGCGGGCAACACGAGCTACGAGGCTTTCGCGTTTGGCATCCCGACGGTCACGCTGCCGAGCGACATGCTCAAGGGCCGGATCACGCTCGGCATGTACCGCGCGATGGGCATCAGCGACTGCATCGCCTCGTCGGCGGAGCAGTACGTGGACATCGCCGGGCGGCTCGGCGCCGATCGAGATTTCCGCCGATCGGTCCACGAAAAGATTCTCGCATCGAACCACGTCCTCTACGAAAACCCAGCCGGCGTCCGCGATCTCGAGCGCTTCCTGCGCGATGCCGTTGCCGAGCGCGCGCGTTGATGCGTGGCCGCGGTCAACTGTCATCCCGAGCGGTACTCGGCGAGGGATCTCGGCCGCAGCTGGGGCACAAGATCCCGCGGAGTACCTCAGGATGACACGCC
>JAICTV010000004.1 GCA_025936175.1 Phycisphaerae bacterium
GAAGCATCCCCGGGCTCCGCTGCGCTATGCCCCGGGGCGTCCCGCCGCGGAGCCCCGGGGATGGTTTTTTTGGACCAAGACCGCGCATACGATTCAGTCACGAATCATGAAGCACGTTTCGCTCTTCATTTTCGCTGCCCTGATCTGCGCCTCGACGTTCGCCGCAACGGTCGATCCCCCCCAGCGCGTGAAGATCACCAAGCTCGATAAGACCGAGCTCGCCGGGATGATCACGTCCTACGACGACGGCGGATTCGAGCTGATGGACGCGAAAAAGCAGACCACCAAGGTCGCCTGGGACGAGCTCGCCCCGGACACCGTCATGACGCTCAACGAGCGCCTCGTCCGCCGCGCGAACGCGGACGACTGGTTCAAGCTCGGGAAGAAGCTGCTGACGATGCCCGGCGGTCGCGCGCCGGCGGAGCGCGCGTTCGCCAAGGCATTGCACCTCGATCCGAAGATGAAGGACCAGATCGTCGCCGCGCGCAAGGAAGCCGGCGCGACGCAGCCGAGCAAACCCGCGCCGGCGGTCCCGCCGGTCGTCTTCCCGCGCGACGGGACCGACACCGGCACGACGCAGCCGAGCGGCGGCGCGGGCGGCGAGCCGGTCGATCCGCAGAAGCCGATCGTCGGTCCGCAGAAGGTCGGACCGGTCGATCCCAGCGCGTGGGGAAAACAAACGCCCGAGCAGATGGCCGAATCCGTCGCCAAGCTCAAGGCGTGGGCGGAAGAGGCGAAGGCGAAGGTCCAGCCGCGCCTCCAGCCCTATGAGACACAGTACTTCCTCTTCTACTCCGACCTCTCCCCGAATGAAGCGCAGAAATGGGTCGGCGTGCTCGATCGCATGTACGGGAAGCTGGCCAACCTCTTCGCGATCCCCGCGGGCGAAAATCTCTGGCACGGCAAAGCGCTCGTCTTCGTCTTTTCCAACGACGCGGACTATTTGAAGTTCGAGATCAAGATGCACGCCACCGTCGCCGCCGGGACGGCCGGCATGTGTCACCAGTACGGCAGCGGCGACGTGCACATCGCCTTCTACCGCCAGCCCAACGATCTCGATTTCGCGCACGTGCTGGTGCACGAATCGGTACACGGATTTCTGCACCGCTACCGCTCGCCGGTGCCGGTGCCGTCGTGGGCGAACGAGGGTTTGGCCGAGGCGATCGCCAGCGACATGGTGCCGCAGAAAGGCATCGCTCAGTCCGCGACCGCCGAGGCCCGCGCGGAAATGCAGCGCCGCAAGAACCTCGACAAGTTTTTCGACGAGGACCACATCGTCGCCTGGCAGTATCCCGTGGCGCGCACGCTCGCGGAATTCATGATCCAGCAGAACAAGGCGGGCTACGTCGAGTTCATCAACGGCATCAAGGACGGTTTGCCGTGGGACGAATCGCTGCGCACGAAGTACGGCGTGACGGTGGATCGCCTCGTCAACGCGTACGGGCTGGCGATGGGCGTGAGCGGATTGAAACCGAGCAATCAATAACCCCGCGTATTCACCGGAGTGTCATGACACTTCTTGCGCAGCGCGAGCGCGAACGATAAGATCGACCGCACCCATGCCCAAATACTCCCTCGGTTTCGACTTCGGCACCGAATCGGTCCGCGTCCTCGTCGTGGACATCCAGGACGGTCGCATCGCCGGGCAATCCTCCCACAACTACGCGCACGGCGTCATCGACCGCGAGCTGCCGACATCAAAGCAGCAGCTCCCCCCCGACTACGCGCTGCAGCATCCGCAGGACTGGCTCGACAGCCTCTCGTCCGCCTGTCGCGACGCGATGCGACAAGCGCGAGTCGATCCGAACGACGTCGTCGGCATCGGCGTGGACTTCACGAGCTGCACGATGCTCCCGGCCAAGGCCGACGGCACGCCGCTGTGTCTTCTCGATGAGTTCAAGACCATCCCGCTCGCCTGGCCCAAGCTCTGGAAGCATCACGGCGCCAAGGCCGAGACGCAGCGCATCAATGACGTCGCCAGAGAACGCAACGAATCGTGGCTCGCCCGCTACGGCGGAACGATCGGGCTGGAATGGTTCTTCCCCAAGATCTTCGAGACGCTCAACCACGCCCCGCAGGTGTATCAAGCCGCAGACGTCTTTCTGGAAGCGGGAGATTGGCTCGTTTGGCAAATCACACGCGGTCCCTTCCCGCGCTGCTCGACGCGCGAGCTGACGCGCTCGACCTGCCAGGCGGGATACAAGGGGCAGTGGAACGCGAAGACGGGTTATCCGTCGCGCGAATACTTCGCGGCGGTCGATCCGCGACTCGCGGACGTCGTGGCGCAGAAGATGACCGGTGAGCATCGCAGCCCCGGACGCAAGTCCGGGGGTCTTTCATCCGCAAGCGCGTCACTGCTCGGTCTTCGACCAGGAACCCCCGTCTCCGCGGCGATCATCGACGCGCACAGCGGAGTCCCGGGCGCGGGGGTCGCCTCCCCCTCAACCATGGTGATGGTGCTGGGAACGTCGAGCTGTCACATGATGAACAGCCGTGTCGAACAGCTCGCGGCGGGAATCTCCGGGGTCGTCGAAGACGGAATCCTTCCCGGCTACTTCGGCTACGAGACCGGCCAGGCCAGCGTCGGCGACGCCTTCGCCTGGCTGGTCAAAACCTTCGGCCTCTCGCACGAAACCTTGAATCGCGAAGCGGCGAAACTCCCCCCCGGAAGCAACGGCGTGCTCGCGATCGACTGGTTCAACGGCTGCCGCACGCCGCTGATGGACGCCGATCTCTCCGGCGCTTTCGTCGGTCTCACACTCGGCACCAAACCGGAGCAGCTCTACCGCGCGCTGATCGAAGCGACGGCGTTCGGCGTGCGCTGGATCGTAGACACGATGCGCGATGCCGGCATCCCCGTCCGCCGCTTCGTCGCCAGCGGCGGACTTCCCGCCAAATCTCCGCTGCTCATGCAGATCTACGCCGACGTGCTCAACGAAAAGATCCAGCTCGCCGAGAGCGATCAGTCGGTCGCGCTGGGCGCCGCGATCCTCGGCTGCATCGCCGCGGGACCGGAAGTGACGGGTTACGCGGAAATCAGCCAGGCGATCCGCGCGATGGCCCGGCCGCGCGAGGATCTGGTCTATCGCCCGGAGATCGCCAATCGCGCGAAGTACGAGAAGCTGTACGAGCTCTATCGATCGATTTCCGGGTGTGACGGAACGCTGGCGGGCGCGATGCGTGAACTGCGCCAGTTCCATCAGGCAACTTGCTGACATATCCCGAGGTGCTCCGAAGGATCTGCGTTCCTGAGCCAGATGCTTCGGAGTACCTCAGCATGACCGCTTCGCGACGCCTGACACTATTCCCTCGGTCTGGTCGCGTGCTTCAGCGCGTGTTTCGAGACGATCGTGATGATCACCGCGCCGACGATCGTCCCCACGATCCCCAGCACGATCATCCATCGTCCTCCTGCCGAACGCAGTTCCTCCCAGTGATGAACGCGCGACGCGACGAAGACGATCGCCGCCGTGCGCGGGAGCACGCCGATCAGCGTGCCGATCAGGAACGGGAACGCCCGGACCTCGCAGCTCGCCAGCAGCACGTTGGTCGTCTCAAACGGAAGCACCGGCGAGAGGCGAAGGAGCGTGACGATCAGGATCACGTGCCGCGTGCTTCCGCCCACCAGCGCGTTGCGCACCAGCTCCCACTTGGGATGCTCGTGAATCACCCGGCTGACGCGATCGCCGACGATGCGGTGCGACAGCGCGTAGCCGATCATCGCGGCGCCGCCGAGGCCCGCCATCACGGCGGGGAAACCGATCGGAAAACCAAAGGTAAACCCGCCGAGCAATGAGTTCGCGTACGTCGGGACGAGCGCGAACCCGCCGAGCGTCGCCAGCGCGATCATGAACAGGAAAATGCCGACGATTTCATGATGCCGCAGCCACGGCACGACCTGTCGCGCGACGCCGAGCAGCACGACCGCTCCCACCGCGGGCATCGCCGTCGCGATCAGCGCGACCGGCCCTGCCGGCCCGATCTGGCGGAAGAAGCGCAGCACCGGGTGTCGTGTCGGCGGGGGCGCGAGCTCCTGCGGCTCGGGCGGATCGGTGATCGGCGCTTTCGGCAGTTGCATCTTCTATCGATCACGATTTATAACGCCTGCGCGCGGAATCGAACGACCGGCATTTCTTTCACACACTCTCGCGGAGGCCATTCATGAATCGCCTGCTTCAAACTCTCGGCATCGGAATCGTCACCTTCGGCCTGGCGGTCGGATGTCACAACAACAGGGACAACACCACTTCCGGCGACAAAGACTCGATGAAGATGGCCAACGAAGGGTCGGCGAACAAGAAGGTCGCGGTGGCGGACATCAAGCCGTCGCAGGCGGCGGCGACGCAGCCGTCCTGGGGCAAACCGACCGGCACCGTCACCTTCACGCAAGTCGGTGACAAGGTGAAGATCCACGCGGACCTCACCGGCCTTCCGCCGGGCAAGCACGGCATCCACATCCACGAATCCGGCGACATCTCCGCCCCCGACCTGATGAGCACCAAGGGCCACTACAACCCGGACCATCACGCGCACGGCGGGCCGACCACCAGCCCCGTTCACGCCGGCGACTTCGGCAACCTCATCGCCGACGTCAGCGGAAAGGCCACGCTCGACCTCACCGTCGATGACATCTCGGTCGGCGGGGAGAAGAACGATATTCTCGGCAAAGCCGTCATCATCCACGCGAAGGCGGACGACCTGAAGAGTCAGCCCTCCGGCAACGCCGGAGCGCGCATCGCGGGCGGGGTGATCGAGATGCAGAAGTAGATCGACGATTGATTCATCGGATCATTGACGAGTGAAGAATTGCCCCTTCAATCGTCAATGACTCAATGACACAATCGTCAATCCACCATGGCTTCTCACGTCGCCAAATCCTGGGACGACCTGATGGACCGGCTCTACGCCTCGTCGTGGAAACCGGGGCTCGGCCGCTTTCGCTCGTCGTACGCGTTTCGCGGGATGCAGCGCGCCGACGCGCGGCTGACGACGACGCTCTCGCGGCTGGGCGGCGCGTTCCCACGTCAGGAAAACCACCTCCTGCGCAACTTCCGCAAGTACGCCCATCGCAACGCCGTCGAAGGGGATTCGGTGTGGAACTGGCTGTCGCTCGCCCAGCATCACGGGCTGCCGACGCGGTTGCTCGACTGGACGTTCTCCCCTTTCGTCGCGCTGCACTTCGTCACGCAGGACGTGGAGCGCTATGACGTGGACGGCGTCGTCCGCTGCCTCGACTACGTCCGCGCCCATCGGCTTCTGCCGCGGAAGCTGCGCGCGGTGCTGAAGACGGAGCAGGCGGAAGTCTTCACCGCCGAGATGCTCGACCGCGTCGCCGACGCGCTGCCGGCGCTCGATCGGCTTGCCTGCGGCAGGCCCGCGCTGATCTTCCTCGAGCCGCCCAGCCTCGACGACCGCATCGTCAACCAGTTCGCGCTCTTCTCGCTGATCTCTTCGCCGACGGTGCAGCTTCAGCAGTGGCTCGACGCGCACCGCGACCTGCACCACGAGATCGTCATCCCCGCCAAGCTCAAATGGGAGATCCGCGACAAGCTCGATCAGGCAAACTTGACCGAGCGGGTGCTCTTCCCGGGCCTGGACGGCCTGTGTCGCTGGCTCAGGCGCTACTACAGCCCGCGCGCCGACGTGGACGCGCTCAAGGCCGCCGCCGCCGGCGCGGAGACCGATCGAAACATCACGCCGGTGCGTCGAGCAAGCGATGAAGCCGCTCATGCCGGTAACGGAACATCGCGCGCAGCTTCGGGCGGACGATCAAAACATCCGCGACCCGCCCGAGCGGGCCGAGGCCGACGGCGTAAGTGATCCGATCGATCACGCGCGTGTGCTTCGCATCGATCGCCTCGAACTCGTGCTCGTGCCGCCAGGATTTGAACGGTCCTTCTTCCTGCACGTCAACGAAGCGCGCCTCTTCGCCGAAGACCACCGCGTGCGGCGGGCGGTGGGCGACGATCTTTGCGATCCATTTCACCCGCCCGCGGACCGGCACCTTCGCGGTGATCACCAGCCGCGTCCCTTCGCGCGCCGGCAGATCGACCGATTCGATCGTCACCTCCTCCGCCGGCGGCGAGATCGCCGCGAGCGATGCGGGGATGTCTTCGTAAAACGCCCACACTTTCGCGAGCGGCGCGGAAAGCGTGGTTTCGAATTCGAGCGTCGGCACGAGTCACATTTTACGTCTTTCGCCCCTACAATCGCCGCCGCAACATGCAGACGAAGCACGAACTGATTCCCGAACCGATCGGACTCGACGTGGACGCGCTGGCGCGACCGCTGAACTGGTCAGACCTCTTCGGCAACGATCACCCCGTCGAGCTCGAGATCGGCATGGGCAAGGGAACCTTCCTCACCGAGCAGGCGAAAGCCCGGCCGGAGACCGACTTCTTCGGCATCGAGTGGGCGAGATGGTTCTGGCGCTACGCGAGCGACCGCCTGCGGCGAAACGGCTGCACCAACGCGCGAACCGTCCGGGCCGAGGCGAACTATTTCCTCACCGAGTTCGTGCCGGCCGATTCGATTTCCGTCCTGCATATCTACTTCCCCGACCCCTGGCCCAAGGCGCGGCATCACAAGAGGCGATTGATCCAGGAGAAGTTCGTGCCGGTGATGCACCGCGTTCTCGCGCCCGGCGGGCGCGTGCAAATCGTGACGGATCACAAGGGATACTGGGAAGAAAACGTCGAGCCGGTGATCCGCGCGGCGAGCGGGTTCGAAGTCGTCGATTACAACCGACCCGGCTCAGCGGGCGCGGGGGAGTTCGTCGGGACGAATTTCGAGCGAAAGTACGCGCGCGAAGGAAGACCCTTCTACGCGATCGCTGCGGTCAAGCGGTGACGGACTCTCGCGAAACGCGCAGCGCAAAGCCCGACACTTCGTGCCGGGACCCGGGTCAAAGACCCGGGCTTTGAACTTTGCGCTTCGCTACAGCTCGATTCGACGACGCGCGCCCGCGATCACTTCTCCCGCGTATACACGATCTTCATGCTCAAAAACTCACCCTGTCCCTGCGGCGTTTCGTACATCTCGAACGTGTACTTGTCGTCGCTCTCGACGGTGATCACCTGCCGAAACGCGCGCATTTTCCCGCCGTCCAGCGGGCACGGGAACTCCCCGGTGTAGGTGACGCTCTTGCCGTCCGCGTCGCCCGAACCTTCCGCAGTCATGATGCCGGTGTCCATGTCGTCGAACCAGACGCTCACCCACTTCTTCTTCAGGTTGTCGTAGCCGACGTAGTTGATCCCCTTGAACGGCTTGCCCATGAAGTCGCTGGCGAAATCACTCTTCATGAAGCGGTCGCCGAAGATCATCTCGTTCACGTTCTTGCCCTTCGACCTCATCTCCGGCGCGTCGGCGGTCATCTTCATGGTGATGTCGCAGTCGAACTTGCCGGCAAGCTTCTTCAGTGACGCGTGCTGCTCGCCCGGCGCCTGGGCCTTCATCATTTCGGCCATCTGCTTTTCGTCCGGCAGACCCGCCGACGGTTTGGCTTGCGATTGGTCCTGAGAAATCCCGGATCGCGCAAAGAGCGCGACCGCGGCGATCACGGCGAGCGATATGAAGACGAGACGGTTGGTGCGAAGACGCATGTGAGGCTCCTTTCCTATGGGCTTGGAAGAAACTGTTTACGGCCGAGTCGTGCTGGTGGTGAACTTGTCGCCGTCGGTGTCACTGCGACAGGTGAAGCTGCCGCCGAGCGAGAAGTACGCACATGCGACGATCACGAGGATGATTCGCCAGTGAGATCGCATCGGACAGATCGTTTACGGCAGCTCAATGACACGGACATTCGCGCCGGCCTCCAGCGCCGGCTCGTTTTCCGGCCGCGCGAGCAAGGCGTTGGCGCGGGCGAGCGAGTAGATGTCCGCCGACGACTTCCATTGCAGCGGCGTGACGGTGCCGGAGTCAAGGAAAACCGGCTGATAAAACTCGCGCGGCCCGTTTGCGGGAAGCGGATTTGCAAGTTTTGCATCAACCAAACGCTCGTGCGCGATCCCGCCCGATAGCCGCGCGAGCAGTCGCGACGCGAGACGGACCGTGCAGACGAAGCCGCTGACGGGGTTACCGGGCAAGCCGAACACGTAACGCATTGACGAACCGGGTGATCCGTGGGTCGCAAACACGAACGGCTTGCCCGGCTTGATGCGCAGCTTGGTGATCTTCAGTTCCGCGCCCAGCTCGATCAGCGTGCGCGGGACGAAATCATACTGCCCCATGCTCATCCCGCCGGTGACGAACAGCACGTCGACGCGCATCGCCTTTTCCAGCGCGTCCCTCACGAGTTTGGGATCGTCGCGGACGTTTCCGAAATCCGTCACGCCGCACCCGAGGCGGCGGAGGAGCGACGCCAGCATGATGCTGTTGGAGTTTCGGATCTGCGCGCCGCTGGGCGTCTGATCGAAGGGAACAAGTTCGTCGCCGGTCGAGAGCACCGCCACGTGCAATCGCGCGAACGCCCTGACGCGTGCCGCGCCGACGCTGGCGGCGACGGCGAGCTGCGCGGGGCCGAGCAGCGTTCCTTTGTCCAACACGACCGCGCCGCCGCGCACGTCGCTTCCCGTTTTCGCGATGAAGCGGCCCGGCGTCGTGCCGCGATGGATGCGGGCGCGGTCCCCGCCGACTCGCTCGGCGTCTTCCACCGGAATGACGCCGTCCGCGCCGCCCGGAAGCGGCGCGCCGGTCATGATCGCGATCGCCTCGCCCGCCGCTAAGTTGCGGGCGGCGGATGATCCCGCGGCGACTTCACCGGCGACGCGCAGCTCGACCGGCGTCGTCGCAACGTCCGCGCAGCGCACCGCGTACCCGTCCATCAAGCTCTTATCGAACGGCGGATAATCACGATCGGCGACGATCTCGCGCGCCAGGCGCAGCCCGTCGGCAAGATCGAGCGGCACGTCGATCTCGCGCGGCTGCACCGGCACCGCGTCGATGATCGCGATCGCTTCGGCGACAGAGAGAAGCTGCGACACGTCCGGCTCGCTCATGTCGTGAGGTTACCCGGCGGACCGGCGCGACGCTCGCACGGCGACGCTTGAGTCGCGCTCTTCCCCGCGCGCACCGCCGGAGGGCGACACAAGTGTCGCCCCTGCAGCTCCTCGCGCGGAATGATCGTAGGGGCGACCCCCCCGTCGCCCCATTTTTCTACGCGCGCCGAAGAGGGCGACGCAGGCGTCGCCCCTACAGCGGGCGGCGGAACCGCGAGCGATCATATCAGCGCTCGGACCGCCTTCGCGATGCCGGCCGGGTCGAGGCCCTGGTACGGCATCTGCTGCCACAAGCCGCCGGGGCCTTCCTTGTGCGTGCCGACGTTGTCGTAGCGGCCCTTGAAGCCGCGCTTGAGCAACTGGCTGCCGAAGCGGCTGCCGAGCCCCGTCTTCACGTTCCACCCCTCGGCGACGAGCACAAACGGGGACGCAGCTAGTTTCTTCATCACCTCTTCGTCGTAGAGGTTGATCGTCGGTTTATTGATCAGGCCGACTTTGACGCCCTGCTCCTGCAGCGTGATCACCGCGTCGAGCGCGCGGTAAACCGTCTCGCCGAACGCGACGACGTACCCGCCGCCCTTCGAGTCGCGAACGATATCGTCCTTCCCCGGCACGAACTCCTTGCCCTGGAACATCGGCTTGCCCGATTCATCGAGGATGTCCGGCACCGCCGCACGCGTGCTGAAGAGAAATCGCAAACCTTCGTCGAAGTAAATCTTCTTCACGCACGCGGCGAACTGATGCTGATCGACGGGGAAGTACAGCCGCGTCAGGTCTTCTCCATGGTTCGGCGTCAAGCCGCCGTCGGCGAACATGGAGTTGATGCCGAAGTGGCACGTGTTGTCCGCCATGTCATCGACGCCGCTGTGGCTGAAATGCGCCAGCACGTTGGCGAAGTTCAGCCGCGACATCGTGATTTCGCTGACGCACATCTCGAGGAACGCGCTGAACGTGGCGTAGACGCCCTGCTTCCCTTTGACGTACCCGAACCCCGCGGCGGCGGAAAAATTCCCGCGCTCCATGATGCCGGCTTCGACGAAGATTTCCGGGTGCTTCTTGGCGATGTGGTGCAGCCCTTGCGATCCCATCAAATCGTTGTCGAAGACGCGCACCGACGCGAGCCGCTTCTCCTCCGGCATCGCGTCGAGGATCTCGTTGATGATCTTGCCGAAATCGTCGCGGTTTTTGCCGACGCCGGACGATCCCTTGTACGTGTTGGGGTTCTTGTCCCCCTTTGCGGCTTTGATGATCTCGATCGCCTTGGTGTGCCCGCGCTGCTGAAGGTAGTTGATGGCGACTTCCGGCTTGAGCACTTCGTGCGCGTGCGCGTGCCCCTCGGCGCCTTCGATGCCCGGCGCCATCTTCCGCATGATCACCAACGCGCGCGGGTTGTTGTCCTTGAACGTGCGACACAGACCCGCGTAGAGCGAGGAGATGTCTTCGCCCAGCACCGTTTCGATCTGAAGACCGTATCCCGCCAGCGTGCGCGAGAGGTCGTAGCCGGCCATGTACTGCTGCGGGTGACCGGAGATCGTGACGTTGTTGTCGTCGATGAGCACCTTGACGCCGAGCTCTTTGCCGACGGCGAGCCGCGCCGCTTCGGCGTTGTCGCCTTCCATCTGCGAACCGTCCGACCCGAGCAGCACGATGCTCTTGCCCGGGTTGGCCATCGCGATCCCGTTGCAGAACGCCCACATGTGCCCCAGCCGCCCGGAGCTGAACTCCACGCCCGGCGTCAGGCCCTTTTCCGGATGCCCGGGGAGCTGCTGGTTGTACTCGCGATAGTGCAGCAGTTTTTCCGCAGGCATGTGCCCGTCGAGGACGCTGAGCAGATACTGCGTCGCGACGCGGTGCCCCGCCTCGTCATAGATCGTCGGGACGATCGGCGCGCCGTTGGCGATGAACGCGCGGATGATCATCACTTCGGGCACCGTGTCGTACGCGCCGCCGGTGTGACCGGATAACCCCTTGGCGCCCGCGACCGCCGTGAAGAAGACGATCGCATCGCGGCAGAGCTGGATGTTGAACTTCAGCGTCTCCTTCTGCTCGTCGGTGAGCGTGGGAACATTGACGTCGAGTTTCAGCGGTTTAAGCGCCTTGAGATCGATGGGAAACGTCGGGTCGGTGTTGCTCATAAGGGAGGAAAATGATCGTCATCGCGACGTGACCTGCAAGGATGAAAGTGTTGGAGATTCTTGCGGAAGAGGACGGAGCAAAACGGTTTTGCGAAGCGCTTGCGTCTTCGCGACAGAAACTTAGTCTGACGACAGCGACCAAAGACACGGATGTCCCTCGACCTCTGCATCCTCGCTTCGGGTTCCTCGGGGAACTGCACGATCGTGCGCGCGCCGTCGGGCGTGATGCTCATCGACGCGGGGCTCGGGCCGCGGACCACCGCCAGGCGCATGGACGGGACGGGGATCACGCTCCGCGACGTTTGCGCGATTTGTCTCACCCACCTCGACAGCGATCACTTCCGCGCGAGCTGGCTCGGGACGTTGCTCAACCGCGGCATCCGCGTCTTCTGTCATCGAACCCGCCGGCAGCACGTGATCGAGATGCTCGATCACGAAGCGGTCGAGCCGCTCGTGCACGGGTTCGACGACGCGGACTTTCACCCGCTCGACGGTTTGTCCGTCCGCGCCATCCCGCTGGCGCACGATCGCACCGGCTCACACGCGTTTTTGCTCGAAGGCCACGGATGCAGGATCGGCTACGCGACGGATCTGGGTCGCGTCCCGGGAGATCTGCACGATCATTTCGCGGACTTGGATCTGCTCGCGATGGAGAGCAACTACGACCCGCGGATGCAGCTTGCCAGCGCCCGCCCCTGGTTTTTGAAGCACCGCATCATGGGCGGAAGCGGGCACCTGTCGAACGAGCAGGCCTTCGAGGCCATCTGCAAGATTCTGGACCGCGCCCAGGGCAAGCGACGCCGGCTCCCCCGCCACATCGTCCTCCTGCACCGCAGCCGCGAGTGCAACTGCCCCAAGCTGCTGCGCAAGTTTTTCGAGCGCGATGATCGCATCGCGTCGCGGCTCACGCTCGCCGAGCAGTTGGTGCGGACGGAGTGGCTGAGGGTTCGGGCGGTGAAGCCGCTCGTCGGTGAACAGCTTGCGCTGGCGTGGCAGCGCCCCTCCGACTGACCGGCGCCATGAAGCGTGTCATCCCGAGGTACTCCGAGGGATCTCGGCGTGGTAAAGCAGTTCGACCCGAGATCCCTTGCGGAGTACCGCTCGGGATGACATCCGGCCGTCTTGCGCAAACACGCCCGCTGGTCTAGAACTCAAACCCCGCGATCATCCGCAGCTTGAAGTCGCCTTCGTCCGCCACGTCTGTGAGCTGAAACGCCGGCGTGACGGTCACGTAGAAGTTTTTCCCGTTCGACCAACTGATCACCGGCCCGGCGTACACCGTCGTGTCCTCGTAGCGGCTCCAGTTCGCGTAGACGCTTTCGATCTGCGCTTCCGCGCCGACGCGCCATCCGCCGGCGCCGACGTTGTAGCTGGCGCCGAAGGAGTGACCGAGCACGCCTTCGGTTTCGCTCCCGCCCTTGGGCTCAGCGCCGTCGGCGCCCCCGCCGCCCGCGCCGCCGTCGGAAGACGATGACGATCGGAAGACGCCTTCGAGCTCGGTCTCGAGGATCAGGTTGTAGGCAAAGGTCCAATTGCCGACGTCCTTGTGGACCAGGAGCTTGGTCTCGAACTCCAGCTCGTGCTCGCCGACGTCGATCTCCTGGTACAGCCCCAGGCCCACCGCGTCCGTTACCGGGTTGCTGAGGTAGACGATCCCCTCGACGCCGACGGTGTCGAAGCGCGTGCGGCCGCCGGAGCCATCGTGCTCGTAGAACCAGGTCGGGACGTAGAACGAGAGGTCGAAGTTGTCGGTGACGCCCATCTCGAACTCGTGACGGAACTCGACGTGGTTGAAGTCGGAGTCCTCGCTCGTGTGGCCGCTCCAGGTGACGTACTGCTCGTATTCGAAGTTGCCTTTGCCCTCCGGGTAGGTGTCATAGACGAAGGTGAACGGCCGCGGATCGGCGGCGGCGGTGTGAGCCAGCGACAAAGCGAGCGCGACAGCGGCGACAACGGCCGCCCGAACAGTGGGACGAGGACCCATGCCATATTCCTTGCCGGGTAGCGGCACCCGAAGCCATTGAGACTGAGTCTCAACATCATGATCCGGCTGTCAAGGGGACCGCGCACTCTTTTTCTGCATCAAAAACGAGCAACGCGAATCGGCCCGCGCGGGGGCGTTTTGGCGCTCCCGATGCCTCGAATTTGGAGCATCGGAAGGTTTCCGCGGCCGCTCGTTGCACATTCGTGATCACGCCGCTGCAATCGCGCGGGATGGGTAAGGAGGCATTGCGCCATGTATCAGATTGATCGCACCCATCGTGTCCGTGTCGGCTTCGCGCGCGTTTTGCTCGAGGAGTTCCTCGCCCGCGCGGCACAGAACGAACCCAACCGAAGCCAACGAAAATCGCGCCGAAACCGCGTTTGCCGCACGCCAACGCGGTTTCACGCCGAAAACAGCCGCGCGCCGGTTGCAAAACGAACCCATTGCGGCGGGGAAAAGCGAACCCATCGCCCGCGGGTCTGGCCGTTGACCCGTCGCGGTCATGTTGCGATGGTGCCGGCCATGCTCCTCTGGCTTCTCCTCGCCCTCGTCCCCGCCCCCGCCCTCTTCGCCGCTCAGCCCGCGATCAAGAACGTGATCGTCACCTTCCAGGACGGCACGCAGCAGCGCGTGGATGTGGCGGCGCCGTCGCAGAACGCGACGACGCAGCCCGCATCCACCCGGCCGGCGACAAAGCCAGTCGATCCCGCCGCCGCCCCGCCCGCGCGGCGGATCGAGCCGTTCCTCGGCGTCAACCTCGAGGCGCTGCGCGACTACGACCGCCAGTTCATGTTCATCGACGCGATGAAGACGTCGCGGAAATTCGGCAGCGCCAAAACGCCCTACGACGGCAAGGCCACCCTCGGCCCGGACGGCTGGCCCATGGACGATGCGGGCACGCTGGTCATGACCGATGTGAAGAACGTCAACGGCGTCTACCACTTCTTCGCCAGCGGCAGGTGCGAGCTCTCCACGCTCAACTCGCCGGCGCGGGTGCAGAACCTCGCGTACGACGCCAAGCGCGATCGCACCTACGCGGAAGTCGTCGTCGCCGCCGAGAGCGACAAGCAAATCACGCTGTCGCTGGCGTTCAAGAACACCGGCGGCGCGGGCCTGCGCGACATCAAGCTGCTGCGCCCCGGCTACGACAGCGACGCGCAGGTCTTCACCGGCGAATTCCTGCTCGCGCTGCACCCCTTCGGCGCGATCCGCTTCATGGATTACCTGCGCACGAACAACTCGAAGATCGCCAGGTGGGATGAACGCCCCAAGCAGACGGACGCGCAGTACTCGACCGAAAAAGGCGGGCCGTACGAAACCGCCATTCAACTGTGCAACTTCGCCGGCAAGGACGCGTGGCTCTGCGTGCCCGCGCTGGCGGATGATGACTTCGTCCGCCAGCTCGGCCAGCTCGTGCGCGATCAGCTCCGTCCCGATCTGCACTGCTACGTCGAGTATTCCAACGAAGTCTGGAACGGCCAGTTCCAGCAATACAAGCAGAACAAGACCGCGGCGCAGCAGGAGGTGGCGGCGGGCGATCAGACGCTCAACGACGGCGGGAAGGACTCCAACGTCGAGTACTGGGCGCGCAAGCGCATCGCCAAGCGCGCCGTGGAGATCAAGAAACTGCTCGGCGACGACCCGCGCTTCCGCGTGGTCCTCGCCAGCCAGGTCGGATATCAGCCGCCGGGCGCGGTGCTGAAGATGCAGCTCGAGTACGTGGAGAAGTATTTCGGCCCGCCGAGCCAGTTCTTCTACGCCGTCGCCGGCGCGCCGTACTTCTCACCCGGCAAGGACGAAGCCGATCCGGCGAAGAAGAAATGGTTCACCGAGCGCGACGACATCACCCCCGATCAGATCTGCGACCGTTTGCTCGCGCGCACCGGCACGAGCGCGAACGACAACGTCAAGGCGTTTCACGCGCTGGCGGACAAATATCGCCTGCGCAAGTTCGCCTACGAAGGCGGGCTCGATCTCCAGCAGTTCAACAAGCACCTCGACGTGAAGATCGCCAGCCAGTACGACCCGCGCGCGGGGAGGGCGGTGGAGGACTACCTGAACAAATGGTACGCCGCCGGCGGGGACGCGATGTTCTACTTCGACCTCAGCGGCCGCTACACCAAGAGCGGGTACTGGGGGCTGACAGAAGATATTCGTGATCTCTCGGCGCCCAAGTACCAGGCCGCCGCGCGGGTCTCGCAGCGGTTAAGCGACACCGCCGCCACCGTCGGCAGGTGAGAGCGCTTCTCAATTCATCTTGAGCGACGGACGCGCCGATAAAAGGATTGAATAGTCTCTTTTATGTGCTATAGTCGATTCAGTCACCTGCGGCGGTTGCAGAGCGACACCAACGGACCGTTCTTCATCACCCGCCGCCGCTGACTGACCATTTGAATGCTGTTTTCGCGCGGGGGGAAAGCAACAGCTTGGGGTTCGTGCCGGAGCGGGTCGATTGCTTCGCCTCGCTCCGGCGTTTTTTTGCGCCCGCTTTTCGCCATCGGACGGCGCGGTTCAGGCAGACGGCTCTCGCCGTGCCTGTAGGGGCGACGCCTGCGTCGCCCACGTCCGCGAAAGGGCGACGCAGGCGTCGCCCTTACCGCAGCGATGTGTCGTGATGATTCAGGCGCCGTATTACTTCCGCGCCGCCGTCAGCACGCGCTCGTGTCCCGCGAAGTCCTTGAGCACGCGCACGTCATCGAAATGCTCCGCGTGTGACGACGCCAGCTCCTTCATCCCCGGGCCCTGGTCGAACTGGATCTCGAGGAAGATCCGCCCGCCGGGCAGCAGTCGCTCCGCCGCGCCGTCGAAGATGCGGCGGTGGACGACCAGGCCGTCGATCCCGCCGTCGAGCGCCGCCACCGGCTCGTACTCGCGGACGTTGCGGTCGAGCTTCTCGATCTGGCCGCTCGGAATGTACGGCGGGTTGGCGACGATCAGGTTGAACGGCTGCGGATCAGGGACGCGCGAGAGCGCTTCATAGAGATCGCCCTGCTCGACCGTCACCCGCCCTTCCAGCCCGAGCTTCGCGACGTTGGTCCGCGCGACCTCGACCGCGCGCTCGCTCATGTCGGTGGCGATGACGACGGCGTTCTTCAACCGCGAAGCGATCGCCGCCGCGATGCACCCGCTGCCGGTGCACAGGTCCAGCACGCGCGGCGACTCGAACCCCGCGGCGTTGCGCGACGGTTGCAGCACGTTCTCGACCAGCGTCTCGGTATCCGGCCGCGGGATCAGCACGTCCCGCGTGACGTCGAACTCGAGGTTGAAGAAGTACGCCTTGCCGGTGAGGTACGCGATCGGCTCGTGCTCGCCGGCACGCTGCACCAGCTCGCGATAGCGCGTCAGGTCCTTCTCGGAAAGCGGCCGCTCGTAGTCGGTGTAGAGCTTGATGCGCGGCACCTTGAGGACGTGCGCGAGAAGGAGCTCGGCGGACAATCGCGGGCCGTCGACTTCCTTGCGGGTGAAGAAGCCGCTGGTCCATTCGAGCAATCGTTGGACCGTCCATGGCCCGGTGGCGGCGCTACTCATCGGCGGCGGATTGTAGGTGAGGGGGCCATCGACGTGCCAGCGACGCGCGGAGATGATGATCGACCGCGGCGAGCCGACGGGGAACTTTGCCCGCAACGGGACGTCTGAAGATGCGCGTGAAACCCATGGTTGGCGCAACGATCCTGCTGCTGCTCGCGCTCGCGACTGCTGCGCAGGCGCGCGGCGCGGCGTCGGCGACGACGCGCTTTGCGGACGACGACGTCGCGGTCACGATCGTCACGCCGGCCGCCGACCCCACGCTGATCAAGGCAGTCGTGAAGGACGCATCCGCGCAGACGCTGTTCGACACGATCGCCGGGAAGTCGCAGACCCGCCTGCTCGTCCGGCCGGACGCGCTGGAGCATCCTTCGGTCGCCGGCGCGACCTTCTCGGCCATCTTCGACGGCGAGCCGTTCTGGAACGCGATCGGCGACGCGTGCGAATCGACCGGGCTGTCGCCGGTCACGTCGTGGGACGCGCATGAGGGCGACGCGCTGGTGATCACCCGCGGCGGCCCGTGGAAGAACGTTTCGGTGGACGGCGCGACCGCCGTCCGCGTCGTCGGAATCACGCGCTCGAAGGGGTTCGACTACACGACGATGCACGGCGGCGACGAGCAGGTGCGCGTGCGGCTGGAGGTGTGGCCCGAACCGCGCATCCGCCGCTGGTCGTACCTCGCAGCCCCACGCGGAAGCGCGGGGTTGGATGCCAGGTCGGCAACCGCGGTCGCGCGCACGGGTTTCGTCGATGAAGCGAGCGACGACGCGGGGCACACGCTGCTTGCCAAATCGCAACCGATGCAGATCGACGGCGGCGCGCTCCCTTTCACCGGCGAGGCTGTCCATGAAGCCAGCGTTACGCTCGCGTATCCGCCCGGCGCCCGGCAGAAGATCGCGCTGCTCCGCGGACACCTGGCGCTGCGCGTGCCGAAGGAGATCGTCGAGATTTCGATCGCGAACCCTGCGGCCCATGACGGCGCGAAGCTCGCCGGGGCGCGGAACGACATGACGTTCTTCGCGCTGAAGAACCGCGCCGATCCGATGCGCTACACCTTCGAGCTGCACGTGACGCGCAAGGACGATCTCGACGATCGCTGGACCGCCGTCCGCCAGAGCGTCGGGCGGCTGCAGGCGGTGACGAAGATGGTCCGGTACGACGGCAGCGAAGCGTCATCCGGCCGCGGCGGCGCATCGGAGAATGAGAAGGAAGCGTGGGGCGGATTCGATTGCGATGAGCCGGAGAAGTTGAAGGCCGTGAAGATCATGTTTCCGCAGGAGATGCGGACGGTCGAGGTGAAGTTTGAGTTCAAGGATCTGGTGCTGCCGTGAAGGTGCGGGTTGCGGTCATCGTCGCGTTGTTGATGCAGGGCGCCTTGATCGCTGCGGACGCGGATTCCGCTGCCAAGCCCGCGGCTTCAGCGGCGGGTTCTCCGGCGGCCAAAGCCGCCGGCTTGGCAGCAGCGTTGACGCTCGTCAGCGTTCATGCACATGACACGCCCACTCGCGATGTGCTGAACGTCCTTCTGCGCGACGGGGGTCTGCCGACCGCGGCGGCGGACAAACAGCATCTTTCTCCCGCCGCGGGCAGCGTCCGCGTCACCTGCGATCTCGTCGATCAGCCCTTCATGCTCGCGATGAAGGAGGTTTGCCGGCTCGCGTATCTGGAACCGGTATACGACGGCGCCGAGGCGCGGCCGCTGCAGCGCGTGCAGTTCGCCGTTCGTCGCGCGGACAAGGCGACGACACGACCGTCGTGGGTGGATGCGCCGGCATGCTCGCACGGGCCGATCACGTTCGTCGCTCTCGACGCCACGCGCATCAGTGACACGAACCTCGATCCCCCTGACGCGCCGCCGAACCGGCGATTGCAGTTGCACCTGCTGGCGCTGGCCGACCCGCGCGTCCGGCTGGTTCGCATCGGCTCGACGCTGGAGATCGACCAGGCGAGCGACGAGCGCGGGCTCTCGCTGCTCGGCCCCAAGCCCGGCGATCGCCCCGCCGCCGATCTCGTGCGCGACCAGGGGCGATGGAGCTGGGAGATCACCACCCAGCCGATGCTCTATCCGCCGGCGGACAGTCACACGATCGCGCTGCTGCGCGGGCGGCTTCGCGCGACGGTCGTCACGAAGGTGGAGAAGATCGCCTTTGACGATCTGGCCAGGCCGATCGAAGGCGAGCGGACGGTCGGCGGAATCCGGATGCGGTTCGGCAACGTCGATGGGAACGGCACGCGGCTGGCGCTGACGGTCTATCGCGACAACCTTCCCGATCCGCAGTGGGATGAGGTGCGGGTGGGCTTCAACTCCGAGTTCGTCCACGCGACCGATGCGCAGGGCCGCGAGTTCGCGGCGTCGGTGCAGATCAATCCGATCGGGCGGAATGACGCGTATCAGGGCCCGATCATTTTCCGCCCGCCGCGCTGGACGCCGAAGGAGAAACTCCCGCCACCGACGCGCCCGACCAAGCTGGTGATCGATTTCCCCACCGAGGTGGAGGACATCGATGTGCCGGCGGAGTTCAAGGACCTGCCGTTACCGTGACGCGGAGGCGCGTGCGATTTACAATCGCGGCTTCACTTCACGGGAGAAGCGCTTTGAAACGCGTCACCTTTTTGCTCACAGTGCTTTCGTTGGTCTGCTCGTCGCGCGCCGCCGCCGCCGCCGCGGCGGCGACGGATAAGCCGAACATCATCGTCATCCTCAGCGACGACGTCGGCCTGGGCGACATCGGCTGCTTCGGCGGGCATTACAAGACGCCGAACATCGACGAGCTGGCGAGCGGCGGGACGAAGTTCACGCGCTGCTACTCGACGCCGCTGTGCGGGCCGTCGCGCTGCGAGCTGCTGAGCGGTCGATATCCGTTCCGAACCGGGATGGTGAGCAACCGCTCGGGCGACGCGGTCAAGCCGAAGAACGAGGTGATGATCCCGTCGGTGCTGAAGAAAGCCGGCTACGTCACCGCGTCGATCGGCAAGTGGAGCCAGCTTCCGCTTCAACCGGGCGACTTCGGCTTCGACGAGTACTTCCGCTTCCCCGCGAGCGGGCGCTACTGGCGCGAGCAGACCAGGAGCTACACCGTCAATGGCGAGCAGAAGGACTTGCCCGAGAACGTCTATCTGCCGGAGCTGATGCACGATTTTCTCATCGACTTCATCACGCGACACAAGGATCAGCCGTTCTACATCCACTATCCGATGTCGCACATCCACGGCCCCGTCGTGCGCACGCCGGATTCGAAAGATCCGAACGCGCCGCGTCCGCAGCTCTACGCCGACAACGTCGCGTACATGGACAAGCTGGTCGGCAAGCTGATGGCGGAGCTGGATCGACTCAAGCTGCGCGAGAAGACGCTGGTGATCTTCGTCGGCGACAACGGGACGGCGTCGTTCGCGAAGGACTGGTCGCCACTCGACGGCAAGAGCATCTCCGGCGCGAAAGGCTCGATGCTCGAGGGCGGCAGCCGCGTGCCGATGATCGTCAACTGGCCCGGCACGACGCCGGCGGGGAAGGTGAAAGACGACCTGCTCGACTTCAGCGATTTCCTGCCGACGCTGGCGGACGCCGCCGGCGCGAAGTTGCCCGACGGCGTGACGATCGACGGGCATTCGTTCGCGCCGCAGGCGCGCGGCGAGAAGGGCGAGCCGCGCGAGTGGATCTACGTCGAGTTGAACGGCAAGCGCTACGCGCGCGACGAGCGCTGGAAGCTCGACGGGCGCGGGCAGATGTTCGATCTGAAGAACGCGCCGTTCGAAGAGATCGAGACGTCGGCGGACGCGTCGTCCGATGCGGCGGCGGCGAAGAAGAAGCTGCAGGCGGTGCTCGACAAGCTGGCGGCGGAAGGATCGCCGGGCAAGAAGACGGCCGGCGCGCCCGAAGCGCCGGACACGATGGAAGGCGGATCGCCGGCGACGGCCCCCGCCGCCACGTCGGCTTCGCCGTCGAGCGAACCGGATCGGGGAACACGCCGAGCACGCCGGGAGCGCCGCGCCCGTCGGCAGCAGCGGATGCAAACGACGCAACCCACTGCTAAGTCGGGGGCTTAACCCCCACGTGACCATCGAACTTCGGGGCGAAAGTTTTACGGCCACCGAACAAAGTTAGGCCGTTGTCCGGATTTTTTGTTTGACTTCTGTACGCCCCGCCGAATAGAGATTAGGGAGAAGTACACCCCCGCCAGGGAAGGCGGTTTTCCGGAACAAGAGGCCGTCGCTCGCCGCGATTGATCGCCCGCGCGGCGGCCCCATTGCGCAATTGCCGTGGTCGAAGCCTTAGGTCAAAAACTTCGCCGCCAGCGTCGCCGCTTGGGGTTCACCCTCGATGAGCTGGCCGGACGGACAGGCATTTCCAAGCCGTACCTCTCGCTGATCGAGACCGGCCGCGTGCCCAATCCGCCCAGCGACGAGAAGCTTCGAAAGCTCGAGCAGACGCTCGGCTTCACGCCCGGCGAGCTGCTGACGCAGGCGCACCTGCATCGCACGCCGCGGGACGTGCGCGCGGTGCTGACGCAGTTGCTGTCATCGAAGAAGAACGGCGAGATCGCCGCGGCGGCGGCCGCGAACGGCAACGGGAATGGTCACGGCTCGTCATCATCCGCGACGGCGACGATCAACCTCGACGAGGCGTATCTCAACGGCGTTTTGCACGAACTGGTGGAGAAAAACGCGGGAAACGTCGAGCAGGTGGCGACCAATGCCGTGCCGGTGATCAATCGCGTCGCCGCCGGATATCCGACGGATTTCACGGACCTGAACTACCCCAGGGGCATCGCCGACGACTACATCAGTTGCCCCGACGTGCAGGACAAGGACGCCTTCGCCGCGCGCGTGCACGGCGACAGCATGGCGCCCAAGTATCGCCAGGACGACATCGTCATCTTTTCCCCCGCCGCCGGGACGAAGAACGGGGACGACTGCTTCGTGCGTTTCGACGACGGGCACACGACGTTCAAGCGCGTGTTCTTCGAGAAGGAC
The DNA here is from genome assembly GCA_025936175.1 of Phycisphaerae bacterium. GTDB lineage: Bacteria > Planctomycetota > Phycisphaerae > Tepidisphaerales > Tepidisphaeraceae > JAICTV01. The sequence continues at coordinate 21,612 of JAICTV010000004.1, forward strand.
GAGCACGCAAAGGCGGTGCTGCGGCTGCAGCCGCGCAACGAGAAGTACCGCGCGCAGACGGTGCCGTCGGAACGGGTTTCGGGGTTGTACAAGGCGACGTTCAAATACCAGCGGGTGGATGAGGATTGAGCGACGATAGCGAATCCCTGCTTCGCCATCTTTACATCTGTCCGCCGCAACTTCGCCAGCTTCACATTCACCCGATTTTAAACACGTTTCGCCGGCCCGATCCGCCTTGAAGTCGCCTTCCCCCGCGCTTCCAATGTTCGCGTTGTTGATTTGGTTGTAACGGAGTTCGTCGAGGAGGCGAAGAAAAGCAATGCGGCTGTCGCGTTTCACCATCGCGCTGGCGATGGGCGGGGGGACCTTGTGCATGTCCCCATTGGCGGCTGCCGAGCCGTCGCTTGAGCTGTTGCCGACCACCGCGCCCTCCCGCGCCGCCGCTCCCTTTGATCCGCGTGAGACGCAGGAGCCTGTAGTCGCCCCCCTGCCGCCGGCGATCGTCGTCGGGCCGGCGACGCTCGCGTTCGCGGCGTGGGTGAGATATCGAATCCGACGGCGCGGCGATCGAATCTGAAGTGTGCGATCGCAGATTAATCCGCCCGGCCCGAGGACGAGCCGGCTCTCCCTCACCGCTCAGGTCTTGAACGTGCTCACGCCCGTCGTCGGCAGCGTCGCGGGCGCAAGCTTCCACGCATTTGGCGTCACCTTCTCGATGTTGGGCGTGACGTCCGCATCCACATTCCCCACCGCCCACGCGAGCCCGCCGAAGAGGATGTTCTGGTAGATCGGATTGGTCCACACGTCCTCGCGGTGGCCCATCGAGGTGTAGAAGACGCGCCCCTTGCCGTGCATCCGCGCCCACGTCGCGGGGTAGGGCGCGCGCTGGTACATCAAGCCGCTCATCCCTTTCGTCTCCTGCACGAGCAGGACGTGCAGGTCCTTGGAGAAATCGGTCAGCGTGTACCACTCCTCCATGCACGAAAAGCTCTCCCCGGGCTGACCCGGGAAGGACGGATCGATCACGCGCATCGTCGCGACCTGCTGCTTGCCGTGGATGATGAACTCCGCGCCGATCATCCGCGTGTACGGGTCGGCCTTGTCGCCGAGGTTTCGATAGCGCCACGTGCGCGGGGCCGACGTGTTCGTCTCGGCGGACTCGCCGGTGTGGAAGGTGTCGGTGGACGAGTGCACGCCGACGAAACCCTTGCCGTTCCTGATCGCGTCGAGAAACGCCGCCTTGCCGTCGGCGGACATCGGCGGGTTCTTGTCCTTGCCGGCGGAGGTCAGATCGCCGGTGGTGTAGAACATGATCGCGTCGAACGGCTCGAAGTACGCCGGCGAGAAGAGACTGCCGTCCTTGGAGTAGGTGAACTCGAGGTCATGGTTGGGCCCCAGATCCGAAAGCAGGTTCTCGACGAAGCTCGGCTTGCCGTCCTTGCGCTTGATGACGTCGTGCTCGAATCCGGAGGACTTGGAGAAGAAGAGCACCTTGCGCTTCTTCGCCGCCTGCGCAAACAGCGGCCGGGAAACAGAAAGCCCAAACGCCGCCGCCGCGGCGCCGATCATGAATTGTCGTCGGTTGGTCATGATGTTCGTTTCCCGAAAAAATCATCCCGCCTTCAACGCGGCGATGATATAGCGATCGCACGATTACCGCAGCGCGGCGGGCCGTCACCGTTCGACATCCAGCACCACATCGCCCTCTTCATCGTGCTTGTCGCCCTGATCGTCGCCGCCGCCGCCTTTGAGGATGTCGGCGCCCGCGGCGCCGAAGAGGCGGTCGTCGCCGCCCTGGCCGGTGGCGAAGTCTAGGGCGGAATCAGAAAAGCTTCGCGTCATCGCTCTTCTTCCCCGCCTTCGCCTTGGGCGCTTTCTTGAATGCCTGCGGCTCGTGCCACGGGGGCATGTCGATCTTGTGGCCGCTTAACAGCTCTTGGATCGTCAGGATTTGCAGGCGCGGGTGGCTCGTGCCCGCCGGAGACGTGTAGACGCCGGCTGAGCCCCACGCGTTAGCCCATTGCCTCAAAGAAATCACCGTCGACTTTTTTAACGACATAAGTGTCCGCCGCCGATACCCCGACGTTGAAGTCGATCATCAGTTCCGCCAGTTCGTCGCCATCGATAAGCCGCACCTTCACCGCAGCTTCCCTCGCAGCTCGGTGAGCGCCGTCCGTGAAGGTGCCGCTGGTAATGAAGACACCTTTGGTTGCCTTCTTGCGCATCAGGCTTCCGACAAACTGATCGATCGCGCCGGGGCCGACGGAGTTGTCCCACTTCTTTGCTTGGACGTAGACCATGTCGAGCCCGAGCCGGTCCTCGCGAATCACTCCATCGATGCCCTCGTCGCCGCTTTTTCCGGTGACTTCGGCCCGGTCGACCTGACCCCCGCCGTAGCCCATCGCAACGAGAAGGCGAATGACCAGGTGTTCAAAGAACCGCGGCGTGCCCGACCGCACTCGCTCTTGTAGGTCGTCCGCAAGCGCGGCGCGCAACTCTTCGTAGGCACCCTCCAGCCGCTCCTCGGGTGTCACTTCGGGGTCATCCGCGGGTGTGACGAGGGGGCTCGCGCCCTTGCGCGTTTCCGCGGCGGAGATCGACCGCTTTGTCTTGAAGTCTTTGTACTCCACAAACTGGTCGAGAAAGTGGTTGTCCATGCGCGGCGGATTTCGCTTGAGAACTTCGACGCCTCGTTCTGTGATTCGGAATCTGCCCCGCCCCGTCCGGTCAGCTAAACGGCTCTTGGTCAGGTATGTGATCGCCCAAGTGACTCGGTTATAGAACCGCGTCTGCGTTCCGCTCGGAAGGAGCGCCGCCTGATCCTCGGTCGCGATGTTCATCTGACGGGCGAGCGTTTGCATCGCGTCTGCGATCTGGTGTTCCTGCCCGTCGGCAGCGATCTTCAGAAGCGGGAGCATGAACTCTTGATAGCCGGGTACGCTCACGTCTCAATACTCCCTTCGATTCGCGCGCGGTTACGCGGTCGCCGAGGCGACAGCCGGCGGCTTCGAGTTTTCATTCGCACGCGTGCTCGGACGGCTGGATTTGCGCGTGCGGCTTGACGCGAGTCCATCTCGGCGAAGGACGTTGGAGTTGAACGGCGGGTCGAGGTAGATCAGGTCGGTCGACTCGTCCTCGATGTGCCGGCGCAGCACGTCGAGGTTGTCGCCGTAGTAGAGCAGGTTTTCGGCGGTCGCTTTCCCCATTCGCGGGAAAGAGTTTACTGCCGCCAGCGCGCCGACGCACGTTCGCGAGCGGCCGCGCGTTCCGTCGCCGCGCGTTACTTCGTCGTCCAGACCGGCGGCGGTGTGATGGCGTCTTCGGGGCGTTTGCCGGCGTCCGCTCGGCCGGTGCCGGCGAGGCGGCTGATCGCTTTTACCTCCATGTCGTGGTCGCAGAGAATCTGGCAACTGAGGCGCAGGCCGGACTGGCCGAGCAGGCCTTTGCTCGTCAGCACCTGCTTTTCGGCTTCGGTCATCTGCTCCGGTTCACCGGTGATGAATTGGACGCGGCAGGTGGTGCAGCGCGCGAATCCGCCGCAGGCGTGGAGCTGATCGATCTTCGCGTCGTCGGTCAGCGCATTGACGAGGCGTTTGTCGGCGGGGACTTCGAACGAGCCGGCGCCTTCAACAGTGAGCTTGGGCATCGATGGGGTTCTCCTTCATGTGCGACACGGCAACCGCAGAGCGATTGTCATCACGAGATATTGCGGGCAAGGGATCTCGGCGTAAAGGGACTAATCGACGTCGCAATCCCTCGCGGAGTCACGCTCGACACAGCGAGAGAGACAGATCGCGGAGCGAATCAGTACCCGCTGGCCGACTGCTTGATGTCGTCGGGGATGTCATCATGGCTCACATCCGGGTTGGCGATGGCGCAGCCGAGCAGGCCGTTGTTGAGCTTCGCAATGACGCGGGCGGCGTGGTCGCTGGAGAGTTTGCGCTGCGCCGCCGGTAGCGTCGCGGCACACGGCGTGCCGAAGCGTGGCTGCGCGAAGGGGAGGTGAGAGTCGCCGCGGGCGAGGATGTGCGATCCATTGGTCATCCCGGTCGCCGCGTCGATGGTCGGCGCGCCCTCGCGCTGCGGGGGCGTGTCCGCGCCCCATTGCGTGAAAGAGCGCGCGTTGCAGTAATGGCTGACGAAGGCGCGGCGGAAGCGATCCTTGGTGAAGTTTTCCTTGCTGCGGTGCAGGACGTGCCCGTTGAAGAAGACCACGTCGCCGGCCTTGGCGGAGCAGAGCACCTGGTCGTAGCGATCGGCGACGCGCGTCAGCATGTTCGCCGAATCATCCGTGTTCGACACGCCTTTGACGTACGTGATGTCGCCGACCAGCTTGTCGCCGAAGCCGTAATTCACCTCGGGGCACGGCGGATAGATCGGCTCGTTGCCACTGCCCTTGGCGAACCACATCGCGCCGTTCTGCTCGTCACAATCGTCGATCGCGATCCACGCGCCGCAGAGCGTGTCCGGGTGCGTCGGGATGTAAAAACTGTCCTGGTGCCAGCCCTGTCCCGGCTTGCCCGGCGGTTTCAGGAAGAGCATGGTCTGCAGCGCCAGCACATCCGGACCGATGATGACCTCGAGCACATCGAGCACGCGCGGGTGCAGCATATATTTCTCGTGCAGCGCGAGCTTGCGATGCAGCATGTGCAGCCGCAGGAAATACTGCGCTTTCTCCTCCGGCGACAGATGCGGCGGCGGCGCTTCCAGCTCCTGCACCTTCACGCCGTGATCCTTCGTCACATCGCGCTCATCCATCGCCCGCGTCTGCTGCGGCAGGCGGCCCTGCATCAGGTCTTCGGTGTGCCGGCGAAGCTCCGCGACGTCCGCCGGCGGCACGAGGGCGGGCACGATGAGAAACCCGTCGCGGCGGAAGCGGACGTACTGATCCACGCTGACCTGGAAGCGATCTTTTTCCTGCGTCGCAATCACGATTTGGCCAGTATGGCACATGGACTGACCGTTCGGAAGGCGGCTAAACTGGTGGAATGCGACTGGTCGCGATCCATTTCACGTTCGCGATGATCGCCGCCGCCTGCGGCGTTGCGAACGCCGCGGCGCCCGATGCGCCGAAGAAGCCCCCGCTGATCACGCAGGCACAGGCCGCCGACGCGCTCGGGCAGCTCATCACCACCGCGACGAACGAGACGGCGAAGCAAGTCGATTCGATGCAGCGCTTCCTGCGCGCGACCGGTCATGACAAAGACTTCGCCGCCGCGCGCGTGAAACCGGCCCCGACGACGCAGCCGACCTACAGCGAATTGTTCGACCGCGCCGCCGGGCAGATCGCCAGCGCCGATCCGACCAACGTCGACGCCTGGTTCGCCGGCCTTGACGACGTGCAGCTCTTCGAGGAGATGGCGGCGCTGCAACGCTACAACACGAGCCACTATATGGGGCTCATCGCGCTGCGACGACAAGCGGAGGCGATGCGCAGCTATCTCCAGGCGAGCGGCGAGTGGCCGGCGTATCTCAGATCGATCAACGGAGCAGGCGAGGCGACCACTCGGCCGTCGGCCGAATCGCCGGGGCAGTTCGTCCAGCAGGTTGGGCAGAAGCACGCGATCGATCCGCAGTGGCAAAAGAGCCGCGAGCAGTTGCGATCGGTCGTGCAGGCGCGACTGCAACTGGCGCAGCAGTATCAGACGGTTCCGCCGAGCGCGATCAACGCGCTGCCGGCGTACGTGAACCCCGGCGGCTCATCGGGCCAGTGGGACGACCCGCGCTTCCAGCCGTACTACTACGGCAACAACAACGCGCTCAACGGCTGGAGCGATCTCGGTCAGCACCCGTTCCAGTTCCAGAATGGCGGCGGGACCTACTATCACTCGGACACGCGCGTGAACCACGACTACGACATGCGCACGCAGGGCAGCTTCGACCGCCGCGTCAACATCGACTACGACCGCCGGACCAACGTGCACGAAGATCCGCGGGAGAATTTCTAGAAGCGATCGCGCGCTTCCGTAGCATGGGCGTCTCGCCCATGCCGGTACGAACGCGTTGTTGCCACCGAGAGGGCATGGCCGAGACGGCCATGCTACGAAAGCTACCCGAGGTTCAGGTTCTCACTCACCGTCGAATTGAACCCCTGATCGACGCTGTTGGCATCGAGGACTTCGCCGGCGCCCTGCTTGTCATAGAAGTCGTCGTTGGACGTTCCGCCGACGAGCGAGTCGTGGCCTTCGCCGCCCCAGAGGTCGTCCTCGCCGATGCCGCCGTCGAGGCTGTCGTCGCCGTCGTTGCCGGCGAGGATGTCGCCGCCTTGTCCGCCGGAGAGCGTGTCGTTCCCGTCGCCGCCCTTGAGCAAATCGTTGCCGTCCTCGCCCGCGAGCGCGTCGTCGCCGCTGGAGCCGGCCAGTTCGTCGTCACCCTCGGAGCCGAAGAGCGAATCCTGACCCGCGGCGCCGTCGATGTTGTCGTCGCCGAGCTCGCCGACCATGTAGTCGTCGTCGCCGCCGCCGTTCATCGAGTCGTTGCCGATCCCGCCGTAAAGCGCGTCGTTCCCGGCGTCGCCGAAGACCGAGTCGGCGCCGGCCTCGCCGGAGATGAAGTCGCGGCCGCCGTTGCCGTGGAGCTGATCGTTCCCGTCGCCGCCGCGGATGCGGTCGACGTTGACGCCGCCGTTGAGGTTGTCGTTCCCGTCGTTGCCGAGGATCAGGTCATTGCCCGCTTCGCCGTCGACGAAGTCGCTTCCGCCGCCGGCGAAGATCGAGTCGTTCCCGTCGTCGCCGTGGATGGAATCGCGGCCGTCGCCGCCGGTGATGACGTCGTTGCCCGCGCCGCCGGAGATGCGGTCGGCGCCGGCGCCCGCGTCGATGCGGTCGTTGCCGTCGCCGGCGAGGATGGTCGTCGGGAGCGTGATCGCGCCGAGGCGCTGGTCGAAGCCGATCTTGTCATCGCCGTCGCCGGTGTCGATCGAGATGGCGGTCGCGTCCTCGAGGGAGAAAGTCGCCGGCGTGAGGTTGTTGACGGTGATCAGGATGGAGTTGGCGTGGGTGGGATCGACGGCGACGACGACGACGTCGTTGACGCCGGGATTGGTCGTGACCTGCACGACGCCGTTGACGAGCGTGGCGTCGAGGTGACGGCGGGTGTCAAGTTGTTCGATGGTTGGGACGATTGAATTCGCGCGCGCCCGATACGACTTGCCGCCCATGCACATCTCCTCGACGGGGTGAAACAGACTCAAGCGTAGTGATATCAGAACGGGCGGCTGTCAGCAAAAAGCCCAGGATTTCGTCATGCGAAGGGCCACGGCAGAGCGGTGGACTTTGAACTGCGCGGCGCGCAGAAAGCGACGCCGGCGTCGAGGAGATCGTGGCGCGACAAGCTAAACGTGCGCGACCGACAGCAGCGTTGATCACGGGCGGACCCGAGCCTCCGACAGCGACGACGCCACTGCTGCGGCCACCATAGTTCCCGATGCCGACCGCGAGCAGACGGCGGCATTCGCGCGGTTCAATCCCATTCAATTCAGACATGGAAAACCCTTCCCGTTGAATGGCGGCGGGCATGTTAGCAAAGGGAAGCAAGCGGGCACAACAAACGCCGGCCGGCAGCTCAGGGCTGCCGGCCGGCGTGTTGAAACCGAGTGAATTCGGGGGATTGCGGAGGACTAGATGTCGACGGTGACGGCTTCGACCTTGTCGCCGTCGCTGGAGGTCTCGTCCTTGATCTCGGTCGAGCTGTCGCCGGAGTCGAAGCTGTCCTTGCCGGTGCCGCCGAAGATGCTGTCGGTGCCGGCGCCGCCGACCATCGAGTCGTCGCCGGTGTCGCCGGTGATGAAGTCGTCGCCGATGTTTCCGATCAGCTTGTCGTTGTCCGGCCCGCCGTCGAGGGCGTCGTTGCCGCCGTCGCCCCAGAGCGTGTCGTTGCCGTCCTGTCCGGCCATGAGGTCGCGGCCGGAGCCGCCGTGCATGTCGTCGTTGCCGCCGGTGCCGCGCATCATGTCGTTGCCCGGTCCGCCGAAGAGGTGATCGTCGCCGAGGTTGCCGCGGACGGTGTCGTTGCCGTCTTCGCCGTCGATCAGGTCCGCGCCGCCGCCGCCCTGGATCGAGTCGTCGCCGAGCCCGCCGTAGACGGTGTCCTTGTCGGAGAAGGCGTTGACGTTGTCGTTGCCGTCGCCGGCGAAGATCTTGTCCTTGCCGAAGCCGCCGAGGATGTGGTCATCGCCGCCGCCGCCATAAATCTTGGCGGGGATCGCGATGTTCCCGTTGGTCTCGATGATTCCGATGTCATCGTTGCCCGCGCGGCCGTCGACGAAGATCAAGTTGACCGCGGCGCGGTCATAGGTCGTCACTTTGCCGTTGAGCTTCACGTCGAGCTTGAGCGCGTTGTTGGCGTCGACGAAGACGGCGACCTTGTCATTGTTGGCGGTGCCGATGATGTTCAGCGTGCCGTTGTCGAGCGACACGGAACGCAGGGCTCGGGTTTCGAGCTTCTCGCACAGTGGTGTAATTGCTGCGCGGGCCTGGTCGGTGGCCGCGGCGAGGGAAGAACGCTTGGAATGCTTGGACATCAGTCCTCCTTGTGAAAGGAATCGCGAAACGAGATCGAACGAGAAAGAACGACGCTGAGGATCACGCGTGGCGAAGCGTGGGCCGCGTGAACTGAACTGCGGCACGACCCGGATTCAGCAACGCCGATGCGTACAGTCGATATCGGATTCGCGCGCGGCAGTCGGCCAGCAAAATGCGGATGAATTTTTATTTATTTTCGGGCCAAATGTGACGGTTTTGTGACTTGGCGGCGTGGCGCGGCCCCGCGGATCGGGCAAGCTTTCCGAGTCGGAACGACCGCCCCATCTTCACCCGCGCGCAAGTCGAGTTCGCTCACACCGCTGTGAGACCCAGCGACCCTCGAAAGATTTGTAAACGTCGCTGGCGACGATTATTATCACTCGGCACTGTGTTACGGGAGTTTGTGCGCCGGTCGGTCCTTTTTGGTTAACGATCGATTGGCAAGGCAATGGGACGGCGGCCGAAACATGCGGATGGCCTTACCGTCCCGGGTTTTTTCTGACGCGACATCTGGCGGGCGACTGAATCACCCATTCGTCGCTTGCGAGGGTTCGACTCGACCGTGGATCTCTTTGGCGAACAATTCGTGCAGGTGATGACGGCCCTGCTCCAGTCGGCGATCGTACTGATCACGATCGTTTCCGGAGCCGTGCTCGTCTGGCTGCTGTCCGTGCGCGTGGCCGAGGGCCGGCAGATGTTGCCGGCGCGGGCGCGGGTGCGGCGGCCGCTGGCGGGCATCGTCCGGCCGGCACGCGCCGCCGCTCATCCGAGCGACGTCTTCTCCACCTGCCTGCCCAGCCGGGCGCCGCCTGAACCTTTCCATCGGCCTTGTCCCTCCCCATTGCCGGACGACGATCACAACGTCGCCAGCCGGCAGTAGCGACGACGCGGCACCTTCGCGCGCCGTCCGCATCACGTCAGATCACGCATCAAATCCCTCCCGCCCAAGCGAATCCGCGCCATTGTCCCGGGTTGGCCGTGAGCTCTGTCGAACGGCTATGCCGGGCGAAGGACTTTGAAACATGTTGGACGCACTGATGTTGTTGATCGGGCTCGTCGCCGGCGCCGGCGGCGTGATGCTCTTCACCCACCTCGCCGGCAAGAGCGCGCTCTCCCGCGCCCGCGCCGAAGCCGACCAGATCCGCGAGAACGCCAAGCAGGAGGCGACGAACAAGGCCAAGGAAATCGAACTCTCCGCCAGGCAGCAGCAGCTCAAGATGAAGGAACAGTTCGAGCGCGAGAACGAAACCGCGCGTAAGAAGCTCGAGGAGCACGATGCGCGTCTCACGAAACGGGAAGACACGCTCGACCGCAAGCTCGACACGCTGAGCGTCAAGGAAAGGACCCTGGATGATCTCGAGGCCAAGGTCGCCTCGCGCGAGAAGCAGGTCCAGATGAAGGAGCAGCAGCTCGAAGGCGTGCTGAAAGAACAGCGCGACCGCCTGCTCCAGATCACCGGCCTGTCGGTCGATCAGGCCAAGGAGATGCTGCTCAAGCGCATCGAGGACGAGAGCCGCCGCGAGTGCGGAGCGCTGATCCAGAAGATGACCGAGGCCGCGCAGGAGGAGGCCAAGGACAAGAGCCGCCAGATCATCCTCCAGGCGATCCAGCGTTACGCGGCAGAGCAGACGGCGGATCACACCGTCTCGACGGTGACGATCCCGAGCGATGACATGAAGGGCCGCGTCATCGGCCGCGAAGGTCGCAACATCCGCAGCTTCGAGAAGAGCACCGGCGTGGACGTGATCATCGACGACACGCCCGGCGTGGTCGTCGTCTCGTGCTTCGATCCGGTGCGTCGCGAGGTGGCACGGCTGTCGATGGAGAAGCTCGTGCAGGACGGCCGCATCCATCCCGCGCGGATCGAAGAGGTCGTCGCCACCACCACGCGCGAGATGGAAGAAGAGTTATTGAAAGTCGGCAAGGAAGCCGCCGCCGAGGCGAACGTGCCGAACATCGCCAAGCCGATCATCCCGATGCTCGGGCGGTTGAGCTATCGCACGAGCTACGGGCAGAACGTGCTGAAGCACTCGATCGAGGTCGGCTACCTCGCGCAGGTAATCGCCGACGAGCTCGGGCTCGACGGCGCGCTGGCGCGGCGCTGCGGGTTGCTCCACGACATCGGCAAGGCGATGGACCACGAGCAGGAAGGCGGCCACCCGCAGCTCGGCATGGAGTTCCTCCGCCGATTCAACGAGCCCGAAGCGGTGCTGAACGCCGCGATCGGCCACCACGGCGACGTCCCCGCGACGACTCCGTACACGCCGATCATCATGGCCGCCGACGCGATCAGCGCGAGTCGCCCCGGCGCCCGCCGCGAATCGCTCGAGCGCTATGTCAAACGCCTCCGTGATCTCGAAGAGTTGGCGCTGCAATTCGACGGCGTACGCCAGGCGTACGCGATTCAAGCGGGAAGAGAAATCCGCGTGATCGTCGATGCCAAGATGATCGACGACAAGACCAGCGCCAAGGTCGCCCGCGACATCGCCAAGAAGATCGAGAGCGAGATGCAGTACCCCGGCGAGATCAAGGTGACGCTGATCCGCGAGGTAAGAACGGTGGAGTACGCGCGATAGCGTCCGCGACTTGCGTTGCGACACGCTGTGATACAACTGCGCGGCGCGATTACACTGTCATCCTGAGCGTACTCGCGAAGGATCTGGTCACCGACCCGGATGCTTCGGAGTACCTCAGCATGACCGTGTTCTCGCGCATCTTCGCTCACAACGACCCGAACGGCATCCACACGAGGGTTCGAGTCGTTGTTGATGTAGCAACTTCGAACATTCACGCCGACGCATGCGTGCGTAACCTGCCCGAATTGCTCGTGATAACCGCGGTGTTCAGGAACGCGGTTTCCTTGTTGCGCCGCGGTCGCGATCTCGCGCCTCGCAGTTCTCCGATGGCGCGCCGCCGGAATTCATTTGACGCTCCTTTATCGGACTTCGTACCGTGATCGCCCGGGAAGAGTGTGGAAGGAGACATCATGCGTAGCGCGGTGTGTATTGCCGTCGTTTTAGCGGCTGCCGCTTGCGTCACTTCTCGCGGTCTCGCCGCTCCGGTCGATCTGCAGTCGTCAACCCAGCTCAATGCCGACGTCACCGCCGATCTCACGCTCGGCGCGGCGAGCGACAGCAAGAGCGATCACGACGCCGGCTCGCTGTCGAAGGTGGACGTGTCCGCCGCCGCGGCGGCGAAGATCCCCGTCGTCACCAACTCGCTCACCGGCACTGGCGCTTCGGCGTCGCACCTGATCACCGCCGACGACGGGTTCACGCTCTCCTCGCACGCCGATTCAACCCTTGCCGGCACGATCCTCAATTCCATCGGCGAGGTGCGCTCGACGACGTCGATCGATCTCCCGTTCGTGCTGCACGACAACTTCTCGGCGCAGCCGAGCTACCAGATCGACATCAACGCGATGGTGCTGAAGGACCAGAAGGTGACGATCGTGCTCGATCGCACGGACGTCGCGCAGTCGATCTTCAGTTCCGTCTTCACCGCCAGCGCGACCGGCAAGCTGCCGGAGCTGCTTCCCGGCGATTATCACCTGCAGCTGATCACCGGCTCGCTTTCGACCGCCAAGGGCGTGAACAACGAGAGCGGGACGGCGACGGTGCAGTTGTCGATGTCCACATCAGGCGGCGGTGGCGGCGGCGGACCGACGGCCGTTCCGGTTCCCGCCGCGGCGTGGACGGGCGGCGTCATCCTGCTCTCGCTGCTTGCCGGCCACCGCTTCCTGCGGCACATCGTCGCCTAGCACGTAATGTGTGAAACATCCCCGCGCAAAGCCGATACTCATCATGTATCGGGCGGCCCACTACATCGGCACGCGCGCGGGAGGATGTCATGCGGGGAAATTCCGAATCGGTTGAACCGCTCGAGCCGCGCCGGCTGCTCGCCGTCGCCGGCTTCGACCTGAGCTTCGGCGCCGGCGGCGAGGCGAGCTTCGATTTCGGCTCGCCGGTGACGATCAACGCGTCGCTCGTGCAGGGCGACGGCAAGATCCTCCTGGCGGGCACGCTCGGCGACACCACCAGCAGGTCCGGCGGCGACGCCTTCGTCGCGCGCGTCAAATCCGACGGATCGCTCGACGACACTTTCGGCAACGGCGGCATCGTCACCGTCGATCACAACGCCACCGACGAGACCTTCAACGACATCATCGTGCAGAGCGACGGCAGGGTCCTCGCCGGCGGAAACGTCGATAGCGATCACTACATGATCGCCCGCCTGCTCAGTGACGGGAGCATCGACGCCAACAGCGGCTTCGGCGGGACCACCGGCGTGGTCAGCGGCAGCGGCACGATCAAGGCGATGTCGCTCTCCGCGTCCGGCACATCGCTCTTCACCGCCGGCGGCGATCTGGTCCGCGAGCACGCCGCCTCGACGGGCGTGCTCGACAACAGCTTCGGCACGCTCGGCATCGTCAGCGTCGTCGGCGCGACCAAGCTTGATGCGTTCGACGACGATGACCTTGCCCTTCGCGCCGACGGCACGCCGATCGTGATCGGCCGCGGCACGCTCGCGTCCTCGCCGCCGGCGGGAAGCGAAGATGAGTTTCACGACGTCGGAAACCCGTCGGGCCTGTTCATCGTCGCGCTCACCAGCGCGGGCCAGAAAGACAACACCTTCGACTTCGACGGCGTGCAGCCGGTCTTCGATGATGCCGACAGCGTCGGCGACGACGGCTCGTTTGGCGGCAAGCTCGCGGTCGCCTCGGACGGCACGCTTTACTCCGCGCACAACCAGTCGTATCACGGCGGAAACATCGTGCTGACGCGCTACGACAGCGCCGGGCAGCCCGTCTGGATGCGGGCGGTCTCTTATGACTCCGATGAGGTCGGGAGCGCCGACTTCTTTCTCGACTCCGGCGGCGGCCTGACCATCGGCTCACCCCAACATCACGATCGCTACCATCCCGACGGCACGCTCGACACATCCTTCGGCGACGCCGGAGCGCTGGACTTACCGCTCGCCGGTTCCTTCTCCGACAACCATGAAGCCGTCGGCACGTTTACCTGCTCGCCGGACGGGTCGAAATTGCTTTTGGTCGGCCGCGACGCGGCGGTGCTCGATCGCTTCACGACGACCGTCGACACCATCGCCGATCATGTCCATCTCACCAGCCGCGGCACAATCGGCATCACCGGCAACCCGATCGATGAGGCATACGGAATCAAGTCGGTCGGCGGCCGCATCCGCGTCGCCCGCGGCGCGGAGGTCATCTCCTTCCTCGCCTCCAAAGTGAAGCGCATCGGCGCGATGCTCAACGGCGGCAATGACACGCTCAAGGTCTACTCCAACGTGATGCGGACCGTCAGCGCCGACGGCGGCGCGGGGACCGACGTGCTCGTCGGCTCGCCGCTCGGCGACGTCCTTCACGGCGGCGCGGGAACCAGCGACGGCGACTTCCTCTACGGCAACGACGGAAACGATTCGCTCATCGGCTCCGACGGCGGGGAGTCCATCTACGGCTTGGCGGGCGACGACACGCTTCTCGGCATCGACGGCAACGACGCGCTCGACGGCGGCGCGGGCGCCGACTCCCTCTCCGGCGGCGCGGGCGAGCAGGACAACATCTCCTACGCCACGCGGACGGCCGGCGTCCGCTTCATCCCCGACGGCATCGCCAACGACGGCGAAGGCCTCGAGCACGACAACGTCGCCGGCGACATCGAGTTCATCACCGGCACGAACTTCAGCGACTACCTCGTCGGCGGGAACGTCGACAACCGCATCGAGGGTTTGGCCGGCAACGACACCATCGACGGCCAAGGCGGAAACGACGGCCTCTTCGGCGGCGACGGCCGCGACAAGATCATCGGCGGCGCCGGCACCGATCACCTGTTCGGCGGCGGCGGGTCCGACTGGCTCTACACGTCGGGAGATGGGACGACCGACTACCCCAACGGCGGCGGCGACACGTTTGACCGCTACTACATGGACTCGATCGATGTGCGCGGGTGATGTGCGCTGTGCGAGTTCGCAGAAGCAATGTCATCCCGGGGTACTCCGAGGGATCTCGGGTATCGAAACGTGTTCGACTCCGAGATCCCTCGCGGAGTACCGCTCGGGATGACAGTTAATACGGATCCGGATTAACCCGTGCGCGGGTCGTAAAGGAATGACGAGCGCGCGTTTTAATCCCGACCTGGTATTAGTAAATACCTCGCGCGAAAGCCAGCGACCGGAGCTTTACTTCCCGCTCGCCGGGAACGCCATCTCGTGCAGCAGTTCCGTCGTCACGCGCTGATACGCCTGCGCCTTGTCGTCCGGGACCTTGCCGAAGTCGTTGATGACCTTGTTGATCGAGTTCATCATGTTCTTCTCGAATGTCGCGCCGGTCATCGTGTCCGGAAGATTGATCCGCCAGAACCCGTTCTTCTCGCGCATCAGGTGCAGCTCGTACGCGCTCTCGCCCGGCTGCGCCGGGAAGGCGATCACGGCCTTCTGATCCGCGCCGGTGCCGGTGATCGTGGGTTTGAGGCCGCCGAGATCGTCGATGTTCTTCTCGGCGTTGAAGTTCTCCTTGAACTTGTCCTTCCACAGCGACTGCAGCTTGTCGCCGAGCTTCTTGTAGTTCGTCTCATCCTTGTTGCTCAACGTCTTACCGACGCGGTCGCGATCGCTGGCGGCGACGAGCATGAGGAGCTGATCGCTGCTGTTGAGCGAATGGTCTGCGGCCTCGGCCATCACGCGGCGGGCTTCGTGGCCTTCATCGGCCTTGGGTTTGTCCGCGGCGACGAGCAGCGGGAGCGAGCACAACAATGCGACGCTAGCAGATACAGCGAAAAATGATCGAAACATGAGCGGGTCTCCTTTCGATTGTGGTTGACCAAGCGGCCGAAATATCACGACCACGCAAAAAGGTGAACGTTAGTTCCGTCTCATCCTGCGAGATTTATCTCACAGACGATTCGGTTGACGGGGGCGAGATTCGGGAGGGCGAGGCTCCTGCCGAGCCGCGGATGCGAACAAAAATCGGGCTCGGCGGGAGCCTCGCCCTCCCAACCTCTCGTCCTGCGAACCTATCGCGCGGCGGCGAGTGCGGCGAGCAGAAGCGCGACGCCGCCGGCAAAGAGCGGGAGAAACACGCGCTTCACCAGGTCGATCGGCCGCGTCCGCGCCAGCGTGGCGCACATGATCGTCACCGGCGCGACCGGGCTGCTCGTCCGCCCGTACTGCGCGGCGATCGCGTTCACGCTGCCGACGCGCAGACCGCTGGGGATCGACGCCGCCGATTTACTCGCGCCCGCGCCGCCCATTGCGATGGGCAGGATGATGTTGATCACCAGCGGCGCGGTGCCGACCGCGGTGCCGGTCACGCACGCGAACGCCCACGGGATGACGATGCTGGCGACCGTGACCGCGGCCGGCGCATCTTTCAGATGGGTTGTCATCCTCTCGATCAGACCATTCGCGCGGACCGACTCGGCGAACATCGTCGCCGCGGTAATGATCGAGATGACGTGCGCGAAGGCGAAGCCCGCGCCTTCGAAGAAGGTCGCCGGGAGCCTGCCCGCCTGCTTCGGCGAAGCGATCGCGGCGCAGAAGGCGCCGATCAGCATCGCCGTCGCGATCGCCGCCTGCTCGCCGATCTTGTTCGTGTCCGAGGTCACCAGCGCGGCGGGCATGAGGTCGTGGCGAAGGAGGATCTTTTTCACGACGACCAGCAGCAGGATCGGCACGAGCGGGACGAGCGCTTTGAAGAGGTTGATGCGATCGATCGACGTGTCGGCAAGAGTCCTGCTCATGGTGGCGGCGATCGATCCCGGCTGCGGGGCGGCGACGTCGAGCGATTCCTCGCCGCCGACGCCCCAGCTCTCGGCGTCTTCGCCCGCGCGGCGCCGCTCGTACATCACCGCCATCATCCAGAACACGATGCACGCGACGGAGCAGGCGAGCAGGTTGTAGGGGAGCAGGTGGGCGATGATGTCGGTGGCGTCCTGCCCAGTCTGCATCTTGATCGCCGCGACTTCGACGGCCGCCGGGTTGAGCAATTCGCCGCCCATCGATCCGCCGAGCAGCAGCAGCGCGCCCGCGGTGACGCGCGAGAATCCCGCCGCCAGTACGAGCGGGATGATCACCGGACCGACCACCGAGACGGTGCTCGTCTGGCTGACGATCGCGGAGTTGACCAAGAACGCGACCGCCACGCCGCCCGGGATGAGAAGCCACTTCACGTGCCGCAGCGGGCGGATGAGCAGGTGGACGAGGTGTGCGTCGCAGCCGGTCAGCTTGCAGACGTAGGCGAATCCCATCGCCGAGCAGATCGGGACGACGGATGACGGATTGGTCAAACCCTTTGCGAACTCGACGAAGAGTTGAGCGAAGGCGTTGAAGCGCTGGCCCGCGACGTCATGTTGCGCCGCGCGGACCGCGAAGAGCGCCGCCGCCGCGCCGACGAGGACGAGGCGGATGTCCGCCCGCTTCCACAGCGCGACGCCGCCGATGAGAACGACCGCCACCGCCGCGAGGATCACGGGCATGGGCGGGGATGGTAACAGGAGCGAGAAGCCGGTAGCCAGTAGCCAGTAGCCAGTAGTCAGAATCCAGAGCCGCTTCATCCTACTGGCTACTGGCTACTGGCTTCTCCCCTCACCCCTTCATCGCTCGCGCGATCGCATCCTTTTCCGGCACATCATTTCGGCCGTGATCGGTGATCTCGTCGTAGCGTTCCTGGACCTTCTGCGACGGCACCTCGATCACGCCGAGGTATTGCTCGCAGAAATCATTGCACGCCTTGCGGATGACCGGCTGCGTGTCGCGCTCGCTCATGCTTGCGGCGGTGAGCTGACGGCCGATGAACTTGGCGCCGATTATCTCGGCGGTCTGCTTGGCGTTCTTGTAGGACGTTTCGGAGATCTGCCGGTGGCCTTCCTCGTGGGCTTTGATTTTTTTCGTCGTGTCGGTCGGCAGCCAGATGACGATGGCGAGCTTGAGCGTCGCGTTCACGCCGGTGATTTTCATGACCGGTTTTTCGCCGGGCTGCTGCGAGACTTCGACTTCGATCTGCACGCCGCAGCCGAATTTCGATTCCGTGACGGCGGCTTCGCCGGGTTTGAGCGGCGGCATTTCGGAGGCGGGATGCTTCGGGTCGAACGAGCGCGTCTTCAGGTCCGGCGGCGTCTGCTTGACGACGACCTGCGCGGCCGCCAGCGATGCCGTCATCAACAACACCAGCATGCACAAACTCAATCGCAACTTCATCGCGAAGCAAGTGTAGCACGACGATCTGGCGCTTGTCCTTCGATGAGCCGGTTACGCGACCGAGACGTTGTCGAACGTCGCGGCGTTGAGCGACGACGTGTTGTGCGACGTCACGCCCAGGCCGACGTAGATCGTCGCGGTCATCGAGACGGTGGTCGAGCCGACCAGCGTCCATGCCGCGCCGTCGGCCGACTTGTAGGCGGTGATCGTGGTGCCATTGCGGACGAGCTTGAGCCAGTACGGCGCGGTCGAGCCGGTGGTCGAGGTGCTCGTCGTGTTCTGATTCGGCTTGGTGCGGCTGACGAAGCTCACGCCGCCGGTCGGCGAGAGGAAGAGTCCCGCCTCGCGCGCCGCGGGATCGAGCGTCTCGCGGAAGAGAATGCCGGCCATCGCGTTCGGGTCGCTGCTGCTCATGCCGGTGACGCGGGCGATGATCGTGCCGTTGCCGGTGAGCTGGCGGTAGGTGAAGTTGAGTGAGTCACGTTTAGAGCCGACGCCCGTGCCGGCGCCTTTGACGGTGTACACGCCGTTGGTGTACGTCCCCGAGCCTTTGACGCCGACGGTCCCGACGTCACCGTCGGTCCAGCCGCTCGGCAGTGACACGATGAGAAGCGTCGTCGCGTTGACGATGGCGGAGTACGCGGAATCGCCGACGCTGTTGGTCGCGCGGACGCGATAGTAGTACTTCGTGCCGGAAGCGAGGCCGGTCGTGTCGCTGTAGCCGGCGACGTTGGTCGCGGTCGTGCCGATCTGCGTGAAGTTGATGCCATCACTCGAGCGTTCGATCTTGAAGCCGCTCTCGTTGGTGGAGTTGTCGAGCCAGGTGAGATCGATGCGCGCGGCGGACATCGCGGTGGCGATGAGGCTCGACGGCGCCGCCGGCGCGGTCGGGGTCGCAGGCGTCGTCGCCGATGCCACGTTCGACGCCGGCGAATCGCCGACGGCGTTGGTCGCGAAGACGCGATAGCTGTACGTGCTCGAGGCGACGACGGTCGTGTCGCTGTACGTCGTCACGTTGCTGCCGAGCGTCGCGATCGGCGTGAAGTTTATGGCGTCGGTCGAGCGCTCGATGCGGAAACCGGTCTCGTTGGAGGAATTGTCAATCCAGGTCAGGTTGATCTGAGTGGTGGAAACGGCCGACGCGACGAGCGAAGACGGTGCGGCGGGCGCCGTCGGCGCTGCGGGCGTCGTCACGGAAGCGATGTTCGACGCTGACGAATCACCCGCAGAGTTGGTGGCGATCACGCGATAGCGATAGCTCGTCGAGGCCGCGGCGGTGGTATCGCTGAAGGTGGTGACATTCGCCCCGCTCGTCCCGATCGGCGCGAAGGTGACGCCGCCGTCGCTCGAGCGCTCGATGCGATAGCCGGTTTCCGTGGCAACGTCGTTCCACGCCAGGTTCACCAGCGTCGGCGACACCGCGGTCGCGGTCAGACCGCTCGGCGCTGCCGGCGCGATGATGATCGGTCCGCTGCTCAGCAGCCGCGCGCCCGCCCAGTCGGCCCAGTCGTAGTCGCTGCCGTCGCCCGCGTCGCCGACGTGCAGTTGCAGCGTCTTGACGCCGCTGACGTTGAGATTGAGCGACTGCGTCGCGCTCGTCGGCGTCATCGTGCCGCTGTCGTAGATCTTGGCGCCGTCGGCGAACACCTGGAAGACAACGCTGCCATTGATCGTCTGATGATCATCCACGCCGACGTCGCTGAGGAACCACGCGTACGCGCCGTTGAGGTTGTACGTGATGTCGCTGATCGAGTTGACGCCGAGACCCTTCGCGCAGGTGACGCCGTTGAGCGTGATGATCGTCCCGTCGTTCGCATTGGAACCGCCGACGCTCAGATCGCGCTCGACCGGTCCGTAGCCGTTGGTCGCGCTGGTCCACGCGAGATCGCTGAGGTACGTCGTGGTTTGCGCGGCGGGCGTGGTGATCGTCGCGACGTTCGAATAGCTCGAATTCCCGCCGCCGTTGTAGGCGTAGACGCGATAGTCGTAGCCGCTCGCCGCCGCGACGGTCGCATCGTTGTAACTGAGCACATTCGCGCCGAGCGAAGCGATCTGCTGCCACGCCCCCGCGCCCGCGGGAGATCGCTCGATGACGAACCCGCTCTCGTTGTTGGCGTTGTCGAGCCACGTCAGCGCGACCGTTGTCGGGTTCAGCATCGACGCCGCGAGATTGCTCGGCGCATTCGGCACAAGCACCGGCGTGGCATTCGTGAACTGGAACCAATTGAAATTGCCCACCGATCCCGTCGAGGAATTGACGTCCATCACCAGCTTCACGACGTGCAGCCCGGCCGAGAGGTTGATGCCGGTCTTGGTGATCGTCTTGAAGATCTGATAGCCGGTGGTGTTCGGGATCACCATCGCGCCGCTGACGTTGGCGCCGTCGATCTCGAAGTGGAACGTCCCGCCGCTGATCGTGTTGGCGACTCGGACGTCGAGGTTGTACGTGCCGGCGGTCGCGACGTTGACGGTGTAGTTCAGCCACTCGCCCGCCTTGGCGTAGCCGATGTTGTACCCGCCGCCGGCGTCGGTGGTCGTCTGGATATCCGCGCCCTGCGGCTTGCGATACGCCGCGCCGCCGAGGTTCGAGCTGTCGAGATCGTGATAGGCCAGCCCTTCGCCGAAGTGATCGAAGTTTTCGATCTCGATCTTTGCGTCCGTCGATGACGGCGTGCCGAAATACGCGATCGGCGAAATGCTGTTGAACATCGTCGTCGCCCACGGCGAAAAAGGAATCGTCGGCGAAGGGGAATACTGGACGTAGATCAGATCACCCGTGCCCGTCCCAACGCCGCCGGGGCCGCTCGCGCTTCCCCACCAGTTGTTGGTCAGGTCGATCGTCCCGTCGTACTGCCCGCCGACGATGTAGACGCCCTCGTGCGCGGTGTTCACGCCGTTGCCGAAGATGTTGTTGGCGGTGACGGCGAAGTTGTAGTTGCTCGCGCTGATCGCCTTCTCGTCGACGCGGATCGCCGGGCCCGTGTTGGCGTAGAGCGAGTTGCCAGTGATCTGAATATCGTGGTCGCCGCCCTCGAAGCGGAACGCGCCGCTCCACTGGTCCTTGCAATAGGTGACGGTATTGCCCGCCAGCGTCACGTTGCTGGCGTTGAAGAACAGCGCGGCCTTGCCGTTGGCGTCGAAGACGTTGTTGGTGATGCGGATATTGCTCTGCGCGTCGGCGGCGAGGGTCTCGAACGCGATCGCCGCCTCGACGGTCGTCGTCGAAGGCCCGCCGTAGTTGGCGTAGAAATAGTTGCCGTCGATGGTGACGTTGGTGACGTTCCCGCCGGAGAACCCGCCGTCGGTGTAGATCCCGCGTCCGCTCAGCGGCCCGTCGTTGTTGTTGTTGCGGAAGACGTTGTGCTGGATGACCGCGGGATCGCTCGCGCTGTTGTTCGCCAGGTACAGGCCCGTCACGTTGTTCTGCACGATGTTGTTGAACACGTGCGTTCCGGCGAGGTTTGGTGCGATGACGATGCCGGCGCCGTACGTGCCGACGCTGGTGTTCCCCTGGATCACCAGCCCGTCGATCGTGACATCGTTTGCCGCGACGTAGATCGATGAAATGTGGGATGCGGTCGTCGCATCATCCACGCCGCTGATGATCGTCTCGCCCGCGCCATTTGCCGCCATCCGCGCGTTGCCGCGCGCGTCGATCCCCGCCTGCGCGCCGCGCAGGGTGAGCGGCTTGTTGATTGTCACGATCTCGGCGTAGCTGCCGGCGTCGATGTTGATGACGGCATTGGGCTTGGCCGCGTTCACCGCCGCTTGGATCGTCGCGTAGACGTTGGCGTCGCCGACGATATGCGCGGCGAAAAGCTGGCGACGTTCGAGCGTTTCGATGGCCTGGCGTTCAAGACTCGACTTGCGTGATTTGGACGACGCGAAGCGATGGGGGCGCGCACACATAGGCGCAAAAAATACCCCGCGTGCGACGCGCTGCGCCGCGGAATCGGCGCATCTTCGCCCGATAACCACGCCGTGCGATCAGATTGGGAACGCAAACCCGCGCCAGACGACAAAGCCGATACAGGCGGATCACGACATGCCGTCGAAATCGTTGTCGATGCGCAACGGCGAGGGGTCTTGATCGTCGAATTCATCGTCGATCGCCGCGTCGCCGCACACGTCGCCGAGCAATCGGTCGATCGCGACGTCGCCGTTCGGATGCGTGCGGACGATCGCCTCGAGCAGCAGGTCTTCCATCCGCTGCGCGCGACCGACATCGCCCGCCGGCATCGCCCGCGGCGGCGTCATCGTTTCACCCCGCAGCGCCGAGCGTTCGACCGCGTGCAACAGGTGCTCCATCGCAAAGGGCTGATTCGGATGCGATTCGATCGCCGCCGCGAGCAGCCGCTCCTCGACCTCCTGCATGCGCTCGACGTTGACCCGATCCGGGCGAAGCGAGCGATGCGAGCGGAAGATCGTCCGCCGCACCGGCTTGGCAACGTACTCCTTGGCGAGACGGAACAGGCTCAGGGACGGACCGGCCAAACTTGCTACTGCGGACACGCGTTACTCCTTTCGCGCAACTTACGCTGACGGCGAGACATCGACTCGCAAGCGTCGTTGACCCTGCCGCAACAATTTGCGTGCCACGGCGAGCCCGACGTTACCGTCCGATAACATCGCGCGCGGCAAAGCTGTCGCATTCGTTGAAGCATCCTGCCGCCGCGATGGCGCAATATTTCGGTCTGCGTCTCGGTCTTTTTGCGTCCGATATCCGCCGCTTTGCGACAGTCTGCCGCAACGATGACACTTCATCGCTCGCCGCCGTCACCCCGGCGCGGCCGTGGCACGAGCGCGCGAGGGCGCGCAAGTTCGCGATTGCACGATCGTGCGCGCGAAGCTGCAACGCGATTCGGGTCTGAAACCTCAAATCCCAAATTTAAACTCCGCGAGTTTCCTCACGAACTGGACCGATCCCGTGGGCAGGTTGCATTTTCGTGATCACATTCGTGCAACGCGCCAGGACTGGTGAAGGCCGACGCAACGGGGCGTCGGCTGACGCGAGAACGTCACCACCAGCAGCGCGGAGCGCACGATGAGCGACCAGCAAGCCGGAACGTCACACTTCCCCACCGTCGATGAGATCGAAGAGCGCGTCGAATCGCTCGTCTCGTGCGGGCGGCCGCGCTACCAGCGGCTTTGGGCTTATTACCGAAACCCGATGCGCGTCATCGGCTCCGCAGCCGGTGCGCAGGATCGTCCGTACCGACAGGCGCAGGAATGGGGACTGCCCTACCGCATCACCGGCGCCCGCGCCGGCGCCGCCATCACCCCGGTCGACAACGACTTTCACGCCGCCGCGCGGAAGGAAGTCGTCATCGAGAACGACATCGGCTGGCGGATCGAGACGATCGTCGATTACCTCTTCGGCAAGCCGCTGGTGCTGCGCTCGGCGGCGGTGGATCCGGCGCGGCGGGAAGTGATCGGCGAGCTGCTGCGGCAGATCCTCGCCGCCAGCGGCGGGATCCTCTTCCTGCAACAGCTCGCGCTGCTCGGCAGCGTGTACGGGTTCGTCGACGTGCTGGTGAAGTTCGACGCCGACGCGGCGAGCGCGTTCGAGCCCGTCACCTGCGGAACGCAGGATCTCGGTCAACCTCCCGCGACGCCGTCGAAGCGCTCGGACGGAGGGGAGGGAGAGGGCGGCGGCGGGACCGCCGCCGGCGAAGCAGGGACCGCGCCGCGCGACGCGGCGGCGGCAGCCGCGGACGAATCGTCATCAGGAGCACAGGACGGTTCGTCCTCGACGCCGCGTCATCTCGATTCGACTTCCGGATCGGCCCGGGCAGTGAGTCACCCCTCACCGCAGGCGATCGCACGCCTGGCCCGCATGGTCCGGCTGGAAATCGTCGAGCCGGCGCGGGCCCTGCCCTTTCTCGACCAGGAGAACTATCGCTGCCTGCTCGCGTACGGGCAGTGCTTCGAGATCGGATGCGCGGCGCCGCGCGGCGAGGGCGCGAATCCGCGGCGGACGTGGCTCGATCTGCTCAAGCGGATCACGTCGCGCTCGTCGCTCAAATCCTCCGACAGCGAGCGCACGTTCGTCGTCGAGATCATCACGCCGGCCGCATGGCAGCGCTACGAGAACGCCAAGGTCGTCGCCGCGGGCGAGAACTCGCTCGGCCGCGTGCCGGTCGTGCACATCCAGAACACCGCCGTGCCCTTCGCTTACTCCGGCGACAGCGACGTCGAGCCGCTCATCCCGCTGCAGGATGAGCTGAACACGCGGCTGAGCGATCGCGCCAACCGCATCACGCTGCAGAGCTTCAAGATGTATCTCGGCAAAGGGATCGAAGGCTTCGACACGATGCCGGTGGCGCCGGGACGCATGTGGATGACGGAGAACACCAATGCCGACGTCATTCCCTTCGGCGGCGACTCGTCCTCCCCGAGCGAGGACGCGCATCTCTCTGACGTCCGCGAGGCGATCGACAAGAGCAGCGGCGTGACGCCGATCGCCGCCGGCGCGATCAAGGGGCGCATCGGTCGGCTCACCAGCGCCGCCGCGCTGCGGGTGACGTTGCAGGCGCTGCTGGCCAAGACGGAGAAGAAGCGGACGACGTACGGGAACGCGATCGGACAGATCTGCGAGCTGGGGCTGGCGTGGCTCGATCGCGCCGGCGTCTTCCGCACCACGGCTGAGGAGCGGCAGATCGAGTTGAACTGGCCGAGCCCCCTGCCGGAGAACGAGCTGGAGAAGCTCACCGAAGCGCAGGCGAAAGCGCAGCTCGGCGTGCCGAAGGACGTGCTGCTGAAGGAGCTGGGGTACTGACGCGCGTCCCGTCGGCTGACGGCGCTTTGCAGAGGCGACGGCTGCGTCGCCTTCTTCGAAACCAACAAACGCGGGCGACACAAGTGTCGCCCCTGCACGAAACCTCTTACGCGAAGAAAGAGAAAGGAGGAGGCCATGTCTCAAGAGACACGGACTGATGCCGCGCCCGCGGTAGTCGCGGCGAACGAAGCTCCGGCGGAGGCGACGAAGATCGAGTCGCCGCCGCCGGCGCCGATGCCGCCGCGCGATGTCGATCCGCAGAACGAGCCGCGGGCGAAGCTGCTGCAGCTCGCCGCGGAGCTGATGCGGTCGCAGAACCGCCGGCTCGTCGCCGAATACCTGCGGCTGCGTCGTGCGATCGCGTGATCGCACCGCCGAACGGGGACCCAATTTTATGAAGCGTGTCATCCTGAGCGGTACTCCGCGAAGGATCCCGGAGTCGATCGATTTTCCTGCGCCGAGATCCCTCGGAGTACCTCGGGATGACACGGGTCCGGGATTTCCTCAAAGGGAATAGATCGAAGGAGAGCACACCATGGCATTCACGGGAAAAGCAACCTACACCGCCGGCAGCACGCTGCCGGAGATCGCGGAAGACATCAGCGACCTGGTGGCGATCAACTCGCCGCACGAGACGCTGCTGCTCGATGCGCTGGGGGATCCGGCGCGGGCGGCGCATTCGACCGTCCACGAATGGCTCGAGGACGCGCTTCTGCCCAACGCCGATCAGATCAACGACAGCACCTACGCCAACGGCCTGACCGACACCACCTTCGTCGTCGATCACGCCGACCGCTTCCGCGTCGGCGATCAGATCAGGCTCGAGACGCAGGCGGAGATCATGCTGGTCACCGGCGTGAACACGGGAACGAACACGCTCACGGTGGTGCGCGGCTACGGCGGCTCGACGGCCGAGAACCTGTACGACGATGCGCCGGTCATCATCCTCGGCAACGCCGCGCTGGAGGGTGACGACGCCTCCGACGTTCGCTTCACCGCGCGCTCGCGCAACACCAATTACACGCAGATCTTCACTTCGACGGTCGAAGTGAGCGGCTCGGAGCTGGCGGTGCGACAGGTGGGCGTGCGGGATGAGCTGGATTACCAGAAGGTCGCGCGGACGCGCGAGCTGCTGCGCGACCTGGAGAACTCGGTGATCAACGGCCGGGCGCCGGCGGCGACGCCGGAGGGATCGTCATCTGTTCGCCGCACCATGCGCGGGCTGCGGCAGTTCATCGCGACCAACGTCTTCAAGGTGGGCGTGGGCGATTTCCCGGGCGACGTCTTCCTCACCGAGGAACAGCTCAACCTCGCGCTGCGCGGCATCTGGGAGCAGAGCAACGGGCACGTGGATCTGATCGTCGTCGGCGGACCGGAGAAGCGGCAGATCAACCAGTTCGTCGCCGTGAACCGCCACTTCACGCCGCAGAGCGACACCTTCCGCGATCGCGTGATCGCGTACGAGAGCGACTTCGGCGTCTGCCGGATCGTGCTCAGTCGCTGGGTGCCCAGCGGCTGCGTGCTGCTGCTGGATTCCAGCCGCATCGAGGTGATGCCGCTGGCCGGGCGGAGCTTCCAGTACAAGCCGCTCGCCGCCACGGGCGACCGCGAGAGCGGGCAGGTCGTCGGCGAGTACACGCTCGAGCTGCGCAATGAGAACGCGCACGGGATCATCCAGGGACTGGGGAACTGACGCCGGATGACAGCGTGAATGGGTGACAAGGTGACAAGGTGACAAAAAGCGAAGCAGCGGATCCGGCTTCTTCACCTTGTCACCAAGTCACCTTGTCACCTTGTCTCTTTGAGAGGAGCACGACATGACCTTCTGCACCGACATCGACCTGCTCCACTGGGAGCCGAATCTCTTGCGCGACGCGGCGTTCGCGTCGCAGACGCTTTTGAGCGGCAGCGGCAACCTCGCGGACACGACGTTCACGATCTCTTCCGGATCGTTCACCGCCGCGCACGTCACGCCGAATCAGGTAATCGTGCTCACCGGCGCGACGAGCGGCTGCTATCCGATCGTCACCGTGGACAGCGCGACGCAGCTTACGATCAGCGCGCTGTACGACGGGCTGTTTCCGACCAGCGGCGATCCGACCGCGACATCGGTCGGCACGGCGACGGGGCTCTCGTACGTCGTCCGCACCTTCTGGCCGCAGCGCCGCGTCGTCAGCGAGCTGCTTATGCAGGCGGCGGGTCTTGATCCGACCGACGACGCGGCGGCGACGATCATCAACCCGACTGCCCTCCGCCGCGCGTGCACGCTCGGGACGCTGCACATGATCTACTCCGCGCTGGCGGCGGCCGCCACCGAGCCGTCCAACCTGGACATCCGGGTGCAGCTCTACGAGCAGCTTTATCGCAACGCGTTCCGCAACGCGCGGGTGGAGATCGACCGCGACGGCGACGGCAAGGCGGACGGCGCGGCGTCGCTCAACGTGCTGGAATTCCAGCGGATCTGAAAATCGATCGAGGGGAGGTGAACCGTGTCGTTGATTTCACTGCTGGCCGACGTCGTGAATGCGCCGATCGACAGCGTCACCAGCTTCGGCGCTGCCGGGCTGATGGGCGCGATGTGGCTGTGGGAGCGGCGGACGAATCAGAAACGCGAGGCGCAGATCGACGAAGCGCACGCGCGGATCCTGGGCGATCGCGTGCAGCTCGAGCAGCTCATGAGCGTCGTCCGCCAGAACGCCGAGGCGATCACGCGGCTGTGCACCACGCAGGACCAGTTCCTGCGCCAACTCGATCGCACGGCGGAGAGGAGCAAGCCATGAAACGCCTGATTTTGTTGATGCCGCTCGCAGTCGCGGGATGTACGAGGTGGACCGCCGCGCAGACGGATCTTGTCACGCAGGCGCGGCGCGGGATCGCGCTCGTGCGGCAGGACGATCAGCAGCGCGACAAAACCGCGCAGGAGCTGAATCGGCTGCGACGTCAGCGTCTGGACGAAGCGTTCGACGCGGACGTGCGCGAGCGGGAGAAAGATGGCTCGATCGACGGCGACTGGGTGATCGACGCCCGCCGCGCGTATGCGGTCGCGCTCGATGCGTTCGCCACGACGCAAGCGGCGGACGCCGCCGCCGCGGCGATGCGCAAGCGCAACCTGGCGGCGATCGATGCGGCGCTGGAGCGGTTGCAATACCTGCAATCCGTTCAACTGAAGTTGATCCCGAACATTCCTGAACTGGAGGGGACGCGATGAATACGATCGATCTGAAGGAAGAAGTGCGTCGCGCGTTGTCGCGCGAGTGGCCGGCGTTCGCGGCGGCGCATCCGCACCTGGCGAACGTCGTGGACGAAACGCTGTTGCTGGAGCCGGCCATGAAGGCGCTGGACGAAGACGACGAATTCCAGCAGACGATGCGGGCCGCCGCCGAGATCGGCGCGGCGGGCGAAGTCGTCGCCGGCGTCGTCTCGCGCGTCATCAACAAATGGCTCCTGCAACTGATCTGAAAACGGGCCGCCGCTGCGCGGGTATTATTGAATCCATGCCACGTCCCGGCACCCAGGCCGATCTTTACCTCAACGACAAGCGCGTCGGCATCGTGCACGTGCAGCGCCGGGAGGATTCGTGGGCGCACGGGCGGTTCGAGCCGGACGAAGGGTTCGCGGAGTTCGCGCCGCTGTTTGGGCGGTGGTCTTTGCTGATCCACGCCGACGGCGAAGACAATTTGAGCGACGCCGCGGGCGAGGAGCTGCGGCGGACGGAGTACGAGATCGATCGCATTGCCGCCAAGCTGTTCTTTCCACAGACGAAGACCTGGGTGCGGTGTGCACAGGTCAACATCGACGGAGAACTCATCGAGTGGAAGTGTTATTGAGGAGGAGCCAGAAGTCAGAAGCCAGGAGCCAGAAGTGAGCTGTGCGGCTTCCCCGTCCTGGCTCCTGGCTTCTGGCTCCTGACTCCTGCGCGTATCATCCCCGCCATGGCTTCCGATCCTCCGCAACCCCCCCTGAAATCCTGGCAAGCGCGAATCGGCGAGGCGACCGACGCGCTCGCGGCGTCGTTCGTGGAATCGATCAGCTATGACCGGCGGCTGTACAAGCACGATATCGCGGGGTCGATCGCGCACGCGACCATGCTCGCCAAGGTCAATCTCATCACCGAGGCCGAGCGCGATACGATCATCGAGGGGCTGAAATCGATCGAGCGGGATATCGAATCTGAAAATTTCAAATTTGATATTTCAAATGAAGACATCCACATGGTCGTCGAGGCCGAGCTGATCAAACGTGTCGGCGAGCCGGGACGAAAGCTGCATACGGGACGGAGCCGGAATGATCAGGTGGCGTTGGATCTGGCTCTGTGGATCGACGATGCCCAAGGGACGCTCGCGCACAATATCGAATTGCTGCAGTTGTCCTTTCTCGAACTCGCGAAACGCAGTGCCGATGTCGTGATGCCATCGTTCACGCACCTGCAACGTGCGCAACCGGTTTCCGCGGGTGCCGAATCGCTCGCATGGTGCACGATGTTTGAGCAGCACAAGACGGCGCTGCACCAACTCGGTCACACCGATCTTGTGACGTCGCCTCTTGGAAGCGGTGCGATTGCCGGATCCTCCTTACCGCTCGATACGGGCGTCACCGCCGATTACCTCGGCTTCCACGACTGGCGCAAGACGGACATCATCACACCTGCCAACAGCATCGAGCGCACCGCGTCGCGCGAGCAGGCCTGTCGTTTCGTGTTCGAGTGCGCCATGATCTCCCAGCACCTCTCCCGCTGGGCGGAGCAGTGGATCATTTACATGTCCACCGAGTTCGGCTTCATCCACATCGCCGACAAGTACACCACCTCGTCGTCGATGATGCCGCAGAAGCGCAACCCGGACATGCTCGAGCTGATCCGCGGGCGGTGCGGGAACGTGTACGGCGACCTCTTCGCGCTGATGACGATCCTTAAGGGCCTGCCGATCGGCTACAACCGCGACCTGCAGGAGGACAAGCGCATCGTCTTCCGCGCGTATGACACCGTCTCCTCCTGCCTGACGATGGCGGCGGCGATCGTCTCATCGGCGCGGTACGCGAAAGAGACGATCGAGCCGACGCTGGAGCGCGGGTTTCTCGATGCGACCTCGCTGGCGGAGTATCTGGTCACCAAGGGGATTCCGTTTCGGACGGCGCATCACATCGTCGGGACGCTGGTCGCGCGGTGCGAGAAGGAAGGGAAGCATGCGCTGTCGCAATTGAGCGTCGCGGAGATGAACGAGACGATCGCGGAAGTCCTTCGCAGCCATCAGGGGGGGCGCGAGTCCGTGGTCCTCAGCGACGACGTCTATACCGCGCTCGGAGCGAAGAACGTCGTCGCGCGCTACAAGAGCGCGGGAGCGGCTGGAGGAAAACCCTTCGAAGAACAACTCGCGAGCTGGAAGAAGCGATTAGGAATGGAGTAACCGCGAGCATGCGTCGCATCGTCGTCCTCGGATGCTCGGGCGCGGGAAAGACCACGTTCGCTCGGAACCTGAGCGAGCGCCTCGGCGTCGCGCACATCGAGCTGGACGCGCTGCACTGGGAGCCGAACTGGACGTCCACGCCGGTCGATCGCTTCAAAGAGAAGGTTCGCCGCGCGATCGCGGCGGCGCCACAGGGCTGGGTCGTCTGCGGAAACTACATGGTTGTGCGCGATGAGCTCTGGCCGCACGCGGACACGATCGTCTGGCTCGATCTGCCGATGACCACCGTCGTCAACCGCGTCGTCCGTCGCACGTTCGCGCGCTGCTGGAGCGGCGAAGAGCTCTGGGCCGGCTGCCGCGAGCGGTTCTGGTTTCAATTCTTCTCCAAAGAGTCGCTGTTCCTGTGGGTGTTCCAGACCTGGCGGAAGAACCGCTGGCGCTACCCACACCTCTTTCGCACGCCGGCGTATCAGCACCTGCACGTGCTGCGCTTTCGCGATCCCGTAAAAGCGGACCGATGGCTGGAGAACGTATGCCCGGCATGAACAGGAGCAGCCGGACGATCCAGCTCATCGAGCGATCGCTGCACCGCATCGAGAGCGATGCATCGCCCACATCGCTCGACGCGCTGGGCGTGCTGGATGAGATCCGCCGGCTGGAAAAGAAGTGGCGCGAGCAGGTCGCCGCCGGCAGCCCGCGTCGGATCGACGCGGATTTTGCGACGATGAAGGGCTGGCTGCGGCGCTGGCTCCTCGCGGCGAAGCAGATCGAAGCGAGAGCACCTGTGGACGTCTTGAAGACCGCGATCGGTGAAGTGGAAGCGGCGATCAGCACGATGAAGGGAGTTCAATGAAGATTGCAACACTCGTTATTCTTCTCGCGTTCTGCGCGTTCGCCGCGCCGGCGACGCAACCGCCCGACGTGTTTCAGCCGAACGAGAACCTCGTCGTCGAAGGCATTCCGCCGATTCCTTCGTCGCTCGTGGAGCAAGTCGGGCGGTACACGGAGTTCCGCGCCGCGGCGCCGCTGAGCTGGCATCCGACGCGGCGGGAGATGCTGATCTCCACGCGCTTCGCGGACACGCCGCAGGTGCATCTCGTCAAAATGCCGCTGGGCGC
The DNA here is from genome assembly GCA_025936175.1 of Phycisphaerae bacterium. Classification (GTDB taxonomy): domain Bacteria; phylum Planctomycetota; class Phycisphaerae; order Tepidisphaerales; family Tepidisphaeraceae; genus JAICTV01. Next base: position 52,645 of record JAICTV010000004.1, read on the forward strand.
GCGGACGCAGCTCACCTTTTTCAAGGAGCATGTCAGCAACGCTTCGTACCAGCCGACCACGGGCGAATACTTCGTCTACCCGCGCGACACCGGGGGGAATGAGTTCGATCAGCTCTACCGCTTCGACCTCGCCGCCGGCGAATCGATGCTGCTGACCGACGGCAAGAGCAAGAACGATCTCGGCCCGTGGGCCCGCGATGGCAAATGGCTCGCCTACACCTCCACCCGTCGCAGCGGCGCGGACAACGACATCTACGCGATCAACCCGGCGGACAAATCAAGCGATCATCTCGTGCTGCAGGTGAAGGGCGGCGGCTGGGGACCGAGCGACTGGTCGGACGACGACTCGAAACTGCTGGTCGAGGAAGTCATCTCGATCAACGAGATGTACATCTGGCTGGTGGATGCCAAAACGGGCGAGAAGACGGAGCTGACGCCGCGACAACCGGCGGGCGCCGAGAAGATCGCTTACCGACACCCGCGCTTCTCGCGGGACGGCAAAGGTATCTACTGCACGACGGACCGCGACAACCAATTCCTTCGCCTGGCGTACATCGACCTGACGACGAAGCAGCACACGTATCTCACCACCGACATCAAGTGGGACATTGACACGTTCGAGCTGAGCGACGACGGCAGGACCATTGCCTTCGTCGTCAACGAGGACGGCGTGAGCAAGCTGCACCTGATGGATGCGGCGACGCGGAAGCAGCGCGCGGTCGAAGGCGTTCCGCTCGGCGTGATCGGCGCGCTGGAATGGCACAAGAACAACCGCGATCTCGCCTTCGCACTCTCGTCGGCCCGGTCCCCCACCGACGCGTATTCGCTCGACGCGAGCACCGGCAGGATCGAGCGCTGGACCGAGAGCGAGACCGGCGGGCTGAACGCGCAGAATTTCTCCGAGCCGATGCTGATTCGCTGGAAGAGTTTTGACGGCCGCGAGATCTCCGGCTTCCTCTATCAGCCGCCGAAGGACAGATTCCCCGGCAAGCGCCCCGTCATCATCAACATCCACGGCGGGCCCGAAGGCCAGTACCAGCCCGCGTTCCTCGCGCGGACGAACTTCTATCTCAACGAGCTGGGCTGCGCGATCGTCTTCCCCAACGTCCGCGGCTCATCGGGCTACGGCAAGGAGTTCCTCACGCTCGACAACGGTTTCAAGCGCGAGGATTCGATCAAGGACATCGGCAGCCTGCTCGATTGGATCGCCACGCAAAAAGACCTCGATTCAGACCGCATCATGATCACCGGCGGGAGCTACGGCGGGTTCATGACGCTGGCGTGCGCGACGCACTACAACGATCGCATCCGCTGCGCGGTGGATGTCGTCGGCATCTCCAACATGGTCACGTTCCTCGAGCACACGGAGAGTTATCGACGCGATCTGCGACGCGCCGAGTACGGCGACGAGCGCGAGCCGAAGATGCGCGAATTCCTCCAGCGCACCGCGCCGATCAACAACGCGCAGAAGATCAGCAAGCCGCTCTTCATCGTGCAGGGCCGCAACGACCCGCGCGTGCCGTACACCGAGGCGCAGCAGATGGTCGCCACCGTGCGGAAGAACGGCTCGCCCGTCTGGTTCCTGATGGCGAATGACGAAGGCCACGGCTTCGCGAAGAAGAAGAACGCGGACTACCAGTTCTACGCGACGGTGATGTTCGTGCAGGCGTATCTGCTGCGCTAACGACAACGCTCGCGGGGGATTGGCAAAGGCGACGCCTGCGTCGCCCCTACAGGATCGAATCGATCAGTTGGCGGACGGTGTCGATCTTTTCATCGAGCTTTGGAAAAGCGCCGACCTCGTGCAGGTGCGGATGGCCGCCCCAGAGTGATCTCAGCGTCTGGCTGCTCTGGATGGCGGCCTGCGGGTCTTCGAAGCGACAGAAGTTCGACGCGTCGCCGTCATAGAGGCCCAGCACCGCGCAGGTTTCCAGCAGGATCACCGCGTCGTAGCGCGACAGCTCTTTCTCGTGCGTGCTGCCGACGTCGCGCCAGAAATGCTCGCTCCCTTCGGGCCAGTAGGCGGCGCCGTCGATCGTGCCGCGATCGAGAAGCAGGATCTTCTGCGGGTGCTCGCGCGCGAGTCGCGCCTCCTGCTCAAGCTGGAGACGGTACATCCGTCGCTGCGCATCGTGGCGACCTTCAAGATCAAGTTTGTCCCAGCGGGTTTGCAGCATCGTGTAGACCTGCGTGGCGGCTTCGGGGACGGCGACGAAGCGGTCCGGCCGCTCGCGCGCGATTTGCTGCGTGATGACGGTTTTCCCGGAGCCGGGCGCGCCGGTGATGACGATCTTCTTCTGCTGCTGCATCGGCGGCGGGGATTGTAGCGTCGCGCGTCAGCCGTCAAACGATCACGGGCCGCCCGAGGCTGCGGCGGGTCATCGTGATCTGCCCGGCGTGCAGGGAGACGTGCAGCGCCATGAAGTTCGCCATCTCGCCGAACGTTCCGAAGATCGGCCGCGGCTCGGGAACCGCCTTTGAGAGTTGCTCGTCGCCGGAGCGCTTGACGGCGTCGATCAGCAGCGCGCGGTGCTTGTCGAACAGGGGCATCAGCACCGAGACGTCGCCGAACTCAGTGGCCTGCGGGCAGCCGTCGTCGCGGCTGAAGCGTTTCTCGAATCCGTCCGGCAGCGCGGGGAGATCAGTGACGCCGAAGGCGCCGAGCGCCCGCCGCTCGGTCAGGATCAGGTGGCCGACGGTCCACGCGACGCAGTTCGCACTCGGCGTGGCGCGGTGCAGATATTCATCGGGCGTGAGATCCTTGATGTAGCGCTGGAGCAGCAACTGCGAGCGGGTGAGGCTGTGGACGATCACGTCGTTCGGCGTCATGTGCGTGTTATCCCTTCTTCTGTGGTAGCGAAACGGTGATGAACTGTAGGCACTCGGTCGCGGTGTCGAGCGTGGCGACCGTTTTTGCAGTCGCGCGATGCAGCGCGCCGGGATTGATCAATCGCGTGCGGCCGATGCGCTGGTCGTCGCGGACATGCGTGTGGCCCTGGAAGAGGTAATCGTGCTCCTGCGCGGCGAGGATGCGCTGCTTGAGGCGGTAATCGTCGCCGTGCGTGACGGCGATCTTTTTGCCGTCGAGATCGAGGTCCGCGAAGTTGCCGTAGCACGGCACGCCAACCAGCTCGGCGTAGCGGGCGAGGGCGACGCGGTCGAAATCGGTGTTGCCGAAGACGAAGGCGGACTTGAGTCCGGCAAGAAGGTCGATGCAGCGGTGGGAACCGATGTCGCCGCAGTGGACGTAGAACGCCGCCCCCGCCGCCGCCAGCGCCGAAAGGCCGGCGGCCATGGCGTCGGCGTGGTCATGGGTGTCGGAAAGAATGCCGATGATCACGTTATGGGCCCGCGCCACTGAGCCTATCGCGCTGGGCCGTCGCGGGCGAGGGTGTCGGGCAAAGTTTGCATGTGCTAATATGATCGCCGTGGGTGCTCGATCATCGTCCAGTCATCGCGACCGGCCGCGCGCGGACCTGCCCGAGCATCGCACCGCCGTGCACGTCATGCAGGCGTTCAACCGCTTCTTCACGCGCGCGTATCACCGGATCGACGTGATCGGGCCCTGCCGCTTGCCGAAGCGCGGCCGCGCGATCGTCGTCTGCAATCACACCAGCGGCCTGGATCCGAATCTGATCCAGAGCTGCTGCGGGCGGCTGATCATCTGGATGATGGCCAAAGAGTACGGCGAAGTGCCACTCATCGGCCCGCTGACGAAGATCCTGGGCGTGATTCCCGTCGCGCGCAACGGCCGCGACAGCGCGCCCGCGCGGGCGGCGCTTCGGGCGCTGGAGAGCGAGCAGGTGCTGGGCATCTTCCCGGAAGGTCGCATCGAGACCTCCCGCGAGTTGCTCCCCTTCCAGACGGGCGTCGCGCTCCTGGCGATGAAAACGGACGCGCCGATCGTGCCGGCTTATCTCGACGGCACGCAGCGCGGGCATGAAATGGTGTCGGCGTTCTTCCGCCCGCAGCGCGCGACGATCGCGTTTGGTGAGCCGATTCGCCTCGGCCGCGCAAACGGCGCCCGTCCGGACCTCGACGCCGCCACCGAGATGATCAAAGCCGCCATCCTCGCGCTGCAATGGCGCGTTAACAACCGCCGCGCCTGCGGCGGTTTATAGACGTTTCTCATAAAACCCGGCAAAAAGGTTGAAGCCGCTTGGCGGGGGTTGCCGATTCCCATTGCTAGTTAATCGTTCACGTCGTTGCGAAGAACATGATGGCTGTGGCAGGTGGAGTAGGATAAGATAGGCAAGCTCGGTAAGCTCAGCGCCAACGGCGCATTTTCTCCCCTCCGGAAGACACCGTGCAGAAATGCCGGTGTCTTCTTTTTTTCCTCCCCAATTTCCTGCCGCAGCGAGATTTACGCGTCGAGCGACGTCAGGCCCTCGCGGATCGCGTACTTCGTCAGCTCCGCGACGGAGTAGATGTTGAGCTTCTCCATGATCTGCCGGCGGTGGGTTTCGACGGTCTTGATGCTCACCTTCAGGTCCATCGCGATTTCCTTGGTCGCGCGGCCCTCGGCCATGAGCTGCAGCACCTCGCGCTCGCGCGGGGTGAGTTTCGCGAAGGCGCTTGGATGGCCGGTGTATTCACCGGCATGGCGCACATACTCGTCCACCACCACATCGGCGATACGCGGGCTCAAATAGATCTTGTCGGCGATCACCGATCGGATCGCCGTCGCCAGTTCTTCAAACGCGGCGTCTTTCAGCAGATAACCCTTCGCGCCGGCCTTGAGCATTTCGCCCATGAATCGGCGGTCGGAGTGCATCGAGAGCGCGACGACTTTCGCGTCCGGCTCTTTCGCCGCGATCTGCCGCGTCGCTTCGATGCCGTTCAATCCGGGCATGCCGACGTCCATGACGATCACGTCGGGCTCGAGGTCCGCCGCGAGTTGCACCGCCGCGCGTCCATCGGAGGCTTCGGCGATGACTTCGAAGCCTTCGTTCTGTTGGATCAGACTTTTGAGGCCCTGGCGAACGATCTGGTGGTCGTCCGCAAGAAGAATTCGAGTTGCCATGCAACGCTCCGTCCGAAGTGATTTGCCGCTGCCTGCCAAAAGCCCTGCGAGTGCCGTGGAGACAGGCGCCGCCAGTGTATCGCTGCCCCGCATCCGGCGAAGGGGAGAAATCTGAGTTTTTGCACGGGAACTTTCAGTCGGGGCTGCTCACAATACGCGAGAACACGGTCGGAGAATCCCGTACGATTGCGGCACCGCGTTTGCGCGCCGCGCAGTCGGTGCGACCGCGGCGAAGGACATCTTCCATGCCCCAGGAGCCGAGCCAGCCGCAAGATCAAGCGAGCGGCGATCCGCAGCCGACTGAGCAGCCCGATCGCCAGGCGATGGCGGTCGATCATGAGAACCCGCCCAAGCTCGCCTTTCCCGTCGTCGGCATCGGCGCGTCAGCCGGCGGCCTAGAGGCGTTTACCGAGTTCATTACGGCGATGCGTCCCGACGGCGGGATGGCGTTTGTCTTCATCCAGCATCTTCCGCCCGAGCGCGAGAGCATGATCGCCGACATCCTCGCCAAGAAAACGAAGATGCTCGTGCAGCAGGTCGAGGAGGGGATGCCGATCAAGCCCGACTGCGTCTACGTCATCCGTCCGGGCCACGTGCTGACGATGAAGGACGGGACGTTTCGCCTCGGCGAGCCGCTCGGCAGGCGCATCGCCGGGCGGCCGGTCGATGATTTCTTCAAATCGCTCGCCGAGGAACAGCGCGAGCGCGGGATCGGCGTGATCCTCAGCGGTATGGGATCGAACGGCACGGCGGGCGCGCAGGCGATCAAGGCGGTCGGCGGGTTGTGCATCGCGCAGGATCCGGAGACGGCGCAGTTCCCATCGATGCCGCGCCATCTCATCGACCAGGGTTACGCCGACTACATCCTCCGCCCCAGCGACATCCCGGACGTGCTTCTGCAGTACGCCGCGCATCCGTACGCCAGGGAGACACACAAGGACGCCGCCGAGCAAGTCAAGCGCAACGAGAACAGCGTGCGCGAGATCCTGGCGATCCTGCGCACGCGCACGCGGCAGGATTTCAACGGGTACAAGAAGCCCACCGTCGTCCGCCGCATCCAGCGCCGCATGGGTTTGAACCGCCAGACCGACATGGCGGAGTACGCGAAGATGCTGCGGCAGTCGCCCAGCGAAGTCACCGCGCTGGCCGACGATCTGCTCATCCACGTGACCGGCTTCTTCCGCGATCACGAGGCGTGGGAGGCGCTGCGGCGACTGGTGATCGCGCCGCTGATCGCGCGGCGGGAGGCGGAATCGGAGATCCGCGCTTGGGTCACCGCCTGCTCCAGCGGCGAAGAGGCCTACTCGCTGGCGATGACGCTGGTCGAGGAAGCGGAGAAGGCGAACAAGCCGCTGGGCATCAAGGTCTTCGCCACCGACATGGCCGATCGGCCGCTGAATCACGCCCGCGCGGGCGTCTATCCCGGCGGCATCGAGACGGAGATCGATCCGGAGCGGCTGGAAAAATTCTTCGAGAAGGACGACGGGCTGTATCGCGTCAAGCCGTTCGTGCGCGAGTGCGTGGTGTTCGCGCCGCAGAACGTGCTTTCTGATCCGCCCTTCTCGCGGCTCGACATCATCTCCTGCCGCAACCTGCTGATCTATCTCGAGCCCGACGTGCAGCAGCGCGTGCTGTCGCTGCTGCACTTTGGCCTGCGCGAGGGCGGGGCGCTGTTCCTGGGCGGCAGCGAGACGGCGACGAGCGCGGATGACATGTTCGAGCTGATCGACAAGCGCGCCCGGATCTACCGCCGCATCGGGCCGACCCGCCACGGCGCGATGGACTTTCCGAACTCGCTCCGCAGCGTCGTCGCCGCCACCAACGGCGGCGCGGGGATGCCGGGCAGCGCGGCGGGCGCGGGCGTGCAACAGCCTCCCGAGCCGACGGGCGACATCCGCGATCGCCGCCTGACCGTCGGCCGCCCGTCGATCGCGCTGATCACCCAGCGCACGCTGCTGGAGCGGCACGTGACGGCGGCGGTGACGATCGACCGGGACTTTCGCGTGCTCTACTTCCACGGCAACGTTCGCCCGTTCATCGCTCAGCCGGCGGGCGAGCCGACGCGCGACCTGATGCAACTGGCGCGCGAGGGGCTGCGCGGCTCGATCCGCGTCGCGGTGCAGCGCGCGCGCGGGGAGCAGCGGGCCGTGACGATCCTCGACGGCTGGCTGGAGACCTCCCCGGGAATGCAGGCGCGGGTCAGCGTCACCGCGTCGCCGGTCACGCATGACGACGGGGGCAATTCCGACTTCGTCGTTGTCAGCTTCGAGCAGTTCGACGAGACCCGCAGCATGGAGCGTCATCGCGTCCCCGGGGGCGCGGGCGGCGCCGAAGGAGGTGGCGCGGAGGAAGCAGGCGCGGGCGACGGGAACGGCGACGGCAACACCGCCACCTTCGAAGCTTACGCCGAGCTCCGACGCGTCAAGGACGAGCTGCAGTCCACCGTCGAAGCGCTGCAGACCAGCAACGAGGACCTCAAGGCCGCCAACGAAGAGGTCACCAGCATCAACGAGGAGCTGCAAAGCTCCAACGAGGAGCTGGAAACGAGCAAGGAGGAGATGCAGTCGCTCAACGAGGAGCTGACCACCATCAACGCGCAGCTCAGCGCCAAGATCGAGGAGCACCAGAACGCCAGCAACGACCTGTCCGCCCTGCTTCACAGCACCAGCATCGCGGTGCTGTTCCTCGATCCCGCGCTGCGCATCCGCAGGTACACGCCGGCCACGCGCGAGCTGATGGACCTCATCCCCGGCGACGTCGGCCGCCCGCTGTCGGACATGCACCGCAAGTTCGACGACCCGTCGCTGGAGGAGGATGCGCGGCTGGTGCTGGAGAAGCTGGTTCCGCAGGAGCGCGACGTGGCGGCGGAGAACGGCCGCGTCTTCGCCCGCCGCGTGCTCCCCTACCGCACGGCGGACAACCGCATCGACGGCGTGGTCGTCACGTTCGTCGACGTCACGCGGCAGCGCGCCGAGCAGGAGGTCGTCGCCGCGCGCGAGTTCGCCGAGAGCATCGTCGAAACCCTGCACGAGCCGCTGCTCGTCCTCAACCCGGACCTGAGCATCCGAAGCGCCAACCCGACGTTCTTCACCCACTTCAAGGTCCGCCCCGCCGACACGATCGGCCGGCGGATCTACGACCTGGGCAACCGCCAGTGGAACATCCCGGAGCTGCGCATCGCGCTGGAAGAGATCCTCCCGCAGCGCAAGGCGTTCAACGACTACGAAGTGCGGCACGACTTCCAGGACCTGGGTCACCGCGTGATGCTGCTCAACGGCCGCCAGCTCAACCACGCGCAGCTCATCCTGCTCGGCATCCGCGACGTGACGGTCGAGCGCACCATCGAGGGCCAGCTTCGCCGCAGCGAGGAGCGCTGGAAGCGGATGGTCAACGCCGGCGGCGCGGGCGTGCTCACCTTCGACGGCGACAGCGGCGTATTGATCGACGCCAACGACGCGTTCCTGCAGATGACCGGCTACACGCGCAGCGACATCGAGGCGCGCAAGCTCACCTGGCAGATGATGACGCCGCCGGAGTTCATCGAGCAGAGCCGCGGGCAGATGGAGCAGCTCC
>JAICTV010000162.1 GCA_025936175.1 Phycisphaerae bacterium
GCTTGTCCAGCACGAGGACCGCCTCTTCGCCGCCGTCGCGAAGGTGAAGAGCGGCGCGGCGTGGGATGCCGAAATCATCGACCTCGTCCGCCAGGCGAAGTTGTGGGGCTACAGCGACGTGCAGCTCGCCAACGTGTGGCAACTGTCGCCGCGCGATTTCCGCCGCAAGCGCATCGAGGTCATGAAGCCGATCTACAAGCTCGTGGACACCTGCGCCGCCGAGTTCGAGGCAGCGACGCCGTACTTTTATTCGACCTACGAGCTTCCTTACCGCCGCGCCGAGAACGGAGCCGCCGCGGGCGAGCGCGAGGTCGGCTCCAAAGGCTCGAACCTCGTCGTCGATGACGAGATCCGCCTGACCGACAAGCCCAAGGTCATCATCATCGGCGGCGGCCCCAATCGCATCGGGCAGGGCATCGAGTTCGACTACTGCTGCGTGCAGGCGGCGTTCGCGATGAAGGAGCTGGGGATCGAGTCGGTGATGATCAACTCCAACCCGGAGACGGTCTCGACGGATTACGACACGAGCGACCTGCTCTTCTTCGAACCGCTGACGCACGAGGACGTGCTCAACGTCTGCGAGCGTTTGAATGGCGCGCCTTTCGAGAAAGCGCCGGGATTGCAATCGCGAGGCTTGGTGCGCGGGGTGATCGTGCAGTTCGGGGGTCAAACCCCGCTCAGCCTCGCGCGCGGGCTGCAAGACGCGGGAGTCCCCATCCTCGGAACGTCGGTCGATTCCCTCGACGCTGCGGGCGACCGCGAGCAGTTCCGCGAGCTGCTCCAGAAGCTCGGTCAGAAGCAACCCGAAAACGGAATCGCGCGCAACCTCGACGAAGCGCGCAAGATCGCCAGGAAGATCGGGTATCCGGTGCTGGTACGCCCGAGCTTCGTCCTCGGCGGGCGGGCGATGGAGATCGTCAGCGACGAGGAGCAGCTCAACTACTACATGACCCACGCCGTCGAGGCGGCGGGGGATTCGCCGATCCTCATCGACAAGTTTCTCGACGCTGCGACCGAGGTCGACGTCGATTGCATTGCCGACCACGACGCGACCGGCGCCGGCGACGCGATCATCTGCGGGGTCATGGAGCACATCGAGGAGGCGGGCATCCACTCCGGTGACTCTGCCTGCTCGCTCCCGCCGTACTCGCTCGCGCGCGAGATCGTGCAGCGACTCAAAGATCAAACCAGAGCGTTGGCGAAGGCGCTGCGCGTCCGCGGGCTGATGAATGTGCAGTACGCGATCAGGGACGGCGAGATTTACGTGATCGAAGTCAACCCGCGCGCCTCGCGCACGGTGCCCTTCGTCTCGAAGGCGACCAAAATTCCCTGGGCAAAGATCGCCGCGAAGGTGATGGCCGGGAAGACGCTGAGAGAACTCGGCGTTGCCGAGCCCGCGGACCCGAATCACGTCTCCGTCAAAGAAGTCGTCTTCCCTTTCAGCAAGTTTCCCGGCGTGGACGTTATCCTCGGCCCGGAAATGCGGAGCACCGGCGAGGTGATGGGGATCGACGCGGATTTTCCCAAAGCCTTCGCTAAAGCGCAGATCGCCGCCGGCACGGTCCTGCCGACGTCCGGCAACGTCTTCATCTCCGTCCGCAACCAGGATAAAAAGGCGATCGTTCCGATCGCGCGGACGCTCGCCGACGCCGGGTTCAACATTTACGCGACCGGCGGCACCTACACCGTGTTGTCACGCGAGGGCGTCACCGCGACGCGGCTGCCGAAGCTGTCCGAAGGCAGGCCCAACCTTGGTGACTACATCAAGAACGGCAGCGTCAAGCTGATCATCAACACGCCGACGCGCAAGGGGCCGACGACGGACGAAGGAAAGATCCGGGCGATGTCCGTACTGCACAAGGTGCCGATCGTTACGACGATGACCGGCGCGCAGGCGGCGACGCGAGCGATCGTCGAGCTTCAGAAGAGCGGGTGGGACGTGAAGCCGCTGCAGGAATACCGCTGACGCGGCTTACTTCAGCACGTCGAGAAGCTGTGTCAACTCCGTGCGCTGCGGATCATCCGGGTTGTTCTTCAAATATCGATCCAACCACATCGACGCCGGCTGCGACAAACCGCACCGCGCGAGGACAAGCGCCAGATCGCGCTGAAGCTGCTCGCGCTTGGGCCAGAGGATCATCTCCATCTCCAGCACCGCCGCGACGTCGGCGAAGTGACCGCTGTTGCCAAACGTGTGCAGCAGGTTCTGCAGCATGCGCGTGAGCCAATGGCGGTTTGAGACCGGCTGAAGCAGCTCGTCGCTCCACTCGACGTCCGGCCCGAGCATCTCCTGCATGCGCGCGTGCGCTTCGTCGACGGTGATGATGCGCCCGCCGGTAAACGCATCGACCAGTGTGATCTTGGAATCGATGTCGATGCCGCAGAGAAAGTGGCCCGGGAGCCCGACGCCCCACGCGCGCAGGCCGAGCCGCTCCGCCACAACCTTGTAGATCAGGCTCAGCGTGATCGGAAGCCCGCGCCTGGTGCGGAGCACTTCGGGCAGGTAGCTGTTGGAGGTGTTGTAATAATCCTCCTGATTTCCGATGAGCTTTTCTTCCTCGAAGAGCACGTCGTGCAGGTGCGCGAGCAGCGCCTGAGGCTGCGAGCCGCGCACGCGCGAGCGGACGGTGTCGGCGTAGCGCTGCAGCGTCGCGTCAACCTCCGCCGGATCGACGTGCTCGACCTGGTGCATCGCGATGGCGATGGCGCCTTGCACCAGCGCGTCGGGAGACTCGATGGCGGCTACCTGGCGGGTGAGCAGGTTGAAGGCTTCGGGTGCACAGCACAGTGGAAGGGAGTTTTTCATTGGGGCGCTCCGCGGGTGCTCGTCGTTCCTTGCGATTTATCGGCTCAGACCTTCCTGTCCCTGTGGTGGATTTCAGATGCATAGGGCGTGCCACATGTGCATCAGCCCGACGTTTTTCAAAACTTGCGGACGGTAACGACTGGGCAACGCCCCGTTTTCCGAGGCAGGAGCCACGCATATCGATACTTCTGGATGTATTGAGAGGCTATGACTTTGCCGCTGGGACGTCGGCGTTTTCACGCCAGAAGCGGTAGACGGTGCGAGCAAGCTGCATCAGCTCCGTGCGGCGCAGCCGGCCGATGCTGGTACCGCCGTCGAGTTGCAGCCATTGCAGCGCCTGCGCCGTTGCGTTGGGACACACGCCCATCTCATCGATCGTCCGAGCCAACGCCTGCGCGACCGGCTCGTGGGGCGCGAGATGCTGACGCGTGGTCAGGATCTCCAGGAGGTTCTCGAAATCGGCGTGAATCAAGCGACGCAGCAGGGGACCGTTCATCGCGAAGCTCTCCCTCGTGTCTACACCCCGAGTATAGGACGAGCGGTCAAGTGTTGACCAGCATCTCTCTAATTGAGTTGCTTCGCCGCAATTCTTGAGCTTTGGACCGCCCCGGCGTAACCTCTTGGGCCGCATGGAACTGCTGCTCTCCGTGACGATCTTCCTGACCTTCGGCGCGGTCTTCGTCCTGGCCAATCTCGTCCTCGGTTACTTCGCCCGCCCACGAATCCCGAACCCTGAGAAGGCGACCGTTTACGAGTGCGGGGAGCCGGTCATCGGCTCATCGTGGGTGCAGTTCGATCTCCGCTTCTACATCGTCGCGCTGGTTTATCTGATCTTCGACGTTGAGGTCGCGCTGTTCTATCCCTGGGCCGTCGCCTACGGAAATGCGCCGGCGCTGGGAGACGCCATCGGCATGACGACTTCTACAGTCCGCGGCGTCGCGATCGTCGACATGCTGTTCTTCTTCGGCGTGCTGCTGGTCGGCTTCGCGTACCTCTGGCGTTTTGGCTACCTGGACTGGGTGCGCTCGGCGGCGACGACGAGCCTGAAGGTCGAATATCAGACCGGGGTCGACCTGCGCCGCGAGGCGCGCGTGCTGCGCGAGGTTTGATTGTGACCGCCGCGCCTCCATTGACGCGCCCCTTAAGCGGGGCGGCTAAATGGAGGAGCATTCCGGCGCCCGCCGCGCTGGCGATCCTCTTCCTCGCGATTTTCGTCACCTATCTTCCCGCGTTCTCGTGCGACTTCGTCAGTTGGGACGATTACGACACGATCGCGCGCAACCCCGCGCTTCATCCGCCGACGCCGGCGAGTATTGTCGACTTCTGGAAACGACCGCAGGGCGATCTGTACATCCCGATCACGTACACCCTGTGGGCTCTGGTCGCCGACATCACCGCGCCGCAGACATCGCCGGCCCTGTTTCATGCGCTTAACATCGCGCTGCACGCCGTCGCCGCGTCCGTCGCTTATCTGCTTCTGCTGGAGGTGATCGGCGCGTCGCTCCCGTCTCTGCTCGGGGCGCTGCTGTTCGCGCTGCATCCGGTCCAGGTTGAAGCGGTGGCGTGGGCCTCGGGAACGAAGGACGTGTTGTACGCGATGCTCGCGCTGATCGCGCTTTGGCAGTATCTGAAGTTCGCCCGCGAGCACGATCCGAGGGCATTCGTGCTCGCGACCCTCGCCTTTACGCTCGCGCTGCTTTCAAAGCCGACGGCGATCGTCGTGCCGTTGATGGCGGCAGCGCTGGACTGCGCTGTCGCCAAACGGCCGGTGCGATTGATCTGCAAATCCGTCGGCGTGTGGCTCTTGCTCGCTGCTCCGATCGTCATCGTGACGAAACGGGTTCAAGCCGCACAACACGCGCACGAGCTGTCGCGGCTGTGGGCGCGGCCGCTGGTTGCGTTGGACACGCTCGCGTTCTACCTGTTCAAGTTGATCTGGCCGGCGAAGCTGACGATCGACTACGGCCGCACGCCGGAAGTGGCGATCAAGAACGGCTGGCTGTTGTGGGCGTGGGTCGCACCGATCGCAGTCGCGGCGGCGCTGTTCATTTGGCGTCGCCGCGTTGCGGTGCTCGTGCTCGCGGCGGTCCTGTTCCTTGCGCCGCTGCTGCCCGTGCTGGGCTTCGTTCCGTTCGACTTCCAGGCGTACTCCACCGTCGGCGATCACTATCTTTATCTCGCGATGCTCGGTCCGGCGTTGGCTCTCGCGTGGCTGCTGGAACGGCGCCGCGTCAGGCCGCTGTCATGGATCATCGGCGTCGTCCTCGTCGTACTAGCTCTTCGCAGCTCTCTGCAGATTCGTTACTGGCGTGACTCGCAGGCGCTGTTTCATCACGCGCTGGACGTCAACCCGCGCAGCTTCGCCGCGTACAACAGCCTTGCCGCGGCGGCCGTTGACGACGGCGACCTGCCGACGGCGGTGCGCCTCGCCAACCGCGCGATCGAGCTGAAGCCCGAGTACGCGGGCAGCTACCTGACCCTCGGCGACGCGCTCCGCCGCCAAGGCGACGTCGCGGGAGCGATCCGGCGTTATCAGCAGGCTCTGGTGTACGAGCCGAAGTACGCGCCCGCCTTGAACAACCTCGGCGCGCTTCTCGCCGAACAAGGGCATCTGGCCGATGCGATCCGCATCGCCGAGGAGGGCGTCGCCGCCGACCCCTCGTCCCTCGAGGGCCATCTCAACCTCGGTCAGATGTATTTCCAGTCTGGCCATTGGGATCTGGCAAAGCAGCAGTTCGGCATGGTCCTGCGGCTCGACCCGTCGAATACCCGCGCGCGCGAGTTGCTCGGGGAACTGCAGAAACCCCGTTCGCCTTGACACAAGAGGCACCCTCACTAAATTACCGATCCCCCCGAGCCGACGAACGTATAAGGCGGGGCACGCACATTTTCGGCAGTAGCTCAATGGTAGAGCAGCCGGCTGTTAACCGGCTGGTTGTAGGTTCGAGTCCTACCTGCCGAGCTGAGACAGACCCTCACCGCCAGTCGGTGAGGGTTTTTGTTGCGCGGTTCACCTGCGGGACTACGTCTCCGTCGGCCGGAGCTTGGGGTTTCCCGGCTCCGGCGGCTGCGCCTCGCCCTTGCCGGTGGCGGCGACGCGGCGGGTGCGGCGCTTGAGCTGCACGATGTGCGCGAGCTGATCGACGATGACCGCCAGCAGGATCACCGCGCCGATGATGATGAAGTTCCAGTTCGGATCGAGCCGCCAGATGCGGTGCTGGCCGTCCGGCGTCTGGTACTTGAGTTGGAACATGTTGATGCCGTTGTCGATGACGCGCATGATCCCCGAGCCGATGATGATGCCGAAGATCGTGCCTTCGCCGCCGCGCAGCGAGCATCCGCCGATGACTGCCGCGGCGATCGCATAGAGCTCGTAGGCGATGCCGACCTGCTGCGACATCTGCCCGATGTAGGCGGCGTAGCAGACGCCGGCGACGCCGGCGAGTCCCGCCGAGATCACGTACGTGAGCGTCTCGACGCGCTTGACGTTGATGCCGGAGTACGCCGCCGCATCGCGGTTCCCGCCGATCGCGTAGACGTAGCGACCGAAGACGGTGAAGTGCAGGACGTACGCCCCCATCAGCACGATGGCGAGGAAGATGATCACCGGATAGCTGATCAGCGGATCGCCGTGACAGAAGAGCAAGCCGCTGTCGGAGAGCTCGGTGAAACGCGATGAGCCGAAGCCGATGGTGCCGCCCTTGACGATCGTTTGGGAAACGCCGCGCAGCAGCAGCATCCCGCCGAGGGTGACGATGAACGGCTGAAGATCGAGCCGCGTGATCAGCACCCCTTGAATCCATCCGATCAGCACCGCCACTGCCAGCGCGACGGGGATTCCGATCCAGAGCGAGAGGCCCAGCCCGTCGAACGAAGGCGATGACAATCGCGCGATGATCACGCCCGTCAGTCCGATGATCGAGCCGATGGAGAGGTCGATGCCGCCCGTGATGATCACGAACGCCGTGCCGACGGCGAAGATCCCCAGCATCGAGATCTGTCGCGACGTGTTGACGATGTTGGACTGACTCAGAAAGTCAGGATTAGAGAGGTACAGGCCCAGGCACATGAGCACCAGGGCGACGAGCATTCCAAATTCGCGTCGAAGGCCGATCATGCTGCGGTATCCGTGGTGATGGGGCGGTCGTGCTCGATCTGCTCGACGCGGCCGGTCATCAGCGCGCCGATGCGGTCCTGCGTCAGCTCCTCGCGCCGCAGGATGCCGATCATTCGTCGCTCGTGCATCACGATGACGCGGTCGCTCATGCCGATGACCTCCTCCATCTCGGAGGAGACCATCAGGATGGTGATGCCGGCGGCGGCCATGTCGGCCATGTGGCGGTAGATCTCGGCCTTGGCGCCGACGTCGATTCCGCGCGTGGGCTCGTCGAGAATGAGCACCTTCGGCGTCATCGCCAGCCACTTGCCGAGCACGACCTTCTGTTGATTTCCGCCCGAGAGGTTCACCGTCTTCACTTGCACGGTGGGCGCCTTGATGGCCATGCGTTCGCGCTCCGCCTGCGCGACGCGCACCTCACGGCGGCGGTTGAGCCAGCCCCTGGGGGTGTAGTTGGCGATGTCGGGGAGCGACGTGTTCTGCGCGATCGTCATCGGCAGGACGAGGCCGTGACGCTTGCGGTCTTCGGGCGCGAGATACACGCCGGCTGCGATCGCATCGCGCGGCTTCTTCGGCGAATAACCTTGTCCGTCGAGGATCATCCGCCCGGCCAGCGGCCGATCGACGCCGAAGATGCATTGCATCAGCTCCGTGCGCCCGGCGCCGACGAGCCCGGCGAAGCCGACGATCTCTCCGCGACGGGCCGTGAACGAGACGCCGCTCGGCGCGCCTGGCACGAGTAAATCTTCGACAACCAGCCGGGCGGGCGTATCCGCGGGCAGCGGGGCGCGATCGGGAAATCGATGGGTGAACGCCCGCCCGACCATCAGCGAGACGATCTTGTCCTGGGTTGCCTCCGCCGCCGGCAACTCGCCGACGTTTCTTCCGTCGCGCAGGACGGTGATGCGGTCGGAGAGCTTGAGCACCTCTTCCATCCGGTGCGAAATATAGATGATCGCGATCCCTTGCCCGCGCAACGTGCGGATGATCTTGAACAGGTGCTCCGATTCGCCGGCGGTGAGGGAGCTGGTCGGCTCGTCCATGATCACCGCGCGGGCGTCGAGCGCGAGCGCTCGCGCGATCTCCACCATCTGCATCTGCCCGGCGGTGAGTGAAGAGACCTGCGTTGTCGGCGGCAGCGCTAACCCGACGCGATTGAGCAGGACACGGGATCGCGCGATCATCTCCGACCGGCTAAGCCGTCCCATTGCCCCGCGCGCTTCGCCGCCGAGAAAAATATTGCCGGCGATGTCGAGGTTGGGCGCGAGCATCAGCTCCTGGTGGATCAGCGCGATGCCGCGACGTTTCGCATCGGAGACCTTGCGGAAGACGACTTCTTCGCCGTCGATGAAGAGCTGACCCTCGTCCGCCGGATATGCGCCGCCGAGGATTTTCATCAACGTAGACTTGCCCGCGCCGTTCTCGCCCATCAGCGCGAGCACTTCGCCTCCACGGACGTGGAGCGACACCCCGCCCAATGCGACGACGCCGGGGAATCGCTTCACGATCCCGCGCATTTCGAGGTGGATGGGTGCGGAGTTACTCATCCGTCGCTCTTCCCCACACGTAGCATGGGCGTCTCGCCCATGCCTGTTCCGGCTCGAGAAGGCATGGCCGAGACGGCCATGCTACGAGAGGAACGGATCACGCTCCCGCCTTCATCGACGCAAGGTTCTTCTCGAAATCCGCGACGTTCGCCGAGTTGATGATGTCCACGCCGGTGTCGATCACGCGTCCCTCGGGCAGCTTGATCGCATCGCCCTGCGTCGCGAGATCGTGCAGCCACTTGCTGGAGAGATATCCGAACTGGAAAGGCTTCTGCACGCAGGTGCACTGGATGGTGCCGCTCTTGATGCCGTCGAGCGTGCCCTGTTCTTCATCGAACACCGCGGCGAGGACTTTGCCCTTCTTGCCCGAGGCATCCAGCGCCGCGGCGATCGCCGGACCGTTGTAGGACCACAGGCCGGTAACGAGATTGAGATCGGAGTACGCGTTGAGAACGTCCTCGACGTTCGACCGCGCCTTGGCGCGATCGGTCGCGTCTTCCTTGCGGGCGACGATCTCGATGTTGTGCCCCTTGATCGTGTCCTCGATTCCCTTGAGCCGCTGCGCAGCGTTGTCCGCGGAGAACGTGCCGACGAAGACCGCCATCTTTCCGCCGCTGGGAAGCAACTTGACGATCTCCTTGCCCAGCGTCTGACCGGCGGCGAAGTTGTTCGTCCCGATGTAGAGAAGCCGATTGGACGAAGCGGAGTCGGAATCGAACGTGATGACGTTGGTCTTCTTCGCGGCGCGGTTGATGTTCTGCACCTGGTCGGCCGGCGCGATCACACTGACGGCGATGCCGTTGTAGCCCTGGCTGACGAGGTTCTCCAGCGTCGAGTTCTGCTCCTCGGTCTTGCCGTTGGGCGGCATCTTGATGTCAACCTGGATGTTGGCTTCCTTTTCGTACTTGTGCACTCCCGCCGACGCGATCTTCCAGAACTCGCTGGTGTTGTTGGTGACGAAGGCCAGCTTGAGCGCCGACGGATCGGACGCCTTGAAGATCTTGGGCGCTTCGCCGGCGGCGGGCGTCGCCGACGCACCGGCCGAAGCGGAGGGCCCGCTCGCCGGTGCGACCGTCGGCGTCGACGAGGAGGAGGAAGCGCCCTCCTTCTCGCACGAAATCGCGATGAACGACAAGATGGTCGTCAGCAGTACCGTGAACAGTTTTGACGTCGAAACACGCGATCGATTCATGAGTCTTTCTCCTGGCCCTTGATTGTTCGGGTGAACACTTTAACCGAACGCGGCGCAAATGCAGCGTCCGCGAAGAGGCCGAAAACGGTCGCAAGCGAAACGTGCGCTGTAGGAATTGCAGGATTTAAAAAGTTGCCACCGCGTCGCACAGGCGGGGGCGGATGACGACGTCACGTCGACAACTTCGGCAGATCAGGCGACGGTTGGATCGTCGATGCCGATCGGACCACCAACCGCACGCGGGGCAGCCGATCTGCAACGGCGCCGGACGCCGTGGCGGCGACGCCACCGACGCTTCGGTGTAACAGCGAACCGGCCGCGCGCCGATCTCCAGGCACTTGAGCTTCCACCGCCGCCCGTGCCCGTCGCCCGGCGTCAGCGCGTGCGCGATCTCGTGCAGGATCGTATCGCGGACCTCGTCTTCGCCATTGAGCAACGTCAACACGCGCGACAGCGTGAGACGTCTCTGCTTCGGGCGGCACGAGCCGAAGCGGCGGCGCGCGTGATCGAAGCTGAACGTCCAGCCGTCCAGGCCGTGACGATGCATCAGCATCCGCGCGAGATCCCGTGCCGCGTAAAGGTTCATCGCCGTCGAGGAAGCATGATAACCGATCCGAGCATCTGTCCAGCGTCAATCTACGATCGCCGCGCCGGCGCCGGCGTCGGTCATCGCGGCCGCGTCGGAATCTCCCGCGCTTCGCCGCCGCGCTTGCAGCAGCTCAACCAGCACGTTGGCGAGCAAGATCATGACGGCGCCGATCGTCCCTTTCGCGTCGAGCCAGCGGCCGGTCAGGACGCCGGCGCAGATGCAGGCGAAGATCGGCTCGAGCAGGTAGAGCAGCGCGGCTCGCGTCGGATCGAGCGCGGGTTGAAACCGGAACTGAAGTCCGAACGCGCCGCAGCTTGCCAGCACCGCCAGCAGCGCGACGTTCAACCCGATCGCAGGGTGCGACATCAGGTCGATCAGCCGCGCCGGCGCCAGGCTGTTGCGGCCGGCGGGGAGGAAGACGCACGTGACTGCGGCGATGATCGCGACGACGAGGAACTGCCCGGCGGTAACGCGCGCCGCATCGCCCGGCCGCACGAGCGCGTTCACGGCGATGATGTCGACCGAGTATGAGACCGCGCACGCCAGCCCGAGCAGCTCGCCGAGCCCGAACGTGCTGGCCGACGCACCGGTCAGCAGCCACACGCCCAGTCCCGCGACGATCACGCCTGCCCACATGACGCCTGCCGGGGGGCGGCGCAACACGATCATCATCATCAGCGGTACGAAGAGGATCGTCAGGCTGGTGAGGAACGCGCTGACGGCCTCGCTGGTGCGGTCGAGCCCGAGGTGCTGCACGATCATGCCGATCGAAAGGAGCACGCCCAAAACGATACTCCGCCAGATCACTTGCAGATCCCAGCGGCGCCGGGCGTCGGGAAAGATCGCAAGCCACACGACGGTGGCGATGAAAAAGCGGCAGGCAAGGACCCAGATCGGGCCGAGCGGCGCGCCGTCGCCGACGCCGGCGAGATGGTTGACCGTCTCGCCCGCGGTCTTGGCCCACGTGAAGCCCGAGCCCCACAGCGCGGTGGCGATGACGAGGGCGATGGTGGCGGAGCGCGCGGTGCTCATGGCGGCCGCGCATGGTAGTGGGCAACTACATCGGCAAGCCAGCGCGCTGCGCGTCGAGGATCCACTGCGGCGTTTGGCGCGCGTACTCCTCGATGTACCGCCGGCGTGAGAAGTAGTAGAGCGCGGTGCCGCCTTGAACGGTGATCGCGACCACCGCGAGCGTGCCGTAGACGAGCAAGCCGATCATCCGCGTGATGCTCGTGACATCGACGCCGATCGCCGCCGCGTCCGCAGAGCTGATCGCGCCGCCGAAAGGAGGGGCGTTGTCGTGATAGATCGAGAAGAGGCTGTAGATCGCGTAGAGCAGCAGCATGCCGCCAAAGAAGAGTTGGTTGCGGCCGAGCGTCGTGGCGGCTTCGGGGTCGAGCTGCCGCAATCGCTCGATCCCTTTGAACTCGACGTACGCGACGATCGCCATGCCCATGCCCAGCGCGATGCCGACGAGGCTGAAACTCACGAGCGACGCGAGGAACGTCAGCCCGCCGAAGAACGCGACGCCCCACGCGTCGAACTTCGCGACGGAGATCGCGCGGCGGAGTTTCGCCGCGCGCTGCCGCGCCGTGGCAATGTCCTGCATCTGCTGCGGCGTCAGGCCGGCAGCCGGAGGTTGCGGAATCGCTGGCGTCGGCGGGGGCGGAGTCGGCGGCGGGTTGCTCATGGTGATCGTCGGGAGTGCCGTCACATCTTACGTATCGGCTCGACCGCGGCCATCCGGTATAACGTCGGCATGAAGATTGGCCGCCTGATCGCGTCGGTTGCCCTGTCCGCGTTCGTCGCAACCGCCTATGCCGATGATGCGGATCAGTTCGTGCTGCCGGACGGGCTCGAGGCGAAGATCTGGGCGCAATCGCCGCAGTTCTTCAACCCCACCAACCTTGACATCGATTCCCGCGGCCGAATCTGGGTCGCGGAGGCCGTCAACTATCGCGAGACGCTCCACCCGCTGCACGCGCTCAAGCATCCCGACGGCGATCGGATCATGATCCTGGAGGACACCGACGGCGACGGGAAGTGTGACTCATCCAAAGTATTCGTGGAGGACAAGGATTTGACCGCGCCGCTCGGCGTCGCGGTGCTTGGCAATAAGGTCATCGTCTCCTGCTCGCCGAATGTGATCGTGTACGAGGATACGGACGGCGATGACAAGGCGGATAAGAAGCAGATCTTCCTCACCGGCTTCGGCGGTTTCGACATCGATCACGGCGTGCACGCGTTCGTCGGCTTCCTCGACGGCCGCTGGTACTTCAACGTCGGCAACGAAGGGCCGCAGCACGTCAAAGACGCCGGCGGGTGGACGCTCAACAGCGGCATGTACGCATCGATGCGCGGGAAGAATACGCCCAACCAGAAGAGCGATGATGGCCGCGTGTGGACGGCGGGACTGGCGCTGCGCATCGATCTCGACGGCCGTCACCTCACGCCGATCGGGCACAACTTTCGCAACTGTTACGAGTTCGCCATCGACTCCTTCGGCGACATGTGGCAGAGCGACAACGACGA